>CAMLIZ010000074.1 GCA_946480245.1 uncultured Pseudomonadota bacterium
GTGACTTCGACCTTGGCCTTCTTGGCCAGCTCGTTTTCTTCGATGTACTTGTTGATGACGCGGGTCATCGCGGCGCGCAGGCCGGTCAGGTGGGTGCCGCCGTCACGCTGGGGGATGTTGTTGGTGAAGCACAGCACTTGCTCGGTGTACGCGC
Source organism: uncultured Pseudomonadota bacterium (assembly GCA_946480245.1). The sequence goes on from CAMLIZ010000074.1 coordinate 155, forward strand.
TGTTCCACTGCATGGCCACTTCCACGCCGATGTGCGTGCCGGGGATGCCGCCGTAGCTCTCTGCCGGGCGCTCGCCTGCGGCGTAGAACGAGGTGGGGTGCAGAACAGTCTTGCCCTTGTTGATGAATTCGACAAAGCCGCGCACGCCACCGGCGCCCGAGAAGTCGTCTTCCTTGCCGCTGCGCTCGTCCTTGAGACGAATGCGCACGCCGTTGTTCAGGAACGAAAGTTCGCGCAGGCGCTTGGCCAGGATCTCGTAGTGGAAGTCGTTGTTCTCTTTGAAGATCTCGGTGTCTGGCAAAAAGTGCACTTCGGTGCCGCGCTTTTCGGTTTCGCCGGTCACCTTCATGGGGCTGACTTCAAAGCCGTCCACGGTGGCCAGCAGGCGGTCTTGCACAAAGCCGCGCGCAAATTCGATCTGGTGCACCTTGCCTTCGCGGCGCACGGTCAGGCGCAGCCATTTGCTCAATGCGTTCACGCAGCTCACGCCCACGCCGTGCAGGCCGCCCGAGACCTTGTAGCTGTTCTGGTTGAACTTGCCGCCCGCGTGCAGCTCGGTCAGCGCGATCTCGGCGGCCGAGCGCTTGGGCTCGTGCTTGTCGTCCATCTTCACGCCGGTGGGAATGCCGCGGCCGTTGTCCGTCACCGAGATCGAGTTGTCGGTGTGGATGGTCACCACGATGTCGTCGCAGTAGCCCGCCAGCGCCTCGTCGATCGAGTTGTCCACCACCTCGAACACCAGGTGGTGCAAGCCGGTGCCGTCGCTCGTGTCGCCGATGTACATGCCCGGCCGCTTGCGCACCGCCTCCAGCCCTTCGAGGATCTGGATGCTGCTTTCGTCGTAGCCGCCGCCACCGCTGGGCAGGGGCACGGGAGCGGATGCGGGGGCGGTCGGCGGAGGGGTTTCGGGCGTCATGAGGGTCTTCTAGAAAACGCTGAAGCGGGCACGCAGCCCGCTCCCTGGGGAGAACGACGGCAGCGCTGCGTCAGATGCGCATCGGCATCACCACGTACTTGAAGCCGGCCTGCTCGGGCACCGTGATCAGCGCGCTGGAGTTGGTGTCCTGTAGCTCCAGCTTGACCATCTCCTGGCCCATGTTGGCCAAGGCGTCCATCAGGTAGGTCACGTTGAACCCGATCTCGATCGCGTCGCCGTCGTAGTCGACCTCGAGTTCTTCCTTGGCTTCTTCCTGCTCGGCGTTGCTGGACGCGATGCGCAGCACGCCGGGCTCGATGTTCAGGCGCACGCCCTTGAACTTCTCGCTCGTCAGGATGGCCGCGCGCTGCAGGCTGGCCAGCAAGGGCGCGCGCCCCAACGTGACGTGGTTGCGGTGGTTCTTCGGGATCACGCGGTTGTAGTCGGGGAACTTGCCCTCGACCAGCTTGGTCACGAACTCCATGCCGCCAAAGGTGAACTTGGCCTGGTTGTTGGCGAACTGCATCTCGATGTGGGGCTGGTTCTCGCCACCCGCATCAGACAACAGGCGCTGCAGCTCGATCACGGTCTTGCGCGGCAGGATGACTTCCTGCTTGGGCACTTCCACATCCAGCGTGGCGCTGGCAAAGGCCAGGCGGTGGCCATCGGTGGCGACCAGGCTCAGGGTCTTGCCCTCGGCCACGAACAGGATGCCGTTGAGGTAGTAGCGGATGTCGTGCACCGCCATCGCGAAGTGCACCTGGTTGATCAGCGCCTTCAGCGACTTCTGCGGCACGCTGAACGCGGGGCCGAAATCGACCGCCTCGTTGACCAGCGGAAAGTCGTCTGCCGGCAGCGTCTGCAAGGTGAAGCGGCTCTTGCCGCCTTGCAGCGTGAGCTTGTTCTGCGCCGAGCTCAAGGAGACCAACTGGTCGGCCGGCAGCATGCGCAGGATGTCGATCAGCTTGCGTGCGCCCACCGTGGTGGCCAGATTGCCTTCGTCGCCGCCCAGCTCGGCGCTGGTGCGCACCTGGATCTCGAGATCGCTGGTGGTGAACTCGACCGTGTTGCCGGTCTTGCGCATCAGCACGTTGGCCAGGATCGGCAAGGTGTGCCTGCGCTCCACGATGCCGGCCACCGCCTGCAAGGCGCCCAGCAATTTTTCCTGCGGAGCTTTCAGAACAATCATGTCTTCCTCTTTAACTGGTCGTTCTAGTAGAGCGCGGTGCGTTCTGTGGAGAACGCTATTTTCGCCTGGATCTTCAATGCCTTACGACGGCAGGAACCCTGTGCGCCGAGGCCTTGATTGCAGGCTGGCTGACCCCCAACAACTTTGCGCTCCTGCGTCAGCCTGTGGATGACTGCCGGGTTCTTCGAAAGTTGTCCCCAGCGTTGTTGCTTGACAGCCGGCCGCATCCTCAGCCCTTGAGCGTCTGCTCGAGCACGTGCAGCTGCTGGTTCAGTTCGCTGTTCTTCTGCCGCTCGCCGCCGATCTTGCGCACCGCATGCAGCACCGTGGTGTGGTCGCGACCGCCGAAGAGCTCACCGATTTCCGGCAGGCTCTTCTGCGTCAGCTCCTTGGCCAGGTACATCGCGATCTGCCGCGGCCGGGCAATGCTGGCCGGCCGCTTCTTGCTGTACATGTCGGCGATCTTGATCTTGTAGAAGTCGGCCACTGTCTTCTGGATGTTCTCCACCGAGATCTGCCGGTTCTGGATGCTCAGCAGGTCCTTCAGCGCCTCGCGTGCCAGTGCGATGTTGATGTCCTTCTGGCTGAAGCGCGAATACGCCAGCACCTTGCGCAAGGCGCCCTCGAGCTCGCGGACGTTGGCGCGTACGTTCTTTGCCACGAAGAACGCCACGTCCTCCGGCATCGGCGTGCCCTCGGCCTCTGCCTTGCGGATCAGGATGGCCACGCGCATTTCCAGCTCGGGCGGCTCGATCGCCACCGTCAGGCCGGCGTCGAAGCGGCTGGTCAGACGCTCGTCGATGTCCACCAGCCCCTTCGGGTAGGTGTCGCTGGTCATGATGATGTGGGCCTTCTTCGCGATCAGCGCCTCGAACGCATTGAAGAACTCCTCCTGCGTGCGGTCCTTGCCGGCGAAGAACTGAACGTCGTCGATCAGCAGCAGGTCCAGCGAGTGGTATTTGGCCTTCAACTCGTCGAAGGTCTTGCGCTGGTAGTTCTTGACCACGTCGGAGATGAACTGCTCGGCGTGCAGGTACAGGATGCGCGCATCGGGCTTGTCCTTCAGCAGCGCGTTGCCCACCGCATGGATCAGGTGTGTCTTGCCGAGTCCCACGCCGCCGTAGATGAACAGCGGGTTGTACATCTCACCCGGCGCACCGGCCACGTGCAGCGCAGCCGTGCGGGCCATCTGGTTGGCGCGCCCGGCCACCAGCGTGTCGAAGGTCAGGCTGGCGTTCAAGCGATGGCGCGACGCCGCGGCGGAGGTGGCTCCCGACGGCATGGCGACGGCTGCATTGGCCGCGCCGGCGCCCGCAGGGGCCGCGCTGCGCAGCAGCTCGCCCACCCCCACCGGTTGTGCATGTGCAAGCACCGCGCTGCGCGGCAGCGGCGCGGCGCGCAGTGGCATCTCCCGCACCGGCTCGCGCGCTGCCAGTGCCAGCTCCAGCCGCACCGGCTTGCCGGCCAGTTCGCTCAGCACCGATTCGATGCGCGGCGCGTACTGCGTGCGGATCCAGTCGAGTTTGAACCGGTTGGGCACGCGCACCGACACCACGGCACCGTCGCTGCCATCGTCGCTCAGCTCGGCGGGCGGCAGCGGGCGGATCCAGGTGTTGAATTGCTGTTCGGGCAGCTCGGCGGCCAAACGCTCACAGCCGCGCTGCCAGAGATCTGCGCTCATTGTGGAGAACTTGTTTTGGAGCGGCCGCATTGTACGTTCCTCCATCCCTCGCAACCGGTGGTTATCCACAGATTCCGGAGCGCGGTCAATCCCCTCGGGACGCGGCAGTTCTCGGTGCAAGTGATTGACCGGAAAGGACCTTTTTGCTGTAATAGTGGGTTTCCCGGACGCCATCATGAAACGCACTTACCAGCCCTCCAAGGTCCGTCGCGCCCGCACTCACGGCTTTCTGGTTCGCATGAAGACGCGCGGCGGTCGTGCCGTGATCAATGCGCGCCGCGCCAAGGGCCGCAAGCGCCTCGCCGTCTGACCGGCCAGGCCGTCACAGGGCCGCGCCGGATGCAAGACCACCCGGTGCCACACGTTTCACCCGGGTCAACGCCGCTGCCGTTGCACCCGCTGGTTCAACGCGTCGATTTCGAACGTGTGCTCGCTGCGCCCACGCGAGCGCGCAGTCCGCACTTTGCCTTGCACCACCTGGCAGCCGCTCCCGTGCCGAACTGGCCGCGGCCCGCAAAGCAGGTTGTGCCAGAGTTATCCACGGTTGACGCACCAAGTACAGCCGGTTCTGTGGATAACTTCATCCCAAGTGAGACAAGACCGTCGGCACTTTGGCTCGGCACCGTCGTGCCGCGCCGCCACGCCCGACGTTCGGTGACGCGTACCCTGATCAAGCGCCAAATGCGCGCCGCCGTGCGGCTCCATGCGGCAGCGCTGTCTCATGGCCTGTGGGTTGTGCGACTGCGTGGCAGCTTCGATCGGCAACAGTTTTCAAGCGCCGCATCCGATGCGCTTCGCTGCGCGGTGCGCGACGAGCTAGAGGCCATGTTGCAGCGCGCGGTGCACGGCATGCGGACCGTGGCGCCCGCATGAAAAGGCTTGGGTCATTCGTGGGCGTGTTGGGCGGGCTGCCACGGCACGGGTTGATTGCACTGGTTCGGTTCTACCGCTACTTCATCAGCCCGTCCCTCGGCGCGAACTGCCCGTACCAACCCACTTGCTCGGGCTATGCGCTGCAGGCCCTGCAGCAGCACGGTGCTGCTGCAGGTACGTACCTGGCGGCTGCGCGCATCGTGCGCTGCCATCCCTGGTGCCTTGGTGGCCCGGATCCCGTGCCAACCCATCCACCGCGTCTGTTCAGCCGCTGGCTGCCCGGCAACAAACCAGAACATCCAACCTCGACCTCCTCATGAACGACATTCGCCGCACGGTGCTGTGGGTCGTGTTCGCCTCGTCCCTGTTCTTCCTGTGGGACGCGTGGAACACCCAGAACGGCCATCCCTCGTTCTTCACGATGTTCGGCAAGCGCCCGGCCGCTGTGCAGACGGCCGCCAGCGGCACGCCCAATGCCACCGCGGCATTGCCCACGCCGGCCGCGCTGCCCGGTGCGGCACCGGCCAACGCCGCAGCACCCGTGCCTGCGGCACCGCCCGCAGGCGAGACGGTCACCGTGACCACTGATCTGTACAAGGCCACGCTGAGCACGATCGGCGGTGACCTGGTTCGCCTGGAGTTGCTCACGCAGCCCGACCAGGCACATCCGGACCAGCACGTGGTCTTGTTCGAGCGCGATGCGCCACGCTACTACCTGGCGCAGACCGGTCTGGTGGGGGCCGCCGGCGGCAATGCGCTGCCGAACCACCTGACGCCCATGACGGTGGAGCCCGGCGCGCGCAGCCTGCAAGGCGATGCCAGGCAGTTGAAGGTCGTATTCAAGTCGCCCGACGTCGGTGGCGCCACGCTGGTCAAGACCTACACGTTCGAACGTGGCGCCTACACGATCGGCGTGCGCAACGAAGTGACCAACACCTCGAGCGCAGCGATCACACCTCAGCTGTACCTGCAGTTGCTGCGCGACGGCATACCGGCGGCGAACGAGTCGTCGTTCTACAGCACGTTCACCGGGCCGGCCATCTACACCGAGTCGATGAAGTTCAAGAAGATCACCTTCAAGGACATCGACAAAGGCAACGTCGAGATCGACAAGAGCGCCGACAACGGCTGGGTTGCGATGGTGCAGCACTACTTCGCGAGCGCGTGGCTGCTGCCTGGCCAGTTGCCGCGCGAGTACTACGTGAAGAAGGTGGACGCCAACCTGTATGCGGTGGGCGAACTGGTGCCGTTGGGCACCTTGGCGCCGGGCGCCAGCAAGGCGCAGGACGCCACACTGTTCGCCGGCCCCGAGGAAGAGAACAAGCTCGCCGCGTTGGCGCCCGGGCTCGAACTCGTCAAGGACTACGGCTGGCTGCGCGTGCTGGCCAAGCCCCTGTTCTGGCTGCTGACGCATCTGCATCGCCTGATCGGCAATTGGGGCTGGTCCATTGTCGCGCTGGTCGTGGTGCTGAAGGCTGCGTTCTACTGGCTCAATGCGAGCGCCTATCGCTCGATGGCCAAGATGAAGGCGGTGAACCCGAAGATTGCCGAGATGCGCGAGCGCCTGAAGGACAAGCCGCAGCAGATGCAGCAGGAGATGATGCGCATCTACCGCGAAGAGAAGATCAACCCGCTGGGCAGCTGCCTGCCGATCTTCGTTCAGATGCCGTTCTTCATTGCGCTGTACTGGGTGCTGCTGTCCAGTGTGGAAATGCGCGGCGCCGCTTGGTTCTGGGTACCTGACCTGTCGCAGGCCGACAAGCTGTTTGGCGTGTTGCCCTTCATCCACCTGCCGCTCGGGCCGCTGCCGCTGCTGATGCTGGCCAGCACCTTGCTGCAAACCTCGCTCAACCCGGCGCCGCCCGACCCGGTGCAGGCGAAGATGATGTGGATCATGCCGGTGGCCTTCTCGTTCATGTTCTTCGCTTTCCCGGCCGGCCTCGTGCTGTACTGGCTGACCAACAACATTCTGTCGATCGCGCAGCAGTGGGTGATCAACAAGCGCCTGGGCGTGGTCGGCGGTTCCAAGTAGCACAGCTGGCGCGGCGGCGCGCCAGAATGACGCGATGCTGCCGCGCCATCACGACCCCATCGTCGCCATCGCCACTGCGCCAGGGCGTGGTGCGGTCGGCATCGTGCGCGTGTCGGGGCGCGGCCTGCAGCCGCTGATCGATGCCGTCTGCGGCCGCAGACTGGTCCCGCGCAACGCCACCTACCTTGCATTCCTCGATGCCAAGGGGCAGGCCATCGATCAGGGCCTTGCCATGCACTTCCCGGCGCCGCATTCGTACACCGGTGAAGACGTGCTGGAACTGCAGGCCCATGGCGGGCCGGTGGTGCTGCAGCTCTTGCTGGCACGCTGCCTGGAGGCCGGGCACGCGGTCGGCTTGCGCTTGGCACAGCCGGGTGAATTCACGCAGCGCGCGTTCCTGAACGACAAGCTCGACCTGGCCCAGGCCGAGGCGGTGAGCGACCTGATCGACGCCAGCACCGAGGCTGCCGCCCGCTCCGCCAGCCGTTCACTGAGCGGTGCGTTCTCGCAGCAGGTGGAGCGCTTGCGCCAGCAGATCGTCGACTTGCGCATGCTGGTCGAGGCCACGCTGGACTTTCCGGAAGAGGAGCTCGACTTCCTTCACAAGGCCGACGCGCGTGGCCGCCTCGCACGGCTGGGCGAAGCGCTGGCGGACGTGCTCGACCGGGCGCAGCAGGGCGCGTTGCTGCGCGAGGGCATCAGCGTGGTATTGGCCGGCCAACCCAATGTGGGCAAGAGCTCTCTGTTGAACGCGCTGGCGGGTGCGGAGCTGGCGATCGTCACGCCGATTCCCGGCACCACACGCGACAAGGTGAGCGAGACGATCCAGATCGAGGGCGTGCCGCTGCACGTGATCGACACCGCCGGGCTGCGCGACGACGCGCACGACGAAGTGGAGCGCATCGGTATCGCGCGCAGCTGGAGCGAGATCGAAGGCGCCGATGCCGTGATCTTCCTGCACGACCTCACCCGAGCCGGCGAGCCCGCCTATCGCCAGGCCGAGCAGCGCATCGCCGAGCGGCTGGGCCTGGCCGATGCGCAGGCCGAGCATCCGCGCGTGCTGCACGTGTTCAACAAGGTGGATCTGGTCGACATGGCCTGCGCCCCCGCATCCGGCGTCAGGCTGTCGGCGCGCACCGGCGACGGCCTGCAGGCCTTGCGTACGGCGCTGCTCGAACGCGTCGGCTGGCACGCATCGCCCGAAGGCGTGTTCATCGCGCGCGCGCGACACCTGCGCGCTCTTCAGCGCACGCACGAACACCTGCTGCAGGCCGAGGCGCAGGCCGATTTGCCCGACCCGGCGCTGGACCTGCTGGCCGAGGAGCTGCGCCTGGCGCACAACGCCCTCGGCGAGATCACCGGGGCGTTCAGCGCGGACGACCTGCTGGGCGAAATCTTCAGCCGCTTTTGTATCGGGAAGTAAGAAGTCGGTGCATCACCGACGGGCGGCAGGCGGCTCGCGATGAGCGGGCGGGGACGGCCCGCCCCCCTCGCATGCGCAGTTGTGGTGCGTCGGGGCCGGCTTTCATAATGGCGCTGCTTTCACAACGCCGTCACTGTGCCGTGCTGACAGTCGCGCTCGGCCCACCGGCTCTGCCATGGATATCCAGCCGCTGATCGACGCCGTGCAGACGCTCAACGCGGAGGACGCGTTCCCAGTACGCCTGTCACCCGAGCAGTGGCGAACCCTCGCCTCCTACCTCACGCGTCACCAGATCCGCAGTGGCGACCTGTTGATTCAGCAAGGGGACCGCGAGCGCACCATGTACCTGCTCGAGCAGGGCAGCCTGCAGGTTTTCGTGAATCGGGGCACGCCGGGCAGCCATCGCATCGCGATCCTGCGTGCGGGCTCCGTGGTCGGTGAGCCGGCGCTGTTCGGTGACGGCCCCCGCATGGCGAACGTCGAGGCGATGAGCACGAGCTTCGTCTGGGCGCTGCGCGGCCCGCGGCTGGAGGAGCTGATGGCGCGCCTGCCCGCACTGGCCCTGGAGGTGATGCGGGCCGCAGGCGCGGTGATGGCGATGCGCATGCGCGCCAACATGGACCGCGCGATCCCGGTCTGCTGATCACTCGTGCAGCAGGCGCGCCTCCGCCAGCGCCAGCGGCTCGGGCAGGCCGGACAGCACCAGCGTGTCTCCGACGGCCAAGGCCAGCGAATCGTCCGCCGGCACCACGCGTCCGCTTGCACGCCGCAGTGACACCACCTGCACGCCCAGCGCCTGCAGCGACAGCTCGCGCAGACGCTGGCCCACGCCCGGCGCATCGGGCGGCAGGCTGACGCTGAGCAGGCGTTCCTGGTTCAACTCTTCCACGGTGTCGTCGTCGGCACCGTGGAAGTAGCCGCGCAGCAGGCCATAGCGCCGGTCGCGCGCGTTCTGAACGATGCGCAGCACACGGCGCATCGGCACGCCCACCAGCGCCAGGGCGTGGCTGGCCAGCATCAGCGAGCCTTCGATGGCCTCCGGCACCACTTCGGTGGCGCCCGCGGCGCGCAGTCGCTCGAGATTGCTGTCGTCGATCGTGCGCACGATCACCGGCATGGTGGGCGCATGCTCGCGCACGAGCTGCAGGATCTTCAGCGCCGAGGGCGTGTCGTGATAGCTGATGACGACCGCGGCGGCGCGTGCCAGGCCTGCGGCCATCAGGCTGGGCAGCCGTGCGGCGTCGCCGAACACCACGTTCTGACCGGCGGCCGCGGCCTGGCGCACGCGGTCGGGGTCCAGGTCGAGTGCCATGTACGGGATGTGCTCCCCATCGAGCAGGCGCGCCAGGTTCTGGCCGCTGCGCCCATAACCGCAGATGATCACGTGGCGCTCGGCCTGGATCGCCTTCTTCGCGATCGTGGTCAGGGCCACCGACTGCATCAGCCAGTCGGTGGACGACAGGCGCATCGCGATGCGGTTGCTGTACATCACGATGAACGGCGTGGCCAGCATGGACAGCACCATGCTCGCGAGCACGGCGTTCTCCAGCGCCATCGGCAGCAGCTGGTTGCCGCGCGCCAGCGCGACCAGCACGAAGCCGAATTCGCCGGCCTGCGCCAGATAGAGGCCGGTGCGCAAAGCCACGCCCGGCGCAGCGCCGAACACGCGTGCCAGCAGCGTGACGAGCGCGAACTTGAACAACACCGGAAGCACGGTCAGCGCCAGCACCAGCGGCCACTGTGCGGCCACCACGAACAGGTTGAGCTGCATGCCCACGGTGATGAAGAACAGGCCGAGCAGCACGTCGTGGAACGGCCGGATGTCGGTCTCCACCTGGTGCTTGTATTCCGTCTCCGCGATCAGCATGCCGGCGACGAAGGCCCCGAGCGCCGGCGACAAGCCCGCCTGCTCGGTCAGCCACGCCAGCCCGAGCGTCACGAAGAGCAGGTTCAGCACGAACAGCTCCTCGCTCTTGCGTCGCGCCACCAGCGTGAGCCACCAGCGCATCAGGCGCTGGCCGCCCACCAGCAGCAGCGCGAGCAGCACCGCGGCCTTCAGCGCCGCCACCAGCAACGCACGCACCAGCACCTCGCCGGGCGAGCCCAGCGCCGGGATCAGCACCAGCAGCGGCACCACCGCCAGATCCTGGAACAGCAGGATGCCCATCACGCGCCGGCCGTGTTCGCTCTCCAGTTCCAAGCGCTCGGCCAGCAGCTTGGCCACGATGGCGGTGCTGCTCATCGCCAGCGCGCCGCCGAGCGCCAGGCTGCTCTGCCAGCCGAGAGCCCAGCTGCGCCCCGCGGCCGTGAGCAGCAGGCCGAGCAGCGCGTTGCCGCACAAGGTGGCGCCGATGGTCAGCAGCACCTGGCTGGAGCCGAGGCCGAACACCAGCTTGCGCATGCTGCGCAGCTTGGGCAGGTTGAACTCCAGCCCGATCGCGAACATCAGGAACACCACGCCGAACTCGGCCAGCGGCTGCACCCCAGCAGGGTCGTGGCCCAGGTCCAGCGCATTCGGCCCGATCAGTACGCCCACGCACAGATAGCCCAGCATCGGCGGCAGCCGCAGCAGGCGGCACACCACCACGCCGACGAGGGCGGCGACCAGATACAGCAGCACCAGTTCCAGCGAGGAGGCCAAGAGCGAGGGTCAGACGAGTCTCTAGAATCCCTCGATCCTAACGACGCTGCCTTTCGTGACCGCCCACCCCCCGTTCGACGCACAGCGCGCATTGCGCCTGGCCGCCCAGACCTTCGAGATCGAGGCGCAGGCATTGCTCGGCCTGCGGCAGCGTCAGGGTGAAGGTTTCGCGCGCGCGGTCGAGGTCATGCTGGAGTGCCGTGGCCGTGTGGTGGTCACCGGCATCGGCAAGAGCGGCCACGTGGCGCGCAAGATCGCCGCCACGCTGGCGTCCACCGGCACACCGGCGTTCTTCGTGCATCCAGCCGAAGCCAGCCATGGCGATCTCGGCATGGTGACCGACGGCGACGTGGTGCTGGCGCTGTCCAACTCGGGCGAGGCCGACGAGATCGTCGCGCTGCTGCCGGCGTTCAAGCGCTTGGCCGTCACGTTGATAGCGATGACCGGCCGCTCCGACTCCAGCCTCGCTTCGCACGCCGACGTGGTGCTGTCGTGCGCCGTGGACCAGGAGGCCTGCCCGCTCAACCTGGCCCCCACCGCGAGCACCACCGCGCAGATGGCGCTCGGAGACGCGCTGGCGGTGGCATTGCTCGATGCGCGCGGGTTCCGCGAGGAGGACTTCGCGCGCTCGCACCCGGGCGGCTCGCTCGGCCGCAAGCTCCTCACGCATGTGCGCGACCTGATGCGCAGCGCAGACGCATTGCCGCTGGTGGCCCCGGACACGGTGTTCACCGAGATGATGCACGTGATGACGCGCAAGGGTCTCGGCGCTGCAGTGGTGGTGCAGGGGCGACACGTGCTCGGCATCTTCACCGACGGCGACCTTCGACGCCTGATCGAACGCGGCGGCGAGCTGCGCAACCTGCGTGCACAGGAGGTGATGCATGCCGGGCCCAAGCGCATTCGCGACGACGCGCTGGCGGTCGAAGCGGCCGAACTGATGGAACAGCACCGCATCACGCTGGTGCTCGTGGTCGACGCGGCCGACCAACTCGTCGGCGCCCTGAGCATCAACGACCTGATGCGCGCGAAGGTGATCTGATGGTCGCACCGTTCCCGCCGGACGTGCTGCTGAAGGCCCAGGGCAGCCGCCTGGGCGTCAAGGCCGCGGTATTCGACGTCGATGGCGTGCTCACCGACGGCAGCATCTACCTTGGCGAGGCCGGCGAGGTGTTCAAGGTCTTCAACACGCTCGATGGCCACGGCTTGAAGCTGCTGGCGCGCGGCGGCATCGCGCCGGTGATCATCACGGGGCGCGATTCCCCCGGGCTGCGCCGGCGCATGGTCGAGCTGGGCATGGCGGAGGTGCACTACGGCGTGCACGACAAGCAGGCAGTGGCCGAAGGCGTGCTGCAGCGCCTGGGCATCGGCTGGGACGATTTGGCGGTGATCGGCGACGACTGGCCGGACCTGCCGCTGATGACGCGCGCAGCGTTCGCCTGTGCTCCGGCCAACGCGCATGCCGAGGCCAAGGCAGTGGCGCATCACGTCACCGCGGCGCGCGGCGGGCACGGCGCGGCGCGCGAGTTCTGCGATCTGCTGCTGATGGCCTGCGGGCGATACGCCGCCCTGCTGCACGGCCACCAGACCACGCTGGACTCGAACCGCTAGCACTCCGTGCCGCTGCCCGCGCCGACCCCCAGCCCGGTCTTGCACGCCTCCGTGCCCTGGAGCTGGCGCGTGCGCGAGTGGCTCACTGGCTACCTGCCGCTGTTGCTGATGCTGCTGCTCGCGCTGGCCACGTGGTGGCTGGTGAAGAACACGCCGCAAGCCGAGGAGCCGCGCGGCCCGGTGGTGCCGCGGCACGAGCCCGACTACACGATGCGCCACTTCATCACCGAGCGCTTCGCGCCGGATGGCCGCCTGCGTGTGCGACTCGAAGGTGAACAGCTGCGCCACTACCCGGACACCGACACCGTGGAAATCGACACCGTGCACCTGCGCGCCCTCGGCGAGGACGGCCGCGAGACGCTGGCCACGGCGCGTCGGGCATTGGCCAACGGCGACGGCAGCGAGGTGCAGCTGCTGGGCGGCGCGCACGTCACCAGCGAAGTCGGCGATCAGGCACCCGTGGAGTTCGAGGGCGAGTTCCTGCAGGCCTACCTCCGGACCGAGCAGTTGCGCTCGCACCTGCCGGTGCTGCTGCGCCAAGGCGCCAACGAAGTGCGCGCCGAGGGCCTGGACTACGACAACCTCACGCGCGTGGCCCATCTGCGCGGTCGCGTGCAGGCCCGGTTCGCACCCACCCCGCGCGGCCGCTGAATCCGTCCCGTCACGAAAGAGCGCCGATGGCTTCGCTTGTCTTCATCACCGGTGCGTCGAGTGGCATCGGTCAGGCCCTGGCGAGGCGTTTCCATGCCGCCGGCTGGAACCTGGCACTCGTGGCGCGGCGCGGCGCCGAGCTGCAGGCGTGGGTGGACGCGCAGGGCTTCGATGCGGCGCGCGTGCGGGTGTACGCCGCGGACGTGCGCAACGTAGGAGCCATCACTGCGGCCGGCGCGCGCTGCATGAACGAGCAGGGACTGCCGGACGTGGTGGTGGCCAACGCCGGCATCAGCGTCGGCGTCGACACCGCCGAGGCGGCCGATCTCGAAGTGATGCGCACGATCTTCGAGACCAACAACATCGGCATGGCCGCCACCTTTCAGCCTTTTGTGCGCGCGATGTGCGAACGCCGCTCGGGCGTGCTGGTGGGCGTGGCCAGCGTGGCCGGCATTCGCGGCCTGCCAGGGCACGGCGGCTACTGCGCGAGCAAGGCGGGCGTGATCGGCTACTGCGAGAGCCTGCGGGGCGAATGCAGACCGTTCGGCGTCAAAGTGGTGACGCTCGTGCCGGGCTACATCGACACGCCGCTCACTCAGCACAACCGCTATGGCATGCCGTTCCTGATGTCGGCCGAGGCGTTTGCCGAGCGGGCGTATCGCGCCATCGTGCAGGGTCGCAGCTACCAGGTGATTCCGTGGCAGATGGGCGTGGTGGCCAAAGTGCTGCGGCTGCTGCCGAATTTGCTGTTCGACAAATTGCTGGCGGGCCGTCCTCGAAAGCAGCGCCAGGAAAACTTTGCGGACAAAAGGTAAAAGGGGGCGGTATGCACCGCCCCCTTTTTTGAATCAGCTCGCTGAAACGATTCAGTAACCGCCGCGGCCACCGCCGCCGCCGCTGCGGCCGCCATTGCCGTACGGGCTGCGCCCGCCGCCACCGCCGCCACCGCCGAAGCCACCACCGCCACCGCCGCGGTTGCCGTAGCCACCACCGCCGCCGCCGCCGCCACCACCGAAGCCGCCGCGGGCGCCGCCACCGCCAAAGCCGCCCGGACGCTCTTCACGCGGACGAGCTTCGTTGACGACGATGGTGCGGCCGTCGATGGCCTGGCCGTTCATGCCGTTGATCGCGGCTTGCGCCTCGGCATCGGAGCCCATTTCCACGAAGCCGAAGCCCTTGGAGCGGCCGGTATCACGATCCATCATGACCTTTGCGGAGGTCACCGAACCGAACTGCGAAAACGCTTGTTGCAGAGAGTCGTCGCGCACGCTGTAGGCGAGGTTGCCGACGTATAGCTTGTTTCCCATGGGGAAGCCCCTTTCCAATCACTCAAAAAAAACCATGTGGAGCTTCAACCCAGCGTGAACCATTCAAGCGAAGGCGGCCGCTTCCAGACATAGGCCAGCGATTATCTAGGCAATTTCCGGGGCGAAGTAAAGCCGTTCACGCCAAAGTGTTGTTTTGCCAGCCCTGGGGCAAACCCGCAGGGGTCGTCGCAACCCGCGCTTATGATCCCCGCCCGTGAACCCGGCCGACGACCGACCCCTGCACGCGCTGAACCGTGTGCTCCAGAGCATTCAAGCGGTGCGTAACGGCCCGGCGCTGTACCTTCTGCTGGCCACCTTCGCGCTCGGCGGCTTGCTGCTCGCGATGGCGCAGTCGTCGCTCGCCAAGGGCGCGCAGATGTGGGGCGTGCTGCAGGCCGGCCTCGCATTCACGGCCACCTTCTACGGCAGCAACGCCACCGGCCTGGCCGTGATGGACGAGGCACGCGGGCGGCCGGTGCGCGGCGTGGGCCAGGCCCTGCGCGATGCGTTGATGAGCGCGCACCGCCTGCTGCTCGTGTTGTGCGCCGTCGGCCTGCTCGGTGTGCTGGCGTTCGCGCTGCTGCTCGCACTGCTGTGGCTGTGCAGGTTGCCGATGCTGGGCGTGTGGCTGTTCGGCCTCGTCGTTCCGTTCGGTGTGGTGTGGGTCGGCGGCGTGCTGCTGGCCGCGGTCGCGGTCGTGGGCCCGCTGGCGGCACCCGCCACCTGGCGGGGCATGGGTGTGCGCGACACGCTCGCGTTCCTGCGCCGGCAGATCCGCCGCCGCCTCCTGTTCGCGGCCTTGCTGCACGGCGCGGCGAGCTTGCTGGCTGCGGCGGTGGGCGCGCTGGCCAGCTTCGTGGTCATTGCCGGCGGCCGCACGGTGGCCCTGCTCGCCGTGCTGGTGCTGCAGGTCGACCTGCCGCCACAGCAGCTGATGGGCGGGTTGTTCGGCCTCGGGCTGCGTTCGCTCGGCGCGGTGGGCGCGCCGGCTGCGCACAATGCCTACGGCATGGCGGCGCTCGTCGGCGGCGGCGTCGTGTTCGCGCTCGCGCTGGTGCTGCCCGGCGTGGTCTACCTGCGCGGCTTGTGCGCAGTGTTCCTGGCTCTCGATGAAGCCGACGCCTTGCGCGACGGCAAACCCCCCTCATGGACCTGATCAAGCCCCTGATCGCACTGCTTGCGATCGTGAACCCGATCGGCGCGCTGCCGTTCTTCCTTCACTTCACACGGAACTTCAATGCCGAGCAGCGACAGCGCACGATCCGCGTGAGCGCGTTCTCCGCCTTTGTGGTGATCGCAGTGAGCGCCATTGCGGGGCTGAAGATCATCGAATTCTTCGGCATCTCGATTGCCTCGTTCCAGGTCGGCGGCGGCACCTTGCTGCTGATGTCGTCGCTGCAGATGCTGAACGCCCAACAGGCCGAAACCCGGCAGGACGACGTGAGCGAGGGCCAGGCCAAGGCGGACGCGGGCGACAGCATCGCGGTGGTTCCGCTGACGATCCCGCTGCTCACCGGGCCGGCCACCATCTCGACGATGGTGATCTATGCCGAGAAGACGCGCACGCTGTGGGAGCACGCGGTGCTGGTGGCGTACGGGATGGTGATCGGCGGCGCCACCTACCTCGCGTTTCAGGCCGCCGGCCGCATCGCCAAGGTGCTCGGGCGCACCGGCATCAACGTGATGACGCGACTGATGGGGCTGATCCTGGCGGCCATGGCGGTCGAGTTGCTCGCCGACGGCCTGGGCAAGCTGTTTCCCGCGCTGACGCGCTGAAGGCTTACCAGAACTGCCAGCTGCCGGTGGCGACCACCCAGATGCCGAGCATGCCGTTGGTGACCGCATGCGCGATCACCGCCACCCACAGCTTGCCGCTGCGCATGTAGAGCCAGGCGTAGGCCAGGCCCGCGATCACCGCGGCCAGCCAGAGCGTGTGCGCGAGCATGAATACGAAGGTGGACAGCACCACCGCCCGCACGCCGGCCGCCTGCGGCGCCACCGCCTCGAATTGCGGATGCTCGATCCAGCGCATCAGGAACGAGCGCCAGAACAGCTCCTCCATCACCGGCACCAGCAGCGCCGCGCCGATCCAGCGCACCACCACCAGCGGCCAGTCGAGTGCGCCCTGTGGATCGAGCGGGCGAAACGGAGCACTTTCATGCCCGATACGCAGCGCGGGCAGATCGAGCTGCACCCAGAGCGCGAACACCACGAGACCCGTGGCCACCGCCAACGCCACCTCGCGCGCGTCGGGCAGGTTCTGGCGTGCCAGTTCGCCGTACTCACGCCACCACGAGGCGAGCAGGCCGCCCACGGCGAGCACGCTGACGCCATAGAGCCATCGGCCGTCGAAGCCGGCGCCTTGTGCCGCGCCGCGCAGCGCGAGCAGCAGCATGAAGGTGGCGAAGGGGGCGATGCGCAGCAGCGCATTGCGGCGAAGCGTCGGGGTCATCGAGGAGCGAAATGCCAACAGCGCGGGGCAGTATCGCCGCCGCAGCTGCGTGCCCGGCCCCCCTCAGCCGGGGGTGCATAGCAGCTGCTGTACCCGCTCGCGCATCGCCTGCGGCGACACCTGCTGCGCCGGCACTGGCGCGCCTGCCGCCAGTCCCACGTGGCTGAACCAGCCGCGACGGAACGGGCGCCTCATCGCCTGGCCTTGCTCGATGCGCGAGAAGAACGAGCCCCACAGGTTCTGCAGCGCCAGCGGCACCACCGGCACCGGGCGCCGCTCGATGATCTTCATCATGCCGCCCTTGAACTCGGCCAGCTGCCCGTCGCGCGTGATCGCGCCTTCGGGGAAGATGCACAGCAGGTCGCCTTCGGCCAGCACGCGGTCGGCTGCGTCGAAGGCCGCGGCATACGCCGCCGGATCCTCCTTTTGCGGCGCGATCGGGATCGCCTTCGCCAGCTTGAACAGCCAGCCGAGCACCGGCACCTTGAAGATGCGATGGTCCATCACGAATCGGATCGGGCGTGGGCTGGCCGCCATCAGCAGCACCGCGTCGACGAAGCTCACGTGGTTGCACACCAGCAGCGCGGCGCCTTCGGTGGGGATGTGCTCGTCGCCGCGCACGCGGAAGCGGTACACCAGCCGCGACGCGAGGAACGCGATGAAGCGCAGCAGGTACTCCGGCACCAGCAGGAAGATGTAGCCCGCCACTAGTGCATTGGCGATGCCGGTGGCCAGGAACACCTGCGGCACCGTGGCGCCGGCCTTCAGCAAGGCGCCGGCGAGTACCGCGCTGGCGATCATGAACAGCGCGTTGAGGATGTTGTTGGCCGCGATGATGCGGGCGCGGTGGCTCGGCTGCGCGCGCATCTGGATCAGTGCGTACATCGGCACGCTGTAGATGCCCGCAGACAGCGACAGCAGGAACAGGTCGGCCATCACCCGCCAGTGCGCGCTGCGCGCCACGAACGCGCCGATGCCTTGCTCTGCCAGCGGCGGCAGCCCGCGCGACGCGAAGTACAGGTCGATCGCGAACACGGTCATGCCGATCGCGCCCAGCGGCACCAGGCCGATCTCGACGTGGCGCTTGCTCAACACCTCGCACAGCAGCGACCCGATGCCGATGCCCACCGAGAACACCACGAGCAGCAGCGAGGCCACCTGCTCGTCGCCGTGCAGCACCTCCTTCGCGAACGACGGAAACTGCGCCAGGAACACGGCGCCGAAGAACCACATCCAGGAGATGCCGAGCAGCGAGCGGAACACCACGACGTTGCCATGCGCGAGCTTCAGGTTGCGCCAGGTCTCGGTGAACGGATTCCAGTTGATGCGCAGCCGCGCATCGGTGGGCGGCGACACCGGCACCCACTGCGCCGTGAGCCGCCCGAGCAGCGCCAGCCCGAGGCAGCCGATGCCCACGATGTGCGGGCCGATCTGCGGAATGCCGATCAGCAGGCCGCCGGCCACGTCGCCGAGCAGGATGGCCACGAACGTGCCCATCTCGATCATGCCGTTGCCACCCGTGAGCTCGCGCTCGTTCAGGTGCTGCGGCAGGTAGGCGTACTTCACCGGGCCGAACAGCGTGGAGTGCAGCCCGAGCAGGAAGATGCACGAGAGCATCGCGGCCACGTTGGAGGTGAACATGCCGAACACCGCGATCAGCATGATGCCGATCTCCAGCCACTTCACCATGCGCGTCAACCGCGCCTTGTCGTACTTGTCGGCCAGCTGGCCGCTGGTGGCGGAGAACAGCAGGAACGGCAGGATGAACACCGCGCCGATCGCCAGGCCTGCCAACGACGCGGGCAGCCAGTCGGTCTGCAGCTTGTAGGTCACCAGCACCGTGAAGGCGAACTTGAACAGGTTGTCGTTGGCGGCGCCGAGGAACTGGGTCCAGAAGAACGGCGCGAAGCGGCGCTGCTTCAGCAACCCGAACTGGTTGGGGTGCTCGGCGGGTGCCGGTTCGTGCGTGGCCTGCAGCATGGACGACATGGGCTCTCTCCTCCGTTTCTCTTTGGCAGCGCGCTTTATCGCACGACCCGCACGTCGCCGCCCAGGCCGGTATCGTGGACAAACGCAAACACCGAGTCGACCGTCACGGTGTCGATCCGTCCGCTGAAGCGACGCGCGTTCGGGTGGTCGTCAAATGTGATGTTGGCCGCGCTCAGCTCTGCGCCCAGGCGATGCAGTGCCGACAGGTGCAAGGTGGTCGGCTGGTAGCCGTGCAGCCGCAGCCAGGCCTGCGCGCGCACACGCAGCGGCAGCAACGCCTGCTGCACCTCGGGCGCCGGCACCACCACGCCGGCCTCATAGCGCCACGGCTGGTCCATGAAGAAGTCGGCCAGGCCCTGGCGGTACAGCGCCGCGTGGTCGGTGCCGCAGTGGTTGAGCTTGTGCACGATGCGCCAGGCGTGGGTGGCGTCGTCGCGGTAGGCGTAGCCGAAGTGCGAGTAGCGCAGACCGTAGGCTGACAGGTCCTGGCCGGCGCGCGCGATCAGCACCACCTGCGCGCCGCTCGCGTCCAGTGCCTGCCGGGTGTGCTCGGCGGTCTCGAGCGCTTGCACGATCTCGAGCGGTGTCGGCTTGTGCGGCTCGCAGCGCTGCCCCGCGTGCGCGTTGAACGCCACCACGAAGGACGCGACGGCGGCAAGGTGCGCGCGGTTCATTGCGTGATCGGCTCGTTGTAGATCAGCGAGGCGCCGATCTGGTTGGGCACCAAGGCGATCGCCTCTCCGGCGGCCGACAGTAGCCAGCCGCTGGCGAGCACGGTGCAACTCACCGCGGCCCCGGCCGCCAGCGACATTCCGCCGGCCACGTTGCCGGCAAAGCGCAGCACGAAGCGCGCCCCGTCCGATGCGCGCTCCAGCACCCACACGGTGCCTTCGACCGCCACCTGCACCGACACGACCGTCAGCGCCACCGTGCCGGACAGCAGCGCCAGTGCGCCGGCGATCGAACGAAGGGGATGCGTCATTGGGCGCTCCTTGCTTGCAGCAGATCGGCCTCGTACGCATCGCGCAGCGTCTTGGCCAAGGTGAACACCGACGAGATCAGGAACAGCCACGCGACCAGGAGGTAGGCCTTCCACACCGGCTGGATCGCCATGCGCCACAGGCCCCAGCCGGTGAGCGCCATCGCCAGGCCGAAGCCGCCCCACACCACCAGCCCCCAAAGCGGCGTGTCGGAGCGCCGCAGCTTGTTGTCGCGCACGTACTTGGCGAGCGCGAACGCCGTGCACAGGCAGAACACATAGCCCATGACCATGAAGGCGCGGGCGATGTCGTCGCCCGGCAGCCACGCGAGGCCGATCGCGCACAAGCTGCCGGCGACCAGGAAGGAGACCCATACCTGCACGCGCCATGCCCGGGTGTCGCGGCGAATGGTGGTGTGCATGAACCCTCTCGGGTGGTTGAACATGGCGCGCATGGTGGAAAGGCCAGCGCCGGCGCGCAAGCGCGCGCCTACGCCGGCGGCTTCGACCGCGAAGGCGAGCTGCTGATGCTGGTGCACGGCCAGATCGGCCGCAGCCTGGCGATGCAGTTCAACGAGCGGCTGGCGCGGGTGGCGCAGGATTTTGCGCAGCAGCACCTGGCCGACCAGAAGCTGCCGCCAGAGCAGCGCCGGCCCTACACGCTGGTGCTGGGCATGCGCTCATGGCTGTTCGCCGCGTTCCGCGACCTCAAGCGCGACGAGAGCAGCCCGCTGCCGGCCTCGCGCTGAACGGCGCTACAGCTCTTGCTGATGCTCGCCGAGCGTGGGGGCGCGCAGGCGGATCGCGCCCGGCGTGCGCTCCAGCCGTGGCACCACGCCGGGCACGGCCAGCGTGAGCCCGTCGGCGCTGGTGGTCTGCTGGATCATGCCGCGCGCCCTGTAGTGAGGATCGTCGGCGATGTCCTTCACCGTGTAGATGCGGCCCACCGGCACGCTGGCCGCCTGTAGTGCCGCCACCACCTCGGTCACCGGGCGCTGGACGGTCCAGGCGGTGATGGCGGCGTCGATCTCGTCGACGCGCGGAACGCGGCACGCATTGGTGGCCAGACCGGGGTCGTCGGCCAGGTCGGCGCGGCCGATGGCCTGCATGAGACGCTTGAAGATCGAGTCGCCGTTGCCGCCGATCACCACCTGCCCGTCGGCACAGCGGTAGGCATTGGACGGTGCGATGCCCGGCAGCGCGGAGCCCGCCGGCTGGCGCACCACGCCGAAGGCGCTGTACTCCGGCAGCAGGCTCTCCATGCAGTTGAACACCGCCTCGTACAACGCCACGTCCACCACCTGGCCCCGGCCCTTGGGCGCCTCGACGCTCACGCTTCTTGCGCGCGCCTGCAGTGCCATCAGCACGCCGATCACGCCGTGCAGCGCGGCCAGCGTGTCGCCGATGCTCACGCCGCAGCGCACCGGAATGCGCC
>CAMLIZ010000075.1 GCA_946480245.1 uncultured Pseudomonadota bacterium
AGGCGGCTTCCGGCGTCACGAAGTCGCCATGCTCCTGCACGTTGAGCGTTTGCGTGCCGCTGATCGACAGCGTGAGCCAGTGCCCGGGCTTGAGGATCAACTCACCGTTCGGCGTGTCCAACTTCACGTTCTTGTTGCCGCTGGTGCCGATGAGTACGGTCGTCGTCATGGTGCGTCTTTCTACGAGCGTCACTGCTCGTTGCGGTTGAGATCCAGATCCGCCTCGCCCGCCAGGCGGGCCACGAAGTTCGCGCGCGCCAGGCGCTCGGCCAGGGCCTGGCTGTCCATGCGCTCCAGCAGCTCGGGCAGGCGATCGCGAAACGCGGCCAGGCTCTGGCCGGCGGCGATCGCCGCGTCCAGTTCGCCCAGCAGCGGGTCGACCATCGGCGCCAGCAGCGGCTTCCAGTCGGCCGTGGCCTCGGCCACCAGCTCGTCGATCGCATCGGGCACCTGCGCGCCGCTGGCCACCTGGCCGGCGAGCGCGGCCGGCTTGGGCGATGACTTCTTCGCGGCCGGCGGGGGCGACGCGTCGGCGGGCACCACGCCAGGAGGGGCTGGCGGTGGCGGGGCCTGCAGCACCGGCTCGTTGTTCTGCGGCTCTGGGATGCGCAACCGCTTCTGCACCCAGTCCACCGGGATCTGGAGGCCGGCCTGCGCCAGCTTGGGCAGCGAGTCGGCGTAGGCGGCCATGTCCTCCGGCTCGCCGGTATCGAACACGAGCTGGGGCAGGCGGCGCGGGTTGGCGCCGGGCTTGTTGAGCACGGCCAGCCGGTGGATCAGCTGGCGGTTGATGGTGCTGGCCACCTGGCGCGCGTCGGCGTTGCGGATGTCCATGCGCACCTCGTTGTGCACGGTGCCCAGCGCTTGCGTGCCGTGCTGGCCTTCGCCGGCGGTGAGGGTCTGGCCCAGGATCACCTTGCTGGCGATCGCCTCCATGCGGTCGCTCATCGAATCGAACGGCGCCTGGCTGCCCTGGGCGGCGTTGATGATGTCGATGCTCATGCCCGCGGGCATGATGCCCGCCGCGTTGTGGCCCAGCTGCACCACGGCCTGCAGCAGGCGGCGCTTCTCCTCGTCGCTGGCGCCGCTGGGGTACTTGCCGACGCGCAGGGGCAGGCCCCAGATCTCCAGCAGTTCGGCCAGGTCGCGCACCGAGTAGTTCTTGAACAGGTAGGGCCAGGCCAGCACGCGGGTGAGCGAGCTGCGCGCCAGGTAGCCGTTGCGCGAGCGGTGCACGTGGCTCAGCCACGCAAAGGGCAGCAGCGGCTCGCCGCCGGGCAGCAGGTTGCGCAGCCGCAGCTCGGAGCGCGTCTCCACATCCAGCGTGAACCAGCGCTGTGGGCGGAAGGTGAGCTGGGGCAGCAGCACCTTCTCCTGCAGCTCCCACACCATTTCGTGGTTCGCAAAGCCCTTGAGCACCGCGTCCATCATGCCGAGCAGCACATCCTCGAAGTCGGCAATGCTGTCCAGCCACTCGGCAATCTCCGCCGTCAGGCTCTTCTCGTCGGCGCTCGCGTTCTTGGGCTCCTGCAGTGTCCACTCCAGCACCGAGATGGCGCCCTTGCGCTTGGCCAGCTCGGCGTAGATGTGGCCGTCGCGCTCTTCGATGTCGTCGGCCAGCTCGAGCTGGCGCATCAGGTCGCCCTGCTCGGCCTCCACCAGGATCGTGTGCAGCTTGGCCGGCGTGAGGCCGCGCGCAGGGTGCTCGTCGAACTCGCGCTGCAGGAAGCCTACGTGCGCGCTCTGCGGCTCGCGGATCGCGGCCAGGTCGATCGGTTGGCCATTGGCGTCCAGGATCGTCATTTGCTCACCTCGAAAATCCGGGCCCAGGAGCCGCGATCGCACCCCCGACCCTTGCGACGACGCGTGCACCCCTCGAAAAATCGAAGGAAGGGCGTTTATGAACGTTCATGAACAACTTCCGGGGGCTCGGGGAGGGTCGCTTTTGCATCACCAGCCGCCTTTGCGGTCGGAATCGAAGGCCGCCAGCTCGTCGTCGATGTCGCTGGCCGGTCGGTCGCGCCAGCCGCGGGCGCTGCCGCCGCCGGCCTCCGCGTGCTTGGCCGGCACGCCCACGAAGTCGATCTCGCCGGCCTCGCGGAAGAAGGCATACACGCCCAGGAACAGCGCGATCGCAAAGTCGCCGTGGCGCCGCAGCTTCTCGCCGCCCTCGGCCGCGGCGGCCTTGGCGGCCGCGCTCTGCGTGTCCTGCCGCGGGATCTTGGGAATGCCCTGGATCAGCTTGATGGCGCGCAGGTCATCGCGCAGCGCCGTATCGCGGGGGATGTCGGTGAGCGTGCCGTCCTGCAGTGCGGCGCGCAGCTTGGGCATGTGGGCCAGGTAGAACGGGTCGTTGAGCTTGACCTGCTCCACCATCTCCACGCCGTAGCGCTGCGCCATCGCCTCGGCCAGTGCCGCGCCGTTGCCGGTGGCGTCCATCGCGCCGCCGCGAAACCGCGGCAGCCGGTCGATCACGTACTCGAGGGTCTGCTGCTGGCTGCTGAACGGGCAGTTGGCCAGCTCGACGGTGATCAGCGGCCGGCGCGTGAGGTCCACGTCCTCCTCCAGCACGGTGATCACGCTCTGGTCGCGGTTGCGCGCGAAGTCCTGCCCGAAGCAGTGGCGGCGGTCCTTGTGCAGCAGCGCCAGGGCGGGCGCCACGTGCTCCTGCAGCCAGCCGGCGATGGCGTAGGTGCGCACGTCCTCCGGCAGGTAGGCGAAGGCATCCTCCCAGCGGCCGCGGATGATGATCGGCAGGCGCGGCGCCTCCCAGGCCACCATGCGCTGCTCGATCAGCGCCAGGCTGAGGTACGCGCCGGCGCTGGCGTTGGGGATCGCGTCCAGCTCCTCGGGTGCGTCCTCACCGTAGAAGGCGCGGGCGGCGGCCACCCACTTGTGCTCGTCTTCCTCGCTCCACTGCTTGCCGCGGCGCAGGCACACGCGGCGGTACAGGCCGTCTTCCACCGCACGCGCGAAGGTGATGCGGTGCACCGTGGCCTCGGTGCCGCGCTTGCCGGCGCGCACCTCCTGGATCAGCGTATTGAAGGCGTTCTCCGAGCCGTCGTGCGTGCTGATGATGCGCACCTTGTCGCCCCACAGCAGCATGGCCATCGCGGCCTTGATGAGGCCGGCCAGGTCGGGCGCGAAGGCCGCCTCGTCGATCACGATCACGCCCTGCTTGCCGCGCAGGTTGGTGGGCCGGCTGGAGAGCGCCACGATGCGCTTGCCGCTCTTGGGAAAGCTCACCTCGAAGGTCTTGATGAAGCGCTTGGCCGAGTCGGCCACGTCGGCGCCGTCGTCGTACAGGCTTTCGCTCACCTCGCCGGCGGCATAGTCGAAGGCGCGCGCCCACAGCGCGACGGCCTCGATGTACTCGCGCGCCATGTCCTGCGCGGCCGAAATGTAGAACACGTTGGAGCCGCCCTCGGCCGCGGCGATCAGCACGTCGTCGGCTGCCTCCGCCCAGGTGAGGCCCACGCGGCGGCCTTTCTCGGCGATCTTGAGCTGCGCGTCGTCGGCGATCCACTCCTGCTGGTAGCCCAGCAGCACCACGGGTGGCGCGTCGCCGGCGGCCGCGCCGCTCAGCTCGCGCAGCGGGTCGTTGGGCTGCAGGTTCATGCTGCCCCCTGGGCCGGCTCGCGCCGGGCGATTCCGAGGATGCTGGAGCGGATCTCGGCCACGGTCTTCGCGTCCATGCCGCCCTTCTTAGCCAGCTTGGCCACCTTGTCGGCCGCGGCTTTGGTGCGCTCTTCCACCTGCGTGCGCCACTGCGCCTGGTTGACGCGGGCCCGGGTGAGGCGGGAGGCAGCGGTGGCCGCCTTGCTCATCGCCGCCATGCGCTCGATCGGGTCGGAGGTGTCCTCCGCTTCGCGGGCCTGCAGCAGGCACTCGAAGAGGTCGCTGGTGATCAGCGCCATCACCGCCTCGCCGCGCGCGTCAGCGTCGTCGCGGCTGCTCTCCGCGATCAGCTTGGCGGCTTCGGTGGTGGCGCGGATCGTCTCCTGCGCGCGCTTGACCTTCTGGCTCTCGGCACCCACCGCGCTCTTGCCGATGCTGATGGCCACGTTGGCCTCCTTCATCAGCGCGTTGAGCTCGGCGGTGATGCCCTCGATGTCGCCGAAGGCCCGCTCCACGAAGCTGCGGTGCAGCCACTCGCGGATCTCGGGCGGCAATTGGGCAATCTTGCTGGGCGGCGGCATGGCGCGGGCCTTTCACAGGCCTGGCTGCGGCTTGGCCACGCCGTGCGCATGCGCGCGCCCAGTGGCCACGTCGAGCCCGCGGGCGGTGATGGTGGCCACCGTCACGTTGTTGGTGTGCTCCAGGCCCACCAAGGTCTGCTCCTGCAGCCAGAGCAGATCCTGCTCGAGCCGGTCGGCGCTCACCACGTGGCCCACGGCCTCGCAGTAGCGGCGCAGCAGGAACGCATTGGTGCGGTACTGCGCCGCGTTCTCTAGCGCCTTGAGCAGCACGAGGCGGCGGTCTTCGGTTTGGAACTGGTCGAAGTTCATGGCTTGCTGCTGAGCAGGTAGTTCTCGATCCTGTTGAGTTGCGTGCGCACGGTGCTCAAGCCCTCGGCCAAGCCCTCGGTGCGCTCGTCGATCTGCTTGACGGTGCCCTCCAGGCGCGCCAGCTCCTCCTTCGTGGGCATGTGCTCCATGTCGGTCTCCACCACGGTGAGGCGCGAGGCCAGCGTGGCCAGTTCGGTGGCCAGCTGCGTGCGCAGGTCGATCACGGCGCGCGCCGCGTCCTCGCCGGGCTTGCGCAGCCACACGGCGAGCGTGAGCGCCACGTTCCACACGAGCACCAGCAGCTCGAGCCAGAGCCTGGGGTCTTGCAGCAAGTTCATGTGACAAGCGCCTTCACGCCTAGCGAGCAGCCCACCCAGATGCACATCGCAATGGCACCGTAGGCGGTGGCCAGCGCGTCCTTCGGGTCACTGGTATGAACGTCGGGATGCAGCGCGTCATAGCGCTCTTTACTCAGGGCCACCAGCACCACCGCGAGCAGCGCGGCCGGCAGCGCCAATGCGAGCGCCATGCCGGCCACGTGCAGCGCCCAGAACACGGCCGCAAACAGCGCCGCGCCCGCCCAGCTGTGGCCTTGCTTGTCCAGCTGCCGATAGTCCACTTTCCAGTCCATATGCTCCTCCTGCTTCAAAAGAACGGGCCGCGCCCAATCACGATCGGCGCGGGCGCCGGGCCACCACCACCGCCGCCTCCTGCGGGCTTGAGCGCTACGGCCCAGCCGAGGAAGTTGCCGTTCTGCCCGGTGTTGGTCCACACGTGCGAATGCGTTCCCGTGGCGCCGGCCGTGGCCTGCGTGAACTCGCCGCACCAGGCTGACGAGTAAGCGGCTGGGTTGAGCGTTGCCACCTGCGTCACGCCGCTGGCCGCCCCCACGGTGCCGCCCTGGCTTGATGTGTTCCAGTCGACAGAGCCGAACAGCACCACCCTCGCGCCATCGGTCAGCGTGTTGATGCTCGGGTAGGTGACCGTGACGGGTGAATTGGGCGGGCTGGCCGAGTTGGGGTTGCTGAAGCTGGACGCTTCGATGAACGTGGCGGTGTCGACGCCCGAGTAGGCAACAACGATCACAGAGACGTTGTTGCCGCCCGTGCTGTCGAAGTTGTAGTTCGCAGGCTCGCTGCTGGCCACGCGCTTGAGCAGGTGGGCGCTTGCGGTGTCGCCGTTGGTGATGTCCTGGTTCACCACCTGCGTGAAAGCCACCGGGCTGGTGATGCTGTTCACCCAGCCCGCGCCATCCATCATGCTGTAGCACAGCAGCACGTCGTCATTCGCCACGCCGGCGGGTGCCGCCAGCGTGTTGCGGGAGCCGCTGCTGTAGTTGACAGCGGTGTAGGCGCGCCGTGCGATGGTCATCGCGCTCTCAGGCGGTGAGCTGCACGCCCACGCTCAGTTGGCGCGGCAGCACCAGGTGCGCGCGCACCTGCTTGCCCGCGAGGGCGGACACCGCGTTGCCATCCGCGTCGAACGAACCCATGTCGATCTCCATCGCGGGCACCACCGCAGCGCCGGTGCGCTTGTCCACCTTGCCGCACTGGCAAGTCATGCCGGCCAACACCTTCCAGGTGGCGCCGCCGTCCGTAGACCATTCGGCGTTGAACACGAACTGAAGGGTTGCGTCAGCCAGGTCGGCCGCCCCCAGGATGGGAGAGACGATGATGGTCTCGCCGGCAACACGTGCCGGTACCGTGCCTACCCCCGAGTACACATCCCCGGGGCCGCGCAGCTGCTTCGCCATGACGGTGAGCGTGTTCTTCACTCGAGTGCCTTGTCTGCAGTGGCCATTGCGCTAGCGCATGTCCTTGTTGATCGAGCAGTACAGAACGTCGTCGGCCGCGTCGTACACGCAGCTCACGAAGTCGGTTGCGCTGGCGGTGGTGGTGAGCGTGGGGGCGGTGCCGCCCGCCCACTTGTACTTGGTGCCGTAGGCCAGGGTGCGCGAGCCGGTGGCGTCCTGCTTGACTTTGAAGTTCAAGCCCTGGCCATCCTTCAGATTGGTCGGGTTGCCCAACGTGCGATTGCCGGCCAGAGTGACCTTGAAGTTGTTGCTCAGCGATGCGTCCACAACGATCGTTGCGGCGTCGGCGAGGGCCACCGGCGTCACGGCCTGCGCGGCGGTCCACGACTGGCTGGTGCCTAGCTCGGGCACGAGGCCGCTGGCCGGCAGCGTGACGGTGCCGCTGCCGGCCGCCGCGGGCACATTGATGGTGACGGCACCGCTGGTGGAGCCGCCCACCTTGAGCGTGTTAGCTGCAAAGGTCTTGGCTGCGCTGACCGTTTGCACGGCGCCCAACAGCATGTCGCCCGCGCCGGGTGGCGTGGCCCATGCACCGTCACCGCGCCAGAAGGTGGTCGCACTCGCACCCGTGCCGCCGTTGAGGTTGAGCACCGGCAGGTTCCCCGACACATCGGTGGCCAGATCAATCGATGGCTGCGCGCCCAGCACACCGCTGCTGAGCGTCGCGAAGCCCGAGCCGGTGGCGCGCTTCAGCGTCTTGCCGCCGGTGCCGTCGAACAGCACCACCTCGCTGTCCACCGACGCGCTCGTGTTGGTGCTCGCGTCGCCGCCGGCGGCGCCCCCCACCTGGTTCCACACCGCCGCGCCGGCGGCTGCTGCCTCGCACCAGTACACCGCGTTGGCGGACACATCACCCCACCACGAGCCGGGCCCGTAGCCCTTGGTGCTGTCGTCGGTGGCGGTCGGTGCCGCAGTGGCGTCGAACTTGTTGGCATAGGGGCTATCGCCCCAGGCCCAGTAGGTGGTGCCGTCCCAGGCGAACAGCATGCTCAGCTTGCCGCTGGCCGCGATGGCCACCGTGGAGCGTGCGGCCTGCGTCACCTGGCTGAAGAAGCTGGGGAACGTGAGCACGTGCGGCGCGACCGAGTCGGTGTTCTCGATGTCCACTCGGAACATCGAGCCCGCAGTAGGCACGGCGCTGAACGTGAAGGTGCTGTCGGCCGCGACCGACTTGGTGTTGCGCGCCTTGGTCACGTCGATGTCGAGCGCGCCCATCGCGCTGGCGGTGAAGATGCCAGCGCCATCGAAGGTTCGCACGCCGCTGAACGTGGGCGTGGTGAGTGTGGGCGAGGTGCCGAACACGGCAGCGCCGGTGCCCGTTTCGTCAGTGAGCGCGGCGCGCAGGTTTGCGCTGCTCGGCGTGGCGAGGAACGTGGCCGCCCCGGCAGCCAACCCGCTCACGCCGGTGCTGATAGGCAGGCCCGTTGCGTTGGTGAGCGTGCAGGCAGAGGGCGTGCCGAGATCCGGCGTGACCAGTGCGGGCGAGTTGGCGAACACCAGCGCCCCGCTGCCAGTCTCGTCGCTCATCACGCTAGCCAGTTGCGCGCTGGTGGTGGGCGCGAACTGGCTCAGCGGCTGCGAGGTGAGGGCATCGCCGCCCCCTCCGCCCGCGCCGGCGCCGTTGAGCACGTTGCCGGTGATGGAGAGGTTGGTGCCGAGCAGGAGGTGGGCGTAGGCACCTGCAGAATCATCCCAGAACAGCAGCGTGTCCTGGTTGGGATCGGTGAGCGCGGCCAACTGCCCCAGGCCGGCGCTGTAAGCCTGCACGTCGGTGCCAATGGCAAGCCCGAGGTTGGCGCGCGCGGTGGCGGCACTGGCCACGTCGCTCAGGTTGGCGCTCTTGTCGAGCTTGCTGGCCTGCAGCAGGCCGATCGCCTGCAGCACCGTCATGGTGGCATCCACCGCACCGGCGGTGGCTACGTCGATTCCCGTGAGCACGGTGCCGCGGATGGTGGCGGCCAACGCGGCGAACTTGGCCTGCAGCTTGCCGAAGCCTGAAAGCGTGGTGTCGGTGGCCACCACGTCGGCTGCGCTCGCGGTGCTCAGGCCCGTGAGCGCCGTGGCCCTCACTCGAGCCGCGGTGTAGTACAGGTTGGTGCCGCCTTCGGGCAGCGCGTCCGTGGATGACGGGCCGCCGCCGCCCGCTCCACCACCTGGTGGCCAATACTGCGGCATCGCTAGCTCCCCTGGCCGAGCAGGATGTAGAGATCCGGCGTGCCCCCCGGTGAATACACGGCCACGTGCGTTCCCTGGCCCTTGCCGTAGGTGAGGATCGCGCCCGCAGGTACGCGCGCCGCGGTGGCGGAGGCCGTGACGTCAGGGCCGCCGAACTTCACGAAAGCGTCGAAGGCGCCGCGGTTGTCCACCTGTGCATCGCTGGCCGCCTGCGCATGTTCGAGGTCGGAGCCCAAGGCCTGCCCGTCACCGGCGGCGCTGATGTGAACCGCGTCAACGGTTGCGTTGATGTTCTTCATCGCTTCGGTTCCTTGCGCAGGTAGTCGATCAGCTGCCGGTATCGGAGCCGGTCTTCCCGGCAGAGTGCGGCGTTGTCGCGCTGGTTGTTGCCGGCGTCGATGACGCTGACTTCGGTTGCAGCAGCACAGGCAGGTGCGGTGGGATCAGCAGCTCCGCAGGCACCGAAGGGCACATCGGCCCCGGTGAGTGCAGAGTTCCACACGCTGACAGCGCCAGCAGTGAGATGCACATCAGCGTCACCACCACCCGATGCGGGCGTGGCTGCAGGGCACACAACGGCTTGCACATGGCTGGCCTTTCGTTCGAGGGTGCGCGCATAGCTCTGCGCGGCTTGCAGATCCGCGCCGAGCTGCTCGGTGGCCTTGGCGCTGGCAGCCACCGACTCCTTCACGTCCTGGTAGGCGGTGGCCTGCGCGTGCTCGTGTGCCAGCTTCAGGCCCCCGCCCAGGCCGAGCCCGAACGCGAGCACCAGAGCCAGCAGCCAGGCGGCAACCGCATTCACTTGCTCACCCCGGTGGTGGTGACCAGGCGCAGCAGCGCGTTGCCCACCACCAGCGCGAACGTGAGCAGCTGGTACACGTTGGCCGGCAGCAGCGGCTGCAGCAGCTGGAAGTTGGCCTCCGCGGCGGCGGCGCCGGCTACCAGCGCGTTGAACCACAGCGTGCGGCTCTTCCACCAGGGCTTGGCGGGCCGCAGGGCTTGAACGGTGGGCACGACGTCAGGCATGGCTCAACCCCTCAGCAGGCCAGACACGTAGTGGGTCTTCTCGCCGCGGCGGAACACCGCGGTGAGCACCTGCTGGCGCGGCGTGCAGCCGAGCGGAGCAATGCCCAGATGCACCCAGCCGCCCTCGTCGATCAGCTGGTCGAACACGATGCCCGCGTCGATGAGGCGGCGCGCGATGAACACCGGTGTGCCGAAACGCGGCGCGATGAAGTCGGCTGCGCGACCATCGGGATGCGCCGAGGTGGGCTCGCTGCCCACCGCCGCATTGACCAGGGGCGCGCGGTAGCCGCTGGTGACGGTGATGGCTACATCACCGAGCGCGCGCCGCACGTCCTCCAGCACGCCGGCCAGGCGGCGCAGGTTGGACACCTGCGGGCCAAGCGGCTCGTTGCGCAGGCCCAGGCGAGTGGCGGTCTCGCTGACCGTGAACTCGCTGAGGTGGAAGTGCGGGGAGAGTTGCTCGTCGGGCTGCATGCGGGCACTGTGGCCCGCGTGCGCGCGGAGGGACAGTTAAACCGGTTTACGGATGCCGGTCAGGCGGGGGGCAGCTTCACGCGCTCTGGCACTTCGCACGACTGGTGCTCAACGACCGTCAGCCTGGGATGGTTCCAGCCACCGCCGCTAAGCGTCCTTTGAATGCTGAAGATCCGCCCATCCTGCTGGAGGAACGCAAAGTACGACTCGTATCCCGTGTACCCGCCATAGCTGTTCTTGGCGTTCACCTCGACCAGCGCCATGTATCCAACGAACTCCATGCCAGGCCCGTCAAACACCGCTCGCTGCATGTAGCCTTTGACGGGGCAGCCCATCTTGTACTGCGCGCTTTCGGGGTCTTTCAGGGTGTTGTCGAACCACGCTTTGACATTGCGATGCCAGACATCCGCTGGCGGCGGCATTCCATAGTCTGCCGTCACTGCGGCATCGATTTGCTCGCGCGTTGCACAGGCGCCAAGCAGCGCCACACACGCACACAGAAGTGCTATCGAACCCTTGGCCACACCATCCTCCCTACAAGTTGAATATCGCGGGCCTGCCCGCGCGAGATCACTTCCCTCTCGTACTTCTCGTTGTCGCTGATCAGCACTATCGAGCCGTCCAGCTTGAACTGCAGTCGCTTCACGAGGCGGCGGCCATACAGGTCGATCACGTAGATGCCATCGACCGGCTCTTCCACCGCGCCCTCGTCAACGATGATCGTTTCACTGTCTTGCAGTGTGGGGAACATGGAGTCACCCAACACGTCTACCGAGCGCAGTGGCCCGCGCGCAAAGCCAAGGTTTCGCGTTATCCATCGCTGAGTCATCGCAAGGTCGCCCGCCTTGTCGATCTCACGCTCGGCATGCGGGGGCCCTGTCGCCTCAGGCGCACCCACTGTGCCCGCAGAGGCAGCGTCGAGGTACATCGGGATCACCTCCCAGTCCCTGCGCCCTCCGGGCACCTCCAACGTCAGTACAAGCGGCCGTTCATCGTCATGTGTTACCGGAAGTAGAGCATGCGCTCGCTCCGGTTCGCCCGGGTCCAACCCGCGCAAGTGCGCTATGTCACTCGCGGCATCACGGTGTCGCGGGACAAGTTCACGGGCGGCGTAGACGGCCCGCTCCTCCTGCGCCGTAAGCAGGTGCGCCGACGCCACCAAATGCGCCGACGTGGCGCCGTTGGTATCAGTTTCTACTGATCCGCCGGCATGGCGGTTCCGGTCGAAATTGCTACTAGTGCGGGCCGCAGGAAGGCCCAGCAGGTGATCGACGCTGCAATTTGCATCTGTCGCCACCTTGATCAATGCGTCGAGCGGTACCGCTCCGCGTTGCTTCCAGCTCTTCACCGTCGGGAGCTTCTCGCCTATGGCGGAGGCCAACGCTGGAAGCGTCTTCACGGCGTACGCGTGCATCACGCGATCCAGGACGGTTTGCCCACTCTCGGACTCTTTTTGCATCGCATTCACTTGACGACGGCTGCTATTTGCATCTACTATCGTATGCAACTTGAATCTTTGACTATCCCTAGCTTAAGCGATACGCGCAATGCACCCTGCAGACATCAAAGCCGCGCTGGAGAAGGCAGGCAGTAGCCAATCCGCCATCGCCCGCTCTCTGCGCACGAAAGCCGGGGGCTCAATCACACCGGGTGCCGTGCACCTCGTCGTACTGGGGGCGTCGAAGTCCCAACGCGTTGCGATGCGCATCTCCGAGGTCACTGGGCTGCCAGTCAGCCTGTTGTGGCCTGGCAAGTACCCCGCGCTGGAAAAGCTCGAAGCGCTCGTGCGCAGCCAGGCCAAGAAGGCTGCCACTGCCAAGGCCGCCAAGGCACGCAAGCCCGCCGAAGCACCAATCGCAGCGCCCGCCGCCCAAGGCGAGCTGGAGATCACCTACCCCAAGAAGCCCGGCCGCCTCGGCCGCAAGCGCGAGGGACCGTCCGCTGCGCGTGACGCGCGCAGCAATCACCGCGAGCACCGCTGAGCCGATCGCCCGCACCCACCACACCAACCACCGAGGGAACCATGATCAAGCTCTCCATTGCAGCCGCGCTTGCGGCCGTGGCGCTCAGCGCCTGCGGCGGTGGCGGCAACGAGCCACCCACCGACAACTGTGCGCGGCCGCTGCCTGCCGCGTCGGGCCCGCCCGACACGAGCCGTGTGCCCACCACGCCGTGCCGCGCCAACTCCTACTGAGGAGGCAGCGATGGCACACCTCTTCATGAGCCACGCACCGCACTTGGTCGAGCTGCGCATGGCTGCTGACCAGGCCGAGCTGATGGCCATTCACTTCCTCGCGCGCCACAACGGTAAGGCCCCGACGCTGGAGGACTGCGAGGACCACCGCATCGAGGTGCTCGGCAACTTGCTCACCGCGCTGAACCGTGTGGAAGAGAACCTGGGTGACCGCATCCAGCAGGCGATGTACCCCGGGCTGGAGCTGGGCGAATGAGCGCGGGCACCGCGATGGACCTGGTGGAGCAGCTTGTGGTGGGCGCCGAGCTGCTGCGCCTGCGCGCTGGCCACCACCTGGAGCGCGAAGCGCGCGACGAGCACTACGTGCGCTGCCTCACCGTGGTGGGCTACGAGCTGTCGAAGCTGAACCCGGAGCTGGGCCTGCGCTACGAGGCCGCGGTGTTCGAGGAGGTGCTGGCGTTCGCCAAGCACAACGCCGCAAGGACCGCACCGTGAGCGACTACACCAACGACGCGCAGCAACGCATCCTGCGCCTGCTCACGCTGCTGGCCGGCAATGAGATCACGGGCATGGCGCCCGGCGAGATCGCGCGGCACCAGCAGTGCAGCCCCTCCGTCGTCACGCGTGACCTGGCCAACCTGCAGGAGGCCGGCTTCGCCGAGCGCGTGCCCGAAACCGGCGCCTGGCGCCTAGCGCCGCCGGTGGTGCAGATCGCGCTCAAGCACATGGCCGCTCTCGACCGCGCGCAGACGCGGCTCGACGAGACCCGCAACCGCTTCAGCCGTCAAGGCTGATCCACCCACAGGAGACCGAACACATGGCCAGAGGCCGCACTGCACGCACCACGGGGGAGGTGGTCGACGTGCCGATGAACGAAGAAGCGCTGGCATCTGCAAGCCACGCGCTCACCGAGCTGAACCAGGAGGCGCTGGCCATCAAGGCCCAGTTTGGCCTGGAGGACGTGACGCCCGGCACGCTGGTGCGCGAGATCCGCGTGTGGATCGACCACTCGGCGCGCGCGATGTTCGAGGTGGGCATTCGGCTTTGCGCGCTGCGCGCCATCTGCCCGAAGGGCGAATGGCTGCCGGTGCTGGAGCGCGAGATCGGCATGAGCGCGCGCACGGCGCAGCGCTTCATGGCTGCGGCCATCCGCTGCGTGGGCGAGAACGGGCAGCGCGAGCAGCTGCTCAAGCTCAGCCGCAGCAAGGTGATGGAGCTTGTCGCGCTCGACGACGAGCAGCTCGAGGAGCTGGACAGCACCGGCCGCATCACGCAGCTGGCGCTCGAGCTGGACGAGATCGACCGCATGAGCGTGACCGAGCTGCGCCAGGCGCTGCGCGAGCGCGACCAGGTCGTGGCGGCCAAGGACAAGCTGCTGGTCAAGAAGGACAGCAAGATCAACCAGCTCAGCGAGCAGCTGGAGCGGCCCTTCACGCCCGACGCCGACACGGCGGCGCGCACGGCCGAGGAGCAGGCGCTGCTGGACGCGCTGGCCGAGACGGTGCGCGCAGCGGAGGCCGCGTTCCTGCAGCTCTTCGTGGTGTTGCCGCAGGTGCTGAGCCAGGGCAACGAGGCGCTGGCCGAGCACGCCCGCGCCGACGTGGAGTACCTGGCGCAGCGCGTTGCCGACGTGTGCAACGACAACGGCGTGGACGTGGGCTTCGAGGAGCGCGTCAAGCCGAGCTGGCTCAAGAAGGCCGGCAAGGGCCGCAAGGCCTGAGCGAGGCGCACGCCATGAACGCCACCGAATGGGAAACCTTGATCGCCGCACGCGACGCGATCGCGCGCGCAGGGCACGGCCAGAAGAGCCAGATCGTGGAGCAGACCGCCGCGACGCTGGGGTGCAGCGTGGCCACCGTGTACCGCAAGCTGGAGGAGGCAGGGCTGGACACGGGACGCAAGCGCCGGCGTGACGCGGGCGAATCCGCGATGACGGTGGACGAGCTGCGCCTGGTCAGCGGCCTGCTCTTCACGAGCCGGCGCGACAACGACAAGCAGCTGCTCACGGTGGAGGATGCGCTGGAGATCCTGCGCCACAGCGGCCAGCTGAACACGGCGCTCAGCCCGGGTCGCGTGGGGCAGCTGCTGCGCGAGCACGCGCTGCACCCCGACCAATTGGCCCAGCAGCGGCCGGCCACCGAGCTGCGCAGCCTGCACCCCAATCACGTGTGGCAGATCGACAGCTCCACCTGCGTGCTGTACTACATGCGCTCGGGCCACCTGGCGGCGATGGACGCCGACGAGTTCTACCGCAACAAGCCGGAGAACTACGCCAAGGTGCTGCACGACCTGTGCACGCGCTACGCGGTAAGCGACCACCACAGCGCGGCCTTCAAGGCGCGCTACTTCCTGGGCGGCGAGAGCGCGCAGAACCTGGTGGACTTCTTCCTCTGGTGCATCACCAAGCAGGAAACCAGCCCGCTGCACGGCGTGCCGCTGCACGTGATGCTGGATCCGGGCGCGGCCAACAAGGGCCACCTGTTCACCAACCTTGCGCGGCGCATGCAGGTGCAGGTGATCATCAACCAGGTGGGCAACGCCCGCGCCAAGGGCCAGGTCGAGAAGACGCACGACATCATCGAGCGGCACTTCGAGGGGCGCTTCCGTTTCTTCCCGCCGGAGCAGCTCACGCTGGCTGGCATCAACGAGGCCTGCGAGGCCTGGGCGGCGAGCTACTGCTCCACCAAGCGCCACACGCGCCACGGGCAAACACGCTACGGCATGTGGATGAGCATCGCGGCCGAGCAGCTGCGCGTGCCGGCGTCGATTGAAGTACTTCGCGAGCTGGTGACCAGCGAGCCCGAGCAGCGCCGGGTGGACAACACCAAGTGCATCAGCTTCTCGGTGAAGGGGTACGGCTCGGCCACGTACGACCTGAGCCTGGTGCCGGGCATCGTGGTGGGCGGCAAGGTGCAGGTGGTGGTGAACGCTTACCGCGCGCCGGCGGTGGATGTGATGTACCGCGACGCCGACACGGGCGAGGAGCTATGGCAGACGGTGGCGCCGGTGGCACGTGACGCGGCCGGCTTCCGCGCCGACGCACCGGTGATCGGCGAGGTGCACCGCACCGCGGCCAACACGGCGGTGGACGAGAACCGCAACCGCATCACGCGCGAGGCCTACGCGCTGCCCACGCTCGACGAGGCCAAGAAGGCGCGCAAGCAGCACGCGCAGGCCTACGCCGGCATCGTGGACGCAATGGCCGACGTGAAGGCGCAGCCGGCGCCGGCCTACCTGCCGCGCCGCGGCACGCCGCTGGCAACCGGGCCCACGCGCGAGGTGGTGCCGGTGCTGCTGACCGCGGTGGAGGCCTGCAAGCGCATCAAGCTGCAGCTGGGCGAGGCGTACACGCCGCAGGTCTACCAGTGGGTGAGCACCAAGTTCCCCGACGGGGTGCCGGAGCCGCAGATTGAGGCGATCTGCGCGCAGTTCACGCCGCGCGCGGCGGATGAAGACGCGCCGGCCGGCGGCCTGCGCGCAGTGGGAGGTGGGCAATGACGGTACGCACGCAACGGCGGGCCGACCAGTCCCAGCCGCGCGAGGGCGAACGCCTGGAAGCCGCGGCGGTGGCCGCGCGGCTGAAGGTGACGCTGCGCACGCTGGCCGAGGCGGCGGGCATCAGCCCCACCTCGATGTTCATGGTGATCGGCGAGAACAAGTGGCCGGTGAAGGTGGACCGCGCCGACATCGTGGCCGCGGTGGAGAAGGTGCTGCAGGAGGCCGGCGCCACCGAGCAGGACATGGCCACCTTGTGGCATGCGCACGCCAAGCGCAGCGGCCTGGTCACCACCGACAAGTACGGGCGGCCCATCGACGAGCCGCTGCCCTATCCCCACGAACGCTTTCAACAGCCGAAGGACACCGACATGCTCCTCGCCAAGCAGACCCTCAGCATGAGCGCCAAGCGCGCGTTCAAGCTGTTCAGCAACCCGTTCGACGGTGAGGTGCTGTCGGACGATCAGATGTTCGTGAGCGACGAGATCCGCTTCGTGCGCGAGGCGGTGTGGCAGTGCGCCACGCACGCCGGCTTCGTGGCGCTGGTGGCCGAGAGCGGCGGCGGCAAGACCACGATCCTGGAGGATCTGGAAAGCCGCATCCAGCGCGAGCACAAGAGCGTGATGGTGATGCGCCCCAGCGTGCTCGGCATGGAGGAGAGCCACCGCGGCGGCGTGCCGGTGAAGAGCCACGACATCGTGTCGGCCATCATCCGCTCGCTCGATCCATCGGCCCAGGTGCCAGGCCGGTTGGAGAGCGCCACCAAGAAGGTCGTGAAGCTGCTCAGCGACAGCGTGGACGCGGGCTTCCAGCACCTGGTGGTGATCGAGGAGGCGCACAGCATGAGCGACTTCACGCTCAAGCACCTGAAGCGCCTGCACGAGCTGAAGCTGGGGCGCCGGCCGCTGCTGGGCATCCTGCTGCTCGGCCAGCCCGAGCTGGCCGCCAAGCTGGACCCGAAGAAGGCGCACCTGCGCGAGGTGACGCAGCGCGTGGAGGTGGTGCAGCTGCTGCCGCTGGACAACGACCTGCAGCCGTACCTGCAGCACCGCGCGCGCCTGGCGCAGCGCGGGCTCGAGGAGTTCATCGACGCCGGCGGCGTGGAGGAGCTGCGCGCCCGCCTCACGCTCAACCGGCCCGGCGCCGCGGGCAAGACCCGCACGGTGAGCCTGCTGTACCCGCTGGCGGTGAACAACCTGATGACCGCCTGCCTCAACACGGCCGCCGAGCTGGGCGTGCCGCTGGTCACGCGCGACGTGGTGCGCGCCGTCTGACACCACATCACTCGATCAACCGGAGGAGACCGATGCGCAACCGACTTTTGTTCCGCGAAAACGGCACCGCCGTGCGCACGCGCCAGATCGACTGGGGCCTGGGCGTGCTGGCCGCAGTGGTGCTGATCACGCTGCTGGCGCTCACCACTCGCGCCGACGAGCGCGACGAGGCGCTGGCCACCGCGGAGGCGCGCGCCTACGCCAACGGCGCCGAGCACGCACGCACCGAGCTGCTGCCCAAGGTGGCCGCGGCGTACGAGCAGGGGCTGCGCGAGGGCCATCGCAGCCAGGCCGGCCGCGGCGCGGAGCGGGTGAAGTACTGCGGGGTGCGGCCGTGAAGCACGCGTACAGCGAAGATCGCATGCGCGCGTGGCGCCTCATCGAAGCAGCAAGCCCGGCGGGCATGACGCTCGACGACTTGCGGCAGCAGTTCCCTAACTGCACCACGCACCAACTCGGCAACTGGCTGTCGAAGATGAAGGCTGCCCGCGAGATCGTGCACGGCGGCTACGGCAGGCCGTACTGGGTGGACGAGACGTGCAAGCGGCCCGACGCCACAGAGCCCCCGCCGCCGCCTGCAGCGCCGCCGCCGGCAGGCGATGACGACGAGCCCGACGAACGGCCATTCGTGTCCGCCGTTGGCAAGGCCGAGACCGAGGCGACGTTGCGCCGCGAAAAGGGGCCCTGCAGCGTGTTCGACGTAGCGCGTGCAGTGAGTCACAGCGTCGGCCGCGACGCCGCGCCGGAGGTCACCGTGGCCCCCGCACCGCCGCCTGCACTGCAGTGGAAGCCCGCCGCGGCGCCACAGCCCGCGCCGCAAGTCAACGACCCCGACGACGCCTTCGTGTGCGCGCTCTTCAGCGACGGCCGCCTGCTCGTGGAAAGCGGCGGCCGCCAGCTGGACCTGCCGCTCGAGCACACCCGCGCACTGCTGCACTACCTGGACCACCTGCGCGGCACCGAGCTGGTCAGCACGCTGGGAGTTGCGGCATGAGCCACGCCATCATCGCCATTCTGCTGATCCGCCTGGACGCCCGCTGCGGCGAGTGGGTGACGGTGCGCGACCTGGCGGAGCACTTCAACCTGCTCGCCAGCAATGTGGAGCTGCACCTGCGGCACATGTGCGAACAGGGCCTGGTGCAGCTCCAGCTCGTCGACGGCGACCAGCTCCACGCTGCCCGCGTGACCGAGGAGGCCACGTGCGCCTGACCTGCCCCAGCTGCCGCGCGGAGTTGAGCCTCGACGTGCTGCTGGCCAGCGAGGAGGCGCGCCAGGTGATCGCGCGCCTGGTCGAGATCTCGCTGCCATTCGGCGCGCTCACGCTGCGCTACGTCGCGCTGTTCCGCCCGAAGAAGCAGCGCCTGTCGCACGAGCGCATGGTGTCGCTCCTCGAGGAGCTGCTGCCCGACGTACAGCGCGGCGCCATCCAGCGCAACGGGCGCGAGTGGGATGCGCCGGTCGAGAGCTGGAAGCTCGCGATCGAGCGCGTGCTCGAAAGCCACGCCAAGGGCAGCCTGACCACGCCGCTCACCTCGCACGGCTACCTCTACGAGGTGCTGGCCGGCCTGGCCGAGAAGCTGGAGGCGCAGCAGGAGCGCGAGCGCGAGCAGCAGCGTCAGGCGCAAGGGCGATCGGCCGCGCGCGCCGCAGCAGACGCAGCGCCGATCTCGGCCGTGCTCACCGGCGTGGCAGAGCTGACCGCAGCCACGGTGAACGTTCGTACACCTATCGCGCCGGCCGGCCCAAGCACCTACGCACAGCGGCTGAAGGCCGAGATCGACGCCCGGCGCCAGCGCGAAGCCACCCAGGATGGAGAGCCGACATGACCGTCTCGAAGGAACAGCTTCTCAACGCGCTGGCGCGCCACCAAGGCCGCGACAACGGCATCAGTGCGCGCCACCTGGCCGCCGAGCTGGGCACCAGCCCGCGCCAGCTGCGCAAGCGCATCAGCGAGGTGCGCGACGAGGGCATCGCGATCTGCGGCAAGCCCAGCAGCGGCTACTACTCTCCGGTGACGCCGGAGGAGCTGCAGGAGAGCTGCGCCTTCCTCGAGCACCGTGCGCTGCATTCGCTGCGCCTGCTCAGCCGCATGAAGAAGGTGAGCCTGCCCGACCTGGTAGGCCAGCTCAAGCTCAACCAGGCGTGAGGTGCGCATGACCAAGCCCACCCATACCTGCGCCGTGTGCCCCAAGCCGATCGCCGGCGCCTACCTGATGTGCTTTGCGCACTGGCGCCTGGTGCCCAAGCAGCAGGCCAACGAGCTGATGCGCGCCTACGGCGCGCTCGAGCGCAGCGGCAAGTACCCGGCGCGCATGCGCCTGGAGATCCTCAGCAAGTACCGCCAGGCGCGTGAGAGCGTGATCGCCACCGTGCAGGCCCAGATCAACGAGGTAGACCCGACATGAGCAAGAAGGCCGGCAAGCTCAAGGCCGCCGCCCAATACGCGCCGCAGGACAAGGACGCCTGCGCCGCTGACATCGCGACCATCGGCGCCAGGCAGCGCGAGCTGCTGCGCCTGCAGGCGGACATGAACGACCAGATCGGCGCGATCGCGGCGGAGTTCCAGCCACGCCTGGAGGCCCTGCAGACCGAGATCGAGCAGCTGCAGAAGGGCGTGCACCTGTGGTGCAGCGCCAACCGCAACGCGATCACCGACGACGGCAAGGTCAAGACGGCCAACCTGGTCACCGGCGAGGTGGCCTGGCGCAAGCGCCCCCCCAGCGTCAAGGTCACCGGCGAGCCGGTGGTGCTGGCGCAACTCAAGGGCGCCGGCCTCACGCTGTTCATCCGCACCAGCGAGAGCGTGGACAAGGAAATGATCCTCGGCGTGCTCGCGGCAGCGCGCGGCATCACGGCGGAGGAGGCCGCGGCCGACGAGTCCAAGGCCAAGCTGCTGCTTGCAGCAGCCGCGGTGTCCACCATCGCCGGCCTGCGCATCGTGACCGACCTGGAGGACTTCTCCATCGTGCCGTTCGAGCAGGAGCTGGCCGCGTCATGAACGAGTTCGCACCCGTGATGACCACGGCCTGCATCGGCCTCGTGCTGGTGCTGGGCATCGAGCTGAGCGCCTGGCGTGGGCTGAAGGCCGCGCAGCGGCCCGAGGCGATCGCCCGCATGGTGGTGTGGGGCGGGCTGCTCTGCCTGCTGCTGGCCCTCACCGCCGCCGGATCAGCGGCACCGCACTGACTTGATCACGCGCAGCCGGCCGCCTGGGGGCGCGACAGGCCGGTGGGGTGTAAGCGACGAGTGGCCCCGCTCACAACCGTCGCAGCTGGTAGCACGAGTGCGTGGTTGGCAAAGGCCACGCATCCGCAAGGGGCCTCTTCACCTCGGGCTTCGTCGCTGCACCAGCCGGCTTCCCCGGTGTCCGAGAACACCGGGACCTTTCACCGGAGCAGACATGGACCGCGAAAAGGCCTTTGCCAAGATCAGGAAGTGCCTGGCGCTCGCCAAGAGCCCGAACCCGCACGAGGCCGGTAATGCCTTACGCCAGGCGCAAGCGCTGATGCGCGAGCTGGGCATTGACGAAACCGACGTGGAGCTGGCCGACGTACAGGAGGTCAGCACCAAGGGTCCGAGCAGCGCAGTGGTGCAGTGGCAGAGCAACTTGGCCGCCCTGGTTGCTGATGCCTTCGGCTGCGAGTACTTCGGCAGCCGGCACCTGCGGATTGCCGTGGGCGGCAGCTCGCGCGCCCACCGCATGTATCACTTCGTCGGCATCGGTCCCGCGGCCGAGGTGGCGAGCTACACCTTCGACGTGCTCGGTCGCCAGTGCGCCAAGGCGCGCATGGCACATATCGCCAAGCAGCCGCGCAACTGCAAGCCGATCACCAAGACCGCCCGCGGCGATCTCTTCGCGGTGGCCTGGGTGGACGGCGTGCGCGCGCTTGTCAAGCGCTTCGCCGGCAGCGAGCGCCGCACCGAACTGCTGGAGGCCTACATGGCCCGCAATTACCCAGACCTGGTCAGCGTCACGCCCAAGCGCCGCGACGTGGGCCGCAATGTGCGCGACGACGATGCCCTGGCTGGCTTCGCCGCTGGCCAGCGTGCCGATCTGAAGCGGGCGCTCGATGGCGCCGAAGGGCGGAAGGCGCTGCGATGAGTCAGACCCGCCTGCAGAGCGCCCTGGAATCCTGCGCCAACGTCGCGGTCGGCTACTGCGTGGCGATCGCGTCCCAGCTGGTGATCCTCCCGGCATTTGGGGTTCATCTTCCCTTCACCAGCAACCTCGCCATCGGCGGCTGGTTCACCGTGG
>CAMLIZ010000076.1 GCA_946480245.1 uncultured Pseudomonadota bacterium
GCTGCGCACCTACGGCCGCATCCTCGGCGTGCCGGTGCACACCGCGCACGACCGCAGCTCGCTGGAAGACCTGCTCGACCTGCTGAGCGGCAAGAAGCTGGTGCTGATCGACACCGCGGGCATGGCGCAGCGCGACACCCGCACGCGCGAGCTGCTGGAGATGCTGTCGCACCGCTCGATCCGCAAGCTGCTGGTGGTCAACGCCGCGGCGCAAGGCGAGACGATCGAGGACGTGGCGGTGGCCTGGCGCGCCAGCCTGGCCGCCGGCGTAATCGTGTCGAAGATGGACGAGGCGGTGAAGCTGGGCCCGGTGCTCGACGTGCTGATCCGCCACAAGCTGAAGGTGCTCGCGGTGGCCAACGGCCAGCGCGTGCCGGAGGACTGGCACCGCCTGTCCTCGCATGCACTGGTGCACCGCGCGCTGCGCGCCACCGGTGCCGCCGCCTACCGCATGGACGCCGGCGACGTGAACCTGGTGTTCACCGCCCTCAACCCGCACGGCCCGCGCCACGGCTCCGCGGCCCTGCACGCCTGAGATTGCCAACGAACCCGATGCGCGACGTGTTCTTCCATCGCTCACCGCCTCTGGACCAGGCCGACGGCCTGCGCCGCCTGTTCGGCACCGGCCGCTCGCGCTTCATCGCGGTGGCCAGCAACCCGCACGTGGCGTTTGCCGGCGTGCTGCTCGAGCGCCTCACCGCCGCGTTTGCCGCGCTCGGCTGCAAGAGCGTGATGGTGGACGCCAGCGAGCAGGCGCCGCTGGCCGACGAAATGGCCTCGGTGGATCTGGCGGCCTGCATCGAGCCGCTGTCGGCCGAGGTGTGGTACCTGCCGGCGCGCGGCCTGCCGGCCAAGCATGTGGACACGCGCGGCAGCAGCTCCGGGCTCCTGCAGCGCGTGGCCGACGCGGTGCCGCAGGCCGAGGTGGTGGTGATGCATGCGCCGGCCAGCGACCTGTCGCGCCTGTTCAGCGGGCGCGCGGTGCGGCCGCTGCTGCTGGGCGCCGACCATCCGCGCAGCGTCACGCACGCCTATGCCGCGATGAAGCTGCTCACGCTGCGCAACGGCCTGATGAGCTACGACCTGCTGCTGTCGGCCGACCCCACGTCGCCGCGACGCGATCGCATTGCCGAGCAGCTGTCGAGCTGCGCGGATCGCTTTCTTGGGGCGGTGCTGCACGACGCCGCGGTGGTGGACGCCGCCTGCGACGTGCACGAGCTGCCCGGTGCCGAGCTGCTGCGCCTGGCGCAGGCCCAGCTGGCGCTGGAGGACGCGCCTGCCGTCGCGCCCGTGCACGCCCCCATGCCTCATGCCCCCTGGTCGATGGCCGCCGCCGTCCGCCTCTGACTTGCCCGGAGCCTTGTCCATGTACACCGCCAAAGGCCGCCTCGACGTGAACACCATGCTCAAGCAGTACAGCCCGCTGGTGCGCCGCCTTGCGCACCAGATGATCGCCAAGCTGCCGGCCAACGTGGAAGTCGACGACCTGATCCAGGTCGGCATGATCGGCCTGAGCGACGCGCTGT
Organism: uncultured Pseudomonadota bacterium; assembly: GCA_946480245.1. Next base: position 1,527 of record CAMLIZ010000076.1, read on the forward strand.
CGCGCTTCGACGCCGCACAGGGCGTGCAGTTCGAGACCTTCGCCACGCAGCGCATTCGCGGCGCCATGCTCGACGAGCTGCGCGGCACCGACTGGATGAGCCGCGGCAACCGGCGCCAGCAGCGCAGCATCGAGGCCGCCGTGCACAAGCTGGAGCAGAAGCTCGGCCGTGCGCCGCACGAGAGCGAGATCGCGGTCGAGATGGGCATCACGCTCACCGAATACCAGGAGCTGCTCGGCAAGGTGCGCGGCACGCAGCTGGTGTACCTGGAGGACATGAGCGGCGACGACGGTGACGACGACTACCTCGACCGCCACGTCACCGCCGAGGAGGAGGCCAACCCGCTCGGGCTGCTGCAGGACCGCCGCATGCGCGAGGCGCTGGTGGAGGCCATCAAGCACCTGCCCGAGCGCGAGCAGTACGTGATGAGCATGTACTACGAGCACGACATGAACCTGAAGGAGATCGCGGCGGTGCTGGGCGTGACGGAATCGCGCGTGTGCCAGTTGCACAGCCAGTCGATCGCCCGCCTGCGGGTCAAGTTGCGCGAGTGGTGAGCCGATAACGCATCAGCGCATTGCGCGTGCTGTGAAGGAGACGCAGATGTTGAGCATGTTCCGTCGTCGTGACCCCGGCGACACGGCCGTACCGGTGGAGCCGGTGGAGCCGGTGCACGAAGGCCACGATGCGATGGCCGCGGTGCGCGCCATCTCGCGGCAGGCCTCGCATCTGGGCCGCGACGCTGCCGAGGTGCGCGGCGCGATGGAAGACACGCAGAAGATCGTGCAGGCGCAGTCGCAGGCCATGAAGGCGGTGGCGGCGCAACTGGCCGACGTGCAGAACGCGCAGCGCGCGATCGCCGGCGTCACCACCGAAAGCCTGCAGGCCGTGGGGCGTGCGCGCGACGCGCTGCAGGGCGTGAGCCACGAGGTGCAGGGCATCGTCGACACGTTGCATCAGGTGGCCGACGCGGCGAGCCAGATCACGCAGATCGCGTTGCAGACGCGGCTGGTGGCGTTCAACGCCTCGGTCGAGGCCAAGCGCGCCGGCGAGGCCGGGCGCGGCTTCGGCGTGGTGGCCGACGCGGTGAAGGACCTGGCCGCCAAGGTGGAGACCTCGTCGAAAGCCATCATGCGCACCGTGGGCGAGCTGGACACGCGCGTGCAGTCGTTCAGCCGCGAGTTGCAGAACGACAACAGCGCCGACAGCAAGCAGGGCGCGATCCACGTCGCCTTTGCCAGCGTCGAACAGGACGTGCGCCGCATCAGCCTGGCCGCCGAGCAGAGCAGCGCCACCTGCCTGGCGCTGAACGAGCGTGCACAGGAACTGGAGCGCGAGGTGCTGCAGGCCATGCAGGGCCTCACCGTGTCGCTGGCCGGCAGCGACCGCTTCCTGAAGGTGGCGGAGGAGCTGATCGAGCTGGTGGCCGGCTGCGGCATCGAGACCGCCGACACCCCGTACATCCGCGCCGCCCAGGAGGCCGCCAGCCAGGTGAGCAAGCTGCTGGAAGACGCGGTGCGCACCGGCGTGGTCAGCGAGGCCGACCTGTTCGACGAGAACTACCGGCCGATCGCCAACACCAACCCGCAGCAGCACCTGACCCGCTTCGTGGAAGTGGCCGACCGGCTGTTCCCGCAGGTGCAGGAGCGCGTGCTGGGCATGTCCGACAAGGTGGCGTTCTGCATTGCCAGCGACCGCAACGGCTACATCGCGATGCACAACAAGAAGTACTCGCTGCCGCAGCGCGGCGACGTGCTATGGGACACGGCCAACAGCCGCTACCGCCGCATCTTCAACGACCGCACCGGCCTGGCCAGTTCGCGCAACCAGAAGCCGTTTCTGCTGCAGACGTACCGGCGCGACATGGGCGGAGGCAACTTCGTGCTCCTGAAGGAAGCGGCTGCACCGATCGTGGTGAACGGCCGCCACTGGGGTGGCTTGCGGCTCGGCTTCAAGTTCTGATCGGCGCGGTGCCTTGCACCGCAGCACCGATGCAAAAAAAAGCCGCCCGAGGGCGGCGTTCTTGTTTCAGCGCGCCTTCGGAGGCTGGCGTCAGGCTTGTACCGCGCCGCCGAGGTGCGTGCGGTCGGCGCCGCCGTGCGCGCCGTAGACGCCGCCGGTGCCGGCGGGCAGCAGCACGTCGATCGCACGGTCGAGTGCAGCCGTGGCGCGAGCCAGTGATTCGCGTTGTGCCGCCACCTGGCCGCTGGCGCTGGCCAGCCGGCTGCGCAGGCCCGGCGGCACGCCGCCGGAGCGCGCCGCGTGGGCGAAGCGGTGCACCGCATCGGCCAGTGCGCGATGCAGTTCGGTGGCGTGGGTGTCGATGCCCTGGGCGTCGCGCGCGCGCAGCGCCTCGCCGAGCGCGACCAGGCGCTGCTCCACGGCAGCCAGCGAGCGCTCGAGCTCGCCGTCGCGGTCGGGGGTGGCCGGGGGAGGGGGCAAGGTCAACATCGGGCGCGGCGGTGGCAGGTGGAACACGGCCGCGCGCTGGGCGCGGCCGCGGGGGTTCAGTGAGAGCTGCGGCCCAGCAGTTCCTGGGCGTTGGCGATCAGCTTGTCGGCGATCGCCTCGTGGTTCACCGTGAACTTGCCGTCGCGGATGGCTTGCGCGATGCGGTTCACCTTCTCGCTGTCGAACTCCGGCGTGCCGCCTTCCACCAGCGTGGTGGACGACAGCTGCACCTGTGCGCTGGCTTCGGTGGCGGGCCCGCCCGTGCTCGGCGTGGTTTCGCCGGCACCCCCCTTGCGCTCCGTCGCCGGGGTGACGGCGGGGCGATTGTCGAGATGGCCGATTTTCATGATGTGCTCCAAAGGACGAGGCTCCGGGAAAAGCCTTGCCCGGTCAACATGGTCGGTGTATCGGACTGCCTGGGGGCGACTTTAGGTTTTTTTGCGTAATTTCGACTGGGCCCCCTCATTTGGAGGAGCGGCCGGGGGCGCTGCAGGGAGGGGTGCATGTCTAGAGCGCAATTTCGACGCGGTGTTCCGCCACGGCCTGGCCGGTGACGATGCGGCCGGTGTCAGTGCGCACTCGCACAGGCTGGCCTTCCAGCCCGGGCGACAGCGCCAGGCCTTGGCCGCTGACGCGGTAACCCGTGCCCACCGCCACCAGCTGCACGGTCTGGCCGGCGGCAAAGTACTGGCGCGCCTTCAGGTCGGTCTGGCGCAGCGTCTCCCCGGCGGGCAGCGCGTGCTGCAGCGTGCGGCCCAGCGCCGCTTGCAGGTCGGTGAACGGGGCGGCGTACGAGGCGGCCAGGTCCACTTCGGCCTCGCGCAGGTCGCCCATGCGCAATTCGGCACCGGCGGGCAGCGCGGCGGCCGTCACCAGCGCCCGGCCGAACACCTTCACGGTGACCGGCAGGTAGACGTTCCAGTGCGTGGGCCCCTGCAGGCAGCGCAGCCCCACGCGGGTGCGGCCCCAGGGCCGGCTGCCGGTGGGCAGGTAGGGCTCGATGCGCTCGCAGGGCGCCAAGTGCAGGCGCGGGTCCAGCTGGCCCAGCGCCACCTCCACGCGCGCCTGCGGCAGCATGCGCTGGCCGGCCTGCTGCGCCAGGCGCTGCACCTCGTCGGCCAGCGCGCCGGGCATGCCGGCTTCGGCCGCCTGCGCCACGCCGACCACCAGCAGCGTGCTGATGCACACGGCGGCCAGCCAGCAACCCAAGGCGATGGCAGGGAGGAAGCGAAGACTCTTGTCCACGCTGCCACTTTAGGAGTGCGCGCGCGAGGCCGGCGCACCGAAATGCGGGGCAATGGACGCGCTATTCGCGCTAATGCGGCGTGAGGCGTTCCACACAATCCGTTGCATCGCCCTTCATGGGCTGCATGCCGAGCCTGGCCACGATGGACCGCTTGACCGATTCACTGCACTTTCAGACCCAGGCGCTGTTGTTGCGCTCGGAGCGGCAGCGCCTGATCGCCAGCAACATCGCCAACGCCGACACGCCGGGCTACCAGGCGCGCGACATGAACTTCGCGCAGGCGCTGCAGCAGGCCACCGGCGCGCTGTCGGCCAGCGGCAGCACGGTGGCGGCCACGCAGCCGGGGCACATGCAGCCCGCCGGCGGCGCGCGCGCCGAGGCCAACCTGCTGTACGCGCTGCCGCCGCAGACCAACCTGGACCGCAACACCGTGGACCTGGACCGCGAGCGCGCCAACTTCGCCGACAACGGCGTGAAGTACGAGGCCGCGCTGAGGTTCATCAACCAGGACGTCAAGGACATGATGACCGCGATCAAAGGCCAGTAAGGAGTAGCCCGACATGAGCATGTTCGACATCTTCAAGGTCGCCGGTAGCGCGGTCAGTGCGCAGAGCCAGCGCCTGAACACGGTGGCATCCAACCTGGCCAACGCGGACACGGTCGCCGGGCCCGACGGGCAGGCCTACAAGGCGCGGCAGGTGGTGTTCCAGACCCAGCTGATGGGCGAGGTGGGTGCGGCCGGCGTGCAGGTGAGCACCGTCACCGAGGACAACTCGCCGGGCCGGCGCGTGCTCGATCCGAAGAACCCGCAGGCCGATGCCGATGGCTACGTGACCTACAGCAACGTGAACCCGGTGGAGGAGATGGTCAACATGATCTCCGCCTCGCGTTCGTACCAGAACAACATCGAAGTGATGAACACCGCCAAGACCCTGCTGCAGAAAACGCTGCAGATGGGCCAGGGCAGCTGAGGTAAGCCATGAGCGTCGACTTCTCCACCATCAACACCGCCACCTCGGGTGCGGCACTGGGCACTTCGGCCACCAGCAGCAGCGACGCCGGCAGCGCGGACCGCTTCCTGAAGCTGCTGGTCGCGCAGTTGCAGAACCAGGATCCGCTGAATCCGATGGACAACGCGCAGGTCACCAGCCAGATGGCGCAGATCAACACGGTCAGCGGCATCCAGCAGCTCAACGGCACCGTCAGCGGGCTGAACAAGCAGTTCCTGCAGATGCAGGCACTGCAGGGCGCCTCGCTGGTGGGCCGCGACGTGTGGATCGAAGGCAGCTCGATGGCGGTGGACGCCGCGGGCAAGGGCCAGGCCGCGTTCAACCTGAGCGGCGCGGCCGACGCGGTGAAGCTCGAGGTGCTGAGCCCCGCGGGCCAGGTGGTGGACACCGTGAACCTCGGCGCCGAAACCGCCGGCCGCCACACCTTCAGCTGGAGCAAGGACGGCATGGACCCGGCCAGCCTGACGTTCCGCATCAGCGCCAAGAGCGGCGCGGCCACCGTGCCCTCCACCAACCTGATGCTCGACAAGGTGCAGTCGGTCGGCATCGATGGCGACACGCTCACGCTCGCGCTCGACAAGAGCGGCGACGTGCCCTACGCCAAGGTTCTCGCGTTCAACTGATTCACCGGAAGGAAACAGCATGAGCTTCCAGCAAGGCCTGTCGGGCCTCAACGCCACCAGCAAGAGCCTGGAGATCATCGGCAACAACATTGCGAACGCGAACACCTACGGCAGCAAGGCCTCGCGCGCCGAGTTCGCCGACGTGTATGCAGCCGCGCTCAACGGCGGCGGCGCCAGCCAGGTGGGCATCGGCGTGCAGTTGGCCAAGGTGGCGCAGCAGTTCACGCAGGGCAACATCACCACCACCGAGAACTCGCTGGACCTGGCCATCAACGGCACCGGCTTCTTCCAGGTGATGGACGGCAACCAGGTGGTCTACACCCGCAACGGCCAGTTCAAGGTGGACCGCGACGGCTACATCGTCAACAACCAGGGCCAGCAGCTGATGGGCTACCCGGCCGACGGCACCGGCGTGATCCAGCCGGGGCAGGCCAAGTCGATGCAGCTGCCCAGCGCCGGCATCAACCCGGCCGCCACCAGCGAGATGTCGATCGAGATGAACCTGGACTCGCGCGTGGGCGTCACCACGCCGGCCACCGGCACCATCAACTTCTCCGACCCGCGCACCTACAACAACGCCACCTCGCTGACGGTGTACGACGCCAAGGGCCAGGACATCGCGATGACCTACTACTTCCAGAAGTCGGCCACCGACACCTGGAACGTCTTCGCCACCGCCAACGGCTCCTCGGTGCTCACCGACGCCAGCGGCAACCCGGCGCCGATCACCACGCTGGATTTCCCCGCCACCGGCGGTGCACCCACCTCACCGGCGGCGCCGGTGGCCTTCAACATCCCGGCCGGTGCCAACGCGGCCGGCGCGCAGACGCTGGCGATCAACGGCGTCACGCTCGACTTCTCCGGCGCCACGCAATACGGTGCCACCTTCGGCGTCACCGACCTCAAGCAGAACGGCTACGCCCCGGGCCAGCTGTCGGGCATCTCGATCGAGGACAACGGCATCGTGATGGCGCGCTACTCCAACGGGCAGTCCAAGCCGGCCGGGCAGCTCGAGCTGGCCACCTTCCGCAACCCGCAGGGCCTGCAGTCGCTGGGCGGCAACGCGTGGGCGCGCAGCTTCACCTCCGGCGACCCGATCCTCGGCACGCCGGGGCAGGGCAACATGGGCGTGCTGCAGTCGGGTGCGCTGGAAGAAAGCAACGTGGACCTCACCGCCGAGCTGGTCAACATGATCACGGCGCAGCGCGAGTACCAGGCCAACGCGCAGACGATCAAGACGCAGGACCAGGTGATGCAGACCCTGGTGAATCTGCGCTGATCCTGAACTGAGACCGGAGACGCCCGATGGACCGCATGATCTACCTGTCGATGGCGGGCGCCAAGGCGACCATGCAGCGCCAGGACGTGCTGGCGAACAACCTCGCCAATGTGTCCACGGTGGGCTTCCGCGCCGAGCTGGCGGCTTTTCGTGCGGTACCGGTGCGCGGCGACGGCGCCAGCACGCGCGTGTACTCGCTGGAAACCACCACCGGCTACAACGACCAGGGCGGGCCGGTGCAATCCACCGGCCGCAACCTCGACGTGGCGATCAAGGGCAACGCCTGGATGGCGGTGCAGGGCCTGGACGGCACCGAGGCCTACACCCGGGCCGGTGCGCTCGACGTGTCGGCCGACGGCACGCTGGTCACGCGCAACGGCCTCACCGTGCTGAGCGACGGCGGCCCGATCAACGTGCCGCAGAACACCGAGGTCTCCATCGGCGCCGACGGCACGATCAGCGGCCGCGCCGCCAATGGCCGGATCAGCACGATCGGCCGCATCAAGCTGGCCAGCTCCGACACCCCGCTGCAGCGCGGCGACGACGGCCTGTTCCGCGCCGCCGACGGCAACCCGCTGCCGGCCGACCCCAACGCGACGCTTGAGGCAGGCGCGCTCGAAGGCTCCAACGTGAGCCCGGTGGAAACGATGGTGGCGATGATCGCCGCCGCGCGCCAGTTCGAGTCGCAGATGAAGATGATGCAGACCGCCGAGCAGGACGAGCAGGCGGCCAACAAGCTGCTGGGCGTCTGACGCAACGCGATTAGCGCGCGCATTCCCCCGCTTATCCGCGGGTGCGCGCCCTCAAGCTCCCGCACCATTGCCACAACACGGTAGGAGTAGCTCATGATCCGTTCGTTGTGGATTTCGAAGACCGGCATGGAAGCCCAGCAGATGAAGCTGGACACCATCGCCAACAACTTGGCCAACGTCTCCACCAACGGCTTCAAGCGCGAGCACGTGGTGTTCGAGGACCTGATCTACCAGAACCTGCGCCAGGCCGGCGCCAGCTCCAGCGAGCAGACGCAGCTGCCGGCGGGCCTGCAGGTGGGCCTGGGCACGCATGCGGTGGCCACCTCGCGCAACTTCTCGCAGGGCAGCCTGCAGCAGACCACCAACAACCTCGACGTGGCGATCAAGGGCACCGGCTTCTTCCAGATCCAGATGCCCGACGGCACCACGGCCTACACGCGCGACGGTTCGTTCCAGGTCGATGCGCAGGGCCAGCTGGTCAACAGCAGCGGCTATGCGGTGCAGCCGGGCATCACGATCCCGGCGCAGGCGCAAAGCGTGACGATCGCCCCCGACGGCACGGTGAGTGTCACCTTGCCGGGCCAGGCCGGGGCGCAGCAGATCGGCCAGCTGCAGGTGGCCAACTTCGTGAACCCCGCCGGCCTGGACCCGCTGGGCGGCAACCTGTTCGCCGAGACCACCGCGTCGGGCACACCCAACACCGGCTCGCCGGGCAGCAACGGGTTGGGCTCGCTGCAGCAGGGCTTCGTGGAAACCTCGAACGTCAACGTGGTGGAAGAGCTGGTGTCGATGATCCAGACACAGCGCGCCTACGAGATGAACTCGAAGGCGATCCAGACCTCGGACCAGATGCTGCAGCGACTCGGCCAACTGTGATGAAGCAAGTCTCGATCGCCGTGCTCGCGCTGTGTGCGGGCTGCGCTCACGTGGGCACGCCCAAGGTGGACGTGGCCGAGCCCACCAGCGCGTTGCCGCAGGCGCAACCGCAGCCGATGGTGAACAACGGCTCGATCTTCCAGGCCGCGCAGTACCGGCCGCTGTTCGAGGACCATCGCGCACGCCTGGTGGGCGACACCATCACGGTGCAGATCGTCGAGAAGGTGAGCGCCAGCCAGAAGAGCACGAGCACGATCGACAAGAGCGGCAGCGTGGACGCCGGTGTCACCGCGCTGCCCTTCCTCAAGAGCTCCGCCCTCACGCGCGCCAGCGCCACCGGCAGCTCGAGCAACAGCTTCACCGGCAAGGGCGCCACCGAGAACACCAACGACTTCTCCGGCACCATCACCGCGGTGGTCACCGGCGTGCTGCCCAACGGCCACCTGCTGGTGGCCGGCGAGAAGCAGATCGGCGTGAACCAGAACGTGGACGTGCTGCGCTTCTCCGGCCAGGTGGACCCGCGCGCCATCCAGCCCGGCAACACGGTGCAGAGCGCGCAGATCGCCAACGTGCGCATCGAGCACCGCGGCCGCGGCCAGCAGGCCGAGGCGCAGGGAATTGGTTGGCTGGCGCGCTTCTTTTTGAGCGTTCTGCCGATCTAAAGAATCCAAGAATGGTGGCAACCGACCGAAGTTGCCTGCCACCATGAACTCCCTGCCCGATCGACTGCTGCGCCTGCTCATCGCCATTGCGTTCGTGGCGGCCAGCGCCGCCGTCTGGTGGCCGGTGAACGCATCGGCCGCGCGCATCAAGGAGGTGGCCGCGGTGCAGGGCGTGCGCAGCAACCAGCTGGTGGGCTACGGCCTCGTCGTGGGCCTGGACGGTACCGGCGACCAGACCACCCAGACCCCGTTCACCACGCAAAGCCTGCAGGCGATGCTGCAGCAGATGGGCGTCACCGTGCCGGCGGGCACCAGCATGCAGCTGCGCAACGTGGCGGCGGTGATGGTCACCGCGCAGCTGCCGGCTTTCGCGCAGCCCGGCCAGCCGATCGACGTGACGGTGTCGTCGATGGGCAACGCCAAGAGCCTGCGCGGCGGCACCTTGATCGCCACGCCGCTGAAGGGCGCGGACGGCCAGATCTACGCGATGGCGCAGGGCAACGTGGTGATCGGCGGCGCCGGCGCCTCGGCCGGCGGATCCAAGGTGCAGATCAACCAGCTGTCGTCCGGCCGCATTCCGGAAGGCGCCACGGTGGAACGCAGCGTGGCCACGCCGCTGCAGCAGGGCGAGACGATCCAGCTCGACCTCAACGCCTTCGACTTCGACACCGCCCGCCAGGTGGCGCGCGTGATCAACACGGCCAAGGGCGAGGGCACCGCGGTGCCGTTGGACGGCCGCGTGGTGCAGGTGCGCCTGCCCACCGATCCGGGGCGCCGCGTCGGCTTCCTGGCCGACATCGAGAACCTGCAATTCGAGCCTGCCGTGCCGGCCGCCAAGGTGGTGATCAATGCACGCACCGGCTCGGTCGTGATGAACCAGGCCGTCACCTTGAACGCCTGCGCGGTGGCGCACGGCAGCCTGTCGGTCACGATCAGCACCACGCCGGTGATCAGCCAGCCGGGCCCGCTGTCCAGCGGCCAGACCGTGGTGGGCCAGAAGAGCGACATCTCGATCGCGCAGCAGGGCGGCTCGCTGGTGCAGATGCCCAGCGGCACCAAGCTCACGGACGTGGTGAAGGCCCTGAACGCGCTCGGCGCCACGCCGCAGGACCTGTTGGCGATCCTGCAGGCGATGAAGAGCGCGGGGGCGTTGAATGCCGAGCTGGAGGTCATTTGAGATGACCTGCTGCGGCAGTTGCGGGCAAGGCGTGCGAGCATGACCGCCATCCCTTCGTCCAACGCGCTCAACAGCCTGTCGGCAGATGGCCGGTCGCTTGAAGCGCTGAAGAACCAGGCAGCCAACGACCCGAAGGCGGCCATCCGCGCTGCGGCCAAGCAGTTCGAGGGCCTGTTCATGCAGGAGCTGATGAAGAGCATGCGCCAGTCGACGCTGGGCACCGGCATGCTCGACAACGAAGGCTCCAAGCTCGGCACCGAGATGCTGGATACGCAGCTTTCGCAGCAGATGAGCGGCCTGCCGGGAGGGCTGGCCGACGTGATAGCGCGCCAGCTGGAGCGCCAGATGGGCGTGCCGGCCAGCGGCAAGGTGCCGGCCAGCACGGCGGCACTCAGCGCGCTGCGTGCCGGCGTGACCGATACCGCGCAGGTGAGCAAGGCGATGGGCCATGCACAGGCCTTCGTGGCGCAGCACCAGGCCGCGGCTCATGCGGTGGAGCAGCAGACCGGCATTCCGGCCGGCTTCCTGATCGCGCAGGCCGCGCACGAGACCGGCTGGGGCAAGCACGAGATCCGCAATGCCGACGGCAGCTCCGCCCACAACCTGTTCGGCATCAAGGCCGACGCGAACTGGAGGGGGCCGGTGGCGCAGATCACCACCACCGAGTACGTGAACGGGCAGGCGCGCAAGGTGACCGCGAAGTTCCGCGCCTACGCGAGCGCGCAGGAGTCGTTCGCCGACTACGCGAAGCTGATGAAGGACAACCCGCGCTACGAACGCGTGCTGGCGCATGCCGACAGCGCACAGGGCTTCGCGCAGGGCTTGCAGCGCGCTGGCTATGCCACCGACCCCGCGTACGCCGACAAGCTGACCCGCGTGATCAACACCACGCTGCGCCTGCAGCGCTCGATCACCTGACCGAAAGAGGGCCGACACCATGAGCACATCCGCTGTCATGACGCTCGGCGTGCGGGCGATGGCCGCCAGCTACGCCGCATTGCAGGCCACCGGCAACAACATCGCCAACGCCAATGTCGAGGGCTACTCGCGGCAGCAAGTGCAGCTGGAAACCGCCAAGGGCCAGTACACCGGTGCCGGCTTCTTCGGCAAGGGCGTGAACGTGTCCACCGTGACGCGTTCGTACGACGACTTCCTCACCCGCGAGGCGGCGCAGTCGAGCTCGATCGCCGCGATGGACAAGGCCCGGTCGGAGCAGCTGGCGCAGCTCGAGAAGGCCTTCCCGATGGGCGAGAACGGGGTCGGCTACGCTGCAGGGCAGGTGCTCAACGCGATGGTCGACGTGGCCAGCAACCCGAAGGATGAGGCCTCGCGGCAGGTGGTGCTGTCGCGCGCAGCAGAACTGGCAGCGCGCTTCAACTCGGCCGGCTCTCAGATCGACGAGCTGCAGCGCGGGGTCAACGACGACCTGAAGAACTCGGTGAAGTCGGTGAACGAGATCGCCGCCGGCATTGCCGACGTGAACAACAAGATCGCGGCGGTGACCGGCACCGGCCACACGCCGAACGATCTGCTGGATCAACGCGACCGGCTGGTGTCGCAGCTGTCGGATTTCGTGCAGGTCACCACGGTGCCGGCCAGCGACGGCACGCTGGGCGTGTTCATCGCCGGCGGGCAGCGGCTGGTGCTGGGCAACCAGGCCGCGCAACTGGTGGCCAAGCCGGATGCGTCGGACCCGTCGCGCACCGCGATCGCGATCAACGACAACGGCCAGGTGCGCGACCTGTCGGCCAGCCTGCTCACGGGCGGCGGCATCAGCGGCCTGCTGCGCTTCCAGAACAGCGATCTCGTCGATGCCCGCAACTCGCTGGGCCAGCTGGCCGCGGCCTTCGCCAGCCGGGTCAACGACCAGCAGGCGCTGGGGCTGGACCTGCGTTCGCCGCCGGGCGCCGGCGCGCCGATCTTCAGCGTCGGTGCGCCGCAGGCGCTGCCGGCGAACGGCAATGCCAAGAACGCCAGCGGCCAGTTCATCGCCTCGGTGGACCTGACCACCGTGGACGGCTCGCAACTGCAGGCCAGCGACTACAGCCTGGTGCCCGATACCGTCACGCCAGGCAACTACACGCTCACACGACTGTCCGACGGCACCACCACCAGCATCGCCAGCGGCGCCGTGGTGGACGGCATGCGCATCACGGTGAACGGCCCGGTGGCCGCCACCGACCAGTTCCTGCTGCAGCCGGTGGCGCGCGCGGCCAGCGGCATGGCGCGCGTGCTCGACGATCCGAACGGCATCGCCGCCGCCTCGCCGGTCAGTGCCACGCTGCCGGCCACCAACACTGGCACCGCGAGCATCGGCTCGCTGACCGTGGTGAACAGCTCGATCAACCCGAACCTGACTGCGACGTTCAGTTTCACCTCGGCCACCGGCAACTACAACTGGGAGCTGCGCGACCGCGTCACCAATGCGCTGTCGTCCTCCGGCAGCGGCACCTGGACGCCGGGGCAGCCGATCGCGCTGAACGGCTTCGAGCTGCAGCTCAACGGCGTGCCGGCCAACGGCGACACGGTGAGCGTGAGCAAGACGCTTTACCCGTCCACCAACAACGGCAACGCGCTGGCGATGGCCGCCTTGCGCGACGAGGCGATGGTGGGCCGGTCGTTGAATGCGAGCGGCCAGTGGACCGGCGGGCTCACGATGACCGAAGGCTACGCACAGGCGATGTCCGAGGTGGGCGTACGCGTGCAAAGCGCCAGCAGCGCGGCCGACATCTCGGCCGGCGTGGCCAGCACCGCCAAGCAGGAGCTCACCGGCAAGACCGGCGTGAATCTCGACGAGGAGGCGGCGCGCCTGATCCAGTACCAGCAGAGCTACCAGGCGGCGGCCAAGGTGCTGCAGGTGGCGCAGCAGATCTTCGACACGCTGCTGCAGACCGCCGCAGGCTGACGGCACCAGGAGTACCGATGCGCATCACCACCGCCAATTCCTTCGACGCCACGGTCGACAACCTGCAGAAGCGCCAGGGCCAGCTCAGCGAAGGGCAGCAGCGCCTCAGTTCGGGCAAGCGCGTGCTGCAGGCGAGCGACGACCCCACGGCCGCCGCACGCGCCGAGCGAGCGCTGGCCACGGTGGCGCGCAGCGATGCCTCGCAACGCGCGCTGGACGCCAGCCGCAATGCGATGACGCTCACCGAAAGCGCGCTCGGCGACGCCGGCGACCTGCTGCAGCAGATCCGCGAGACGCTGGTGCAGGCCGGCAACGCCAGCTACACCGACGCCGAGCGCAACAGCCTGGCCGACAAGATCGCCGGCCTGCGCAGCCAGCTGCTGTCGGTGGCCAATCGCAGCGATGGCGCGGGCGGCTACCTGTTCGGCGGTCAGGGAACCGGCCAGGCCCCCTTCATCGACACCGCCGGTGGCGTGCAGTACCGCGGCATTCCGGGTCAGCAGCAGGTGGCGGTTCCCGAGCAGCTGCCGCTCACCGTGGACGGCAGCGGCGCCTGGCTGCAGGCGCGCACCGGCAACGGCGTGTTCGTGACCAGCGCCAACGCCGGCAACAACGGCAACGCGTGGATCGACGCCGGCCGCGTGAGCCAGCCCAGCGCGGTGACCGGCTCGACCTACACACTGCAATTCAGCGTGTCGGGCGCCGGCACCACCTATGCGATCCTGAAGGATGGCAACCCCACCGCCGTGACTGCGGCCCCTTACCAGGACGGCAAGGCGATCGAGGTGGACGGCTTGTCGTTCACGGTCAGCGGCACGCCGGCCAACGGCGACAGCTTCCAGGCGGCGCCTTCCACCGCGTCACTGAACATCTTCGACGCCATCGACGGCGCGGTGAAGGACTTGAAGACGCCGCAGCGCAATGCCGGACAGGTGGCGCAGACGGTGAACAGCGGCCTGCGCGACCTGGACCAGTCGATGTCCGCACTGAACGGGCTGCGCGCGCACGTGGGCGAAGTGCTGAACATGACCGACAGCGCCGACCAGCGCAACGCCGACCTCAAGCTCTTCGGCAAGACAGAGCGCTCGAACGCGGAAGACCTGGACATGGTGCAGGCGATTTCCGACTTTCAGAACCAGCAAAGCGGCTACGATGCCGCATTGAAGACTTACTCGCTGGTGCAGAAGATGTCGATGTTCCAGTACATCGGCTGATAGGGCGCCAGGGAGGCCGCCACACATGTCAGAACATCCGATCCTCGGACAGGTCGTGCTCGGCTATTCGCCGATGATCGACCGCAACCGTACCGTCATCGCCACCCGGCTCACGGTGTTCCCGGCCAAGCCGGACCTGCAGCTCAACACCGCGTCGCTGCTGCAGGCCGTGGCGGAGGTCTGGCCCGCCAACGGCGGCCAGGTGTCGTTGAACCTGGTCAGCGAATCGCTGCTGCAGGCGCTGCTCGATTCCAAGCTGCCGGCCAATGTGTGGGTCGAGGTGCCCGCCTTCATGGCAATGGACCGCGCACATTCCGATGCGCTGCGCCGGCTGCATGCACACGGCAATACCCTGCTCATCAAGGGCCGGCCGTTGCAGGAGCTGCCGCGCGAGGTGCTGCCCTGCTTCAAGTACTCCATCATCGACCTGTCGGAAGAGCGGCGCGGCGACGCACCGCCGGCACCGGGCGTGTCGCGCACCATCAGCCACGTGCAGTCCGGCGTGCGCACGCTGGTCGACATGGAGGCCGCGTTCCAGCGCGGCGCCGTGGCGGTGCTCGGCTGGCCGGTGGATGACGCCATCCACGCGCAGAGCAACCGCAGCGCGCGCCCCGACATGCAGACCATCGTCGAGCTGATCCGCCGCGTCGACAAGGAGGAGCCGGCCGACCGCCTCGAGGCCACCCTCAAGCAGGATCCGACGCTGGCCTTCAAGCTGATGCGCTACATCAACTCGCCGGCCTTCGGCCTGCGCGTGGAGGTGAGCTCGTTCCGGCATGCGCTGATGCTGCTGGGCTACCAGCGCCTGAAGCGCTGGCTCGCGCTGCTGCTGGCCTCGGCCAGCAAGGACAGCAACATGAAGCCGGTGATGTTCGCGGCCGTGCGCCGTGGCCTGCTGATGGAGGAGCTGGCGCGCTCCAACGCCGGCGACGAGGAGCAGCGCAACGAGATGTTCATCTGCGGCGTGTTCTCGCTGCTCGACCGCATGATGCAGCAGCCCTTCTCCGACCTGCTCAAGACCATCCCGGTGCCCGAGCGCGTGTACCAGGCACTGGCCGAGAACGCCGGCCCGTTCCAGCCCTACATGGACGTGGTGGGCGCGGTGGAGCAGGAGTCGCTGTTCGACATCCGTGCCGCGGCCGACGCGCTGATGATGAGTGTGGCCGAGATCAACCGCGCCGAGCTGCGCGCGCTCGCGGCTGCCGCCCAGCTCGAATAAGCGCAGGTATCCTGACCGGATGCCTCCGCCGCGCCTCGCATCCACGGCGTCCACGATTCCCCCTGCCAGCCTGCGCGCGCTGATCGACGCCGCGCCGGAGGGCGTGGTGGTGTTCGACGCGCGCAGCAGCGTGCTGCTGTGCAATCGCAGCGCGATGCGCCTGTTGACCTGCGAGCCGGGCTTCACGCTGGCGCAGATGGAGGCCACGCTCGGCGCCGAACTGATGGCCTGGCTGCTGATGGAGCGCAGCGGCAAGCCGCAGCCGGCCGAGGGCGCGCTGCTGCGCCTGGCCGATGGACGCAGCGTGCGCGCCAGCCTGCAGACGTTGGAGTTCGGCCAATGGGCGCTGCGGCTGGAGCTGCAGCACAAGGCCGCCGGCAGCGTGCCGGTGGCCGGCCTGCCAGCCCTGGGCGTGCCCAGCGCGGCCAGCCGCCAGCTGCTGCGCCTGTTCTGGGATTCCCCATTCCCGGCCACGCTGCAGGGGCCGGACTTCAAGATCGTCGAGGTCAACCAGGCCTACCTGGCCTACACCGGCTACAGCCGCGAGCAGCTGATCGGGCTGGACCCGGTGCTGCTGCAACCCGAGGCCGACCGCCAGCGCAGCCTCGACTTCCGCCAGCACCTGCACACCGGGGAGGGCGAGGGTGCGCTGAAGCCGCTGGTCGAACGCCGCCTGATCGACGCCGCCGGCCATGAGCGCTGGTTCCGGCTGGCGCGCTCGGAGCTTCACGGCTCCAGCGGCCAGACGCTGTGGCTCACGCTGGTGCACGACATCACCGCCGAGCGCGTGGCGCGCGAGCAGGCCGACCGCTCGGTGCGCGAGCTCGACCAATGGTTCGACCTGAGCCCGCTGGGCATGGTGCTGTTCGACGATGCCGGCCTGCTGTTGCGCAGCAACCCGGCCTTCGAGGCGCTGGTGGGCCAGCCGCCGGTGCTGCTGGGCGACGCGCCGCTGCCGTTGCAGGGGCTGCTGGGCTGGGAGTCCGGCGGGCCGTCGGCCGCGCTGGCCCCTGACGCGCAACCGCTGGAGCGCCGCGGCCTGCTCGCCCGGCCCGATGGCCGGCTCTTCAGCCTGCGCGCGCTGGTGCGCGGCTTTGAAACGGGCGCGGGCCAGCGCCGCTACATGGCGGTGGTGGAGGACCGCAGCGCCGAGGAGGAGCGCGAGCTGGCGCAGATCGAGATCGACGCCTTGATGGACACCGCCAGCATCGGCATCGCCACCTTCGAGGAGTCGCGCGGCTGGGTGCGCAGCGCGCAGGGCAAGGCGGCGCCGGGAACGCGCGCGCCGGGGCTGCAAGCCATCAGCCGCGACATCGTCGAGCCCGACTCGTTGCCGGCCTACGAGCGGCTGCAGCACGCGCTGAAGCATGGCGAGCGCGCCGAGCTGCGCTACGCGGTGCGGCACCCGGAGCTGGGCCAGCGCTGGTTGTCCACCCGCGTGGAGCCGGGCCAGCTGGCCTCGGGGCAGCGCACGCTGTCGGTGGTGACGCTCGACATCACCGACCAGGAGCAGGCGCGCCAGGCCAACGAACAGCTGCTGCGCGAGCTTTCCACGCTGCTGGACAGCAGCAGCGCCGGCATCGCCTACTTGCGCGGCGACACGCTGGTGCGCTGCAACAACCGCTTCGAACGCATGCTGGGCCTGCCCGCGCGCGCGGCCGGCGCGCCGCTGCGCGAGCTGCTGGGCCAGCACACGGTGGCCTGGCCCGCGCTGCAGAACAGCCTGGCGGCGCTGCGCAGCGCGCGCGTGTTCGAGACCGAGTTCATGGTCAAGGGCGGCACCGGTGCCGTGCGCACCGACGCGTGGTATTCGCTGTCCATGCGTCGCGCCGACAGCGAGGGCGACGCGCTGGAGGCGGTGGCCGTGCTCACCGACATCTCGCGCCTGAAGGCGCAGCAGGGGGAGCTGGAGGCGCTGCTGCGCGAGCGCGAACTGATGTTCAACCTGTCCGAGGTGGGCATCGCCTACCTGCGCGGCGGCGTGATCGAACGCGCCAACCAGGCGCTGGCGGTGATGGCCGGCTATGCACCGGCCGAGCTGAAGGGCCTGGACCATGCCGAGCTGTTCGAGGACCGCGCGGCCTACCTCGACTACCGGCGGCTCGAGGAGCAGGCGCTGCGCACGCAGGGCCGCTTCACCACCGAGCGCCAGCTGCGCCGGCGCGACGGCAGCGTGCTGTGGGTGCAGGTGAGCAAGCGCGCGGTCGACGAGGCCGACCCGGAGGCGGGCCTGATCTGCTCGTACGTGAACGTGGACGAGCGCCATCGCGCGCGCCAGTCGCTGGTGCTGCAGGCCGAGCGCACGCGCGCCATCCTCGATTCGGTGCTGGTGGGCATCGTCACGGTCGGCGAGCACGGCATCGAATGGATGAACCGCTCGGCGCGCCGCATGTTTGCCGGCGAGCTGGCCGACTTCGTGGGCGAGCCGATCAGCACGGTGGCCACGCCCGAGCCCGACCATCCGCTGCGCCGCACGCACTACCTGCACGAGCTGGCCGAAGGGCAGGCCGAGGCGTTCGAATGCCGGCTCAAGGCGCGCGACGGGCGCGAGTTCTGGGTGGTGGGCAATGCGGTGGTCACGGGCCGCGAGTCGTCCGAGCGCCAGCTCACGTTCGCGCTGCTCGACATCGAGCGCCGGCGCCAGGCGGAGATCAGCATCGCGCAGACGCAGGCCTCGCTGCAACGCATCATCGAGACCGCGCCGCTGGCCATCGGCCTGATCGACGCACGCAGCCTGCGCATGGTGCAGCTGAACCAGATGGCGGCGATGTTCGCTGGCTGCAGCATCGACGAGGCGCTGGGTCGCGCGCCGGAGGAGCTGTTCGAGCCCGCGTTCGCGCAGCAGCTCGTCGAGGACATGCGGCGCGCGCTCGGCAGCGCCGAGGTGTCGCGACGCGAATACCGGCGCGAGCTGATGGGCGAGCTGCGCGTGTGGGATGCGCGCTACCTGCCCCTGGCCGCCAGCGGCGCGGCCGGCGACGCACCCGAACAGCTGCTGTTCGTGGCCAGTGACGTCACCGAGCAGCGCGCGGCTGACGAGGCGCGCTACGAAGCCGCCATCGCGCAGCGCGAGATGCTGGTCAAGGAAGTGCACCACCGCATCAAGAACAACCTGCAAGGCGTGGCCGGCCTGATGCAGCAGGCCGCGCTGCGGCGCCCGGAGGTGGCGTCGGTGATCGGCGAGGCCATCGGGCAGGTGCAGGCGATCGCGCAGGTGTACGGGCTGCAGGTCGGTGCCAGCGGGCCCTTGCGCATCCGCAGCGTGCTGGAGGCGATCACGGCGTCGGTGCAGCGCATGTTCGGCCGCACCATTCACGTCGAGGTGCGCGGCAGCGCGCCGCACCGCTGGGCGCTGCCGGAGGCCGAGTCGATCCCGATCGCGCTGACCCTCAACGAGCTGCTCACCAATGCCGTCAAGCACAGCCGCGACGGCGACGTGCATTGCACCCTGCTGTGCCGCGACAACGAGGTGAGCATCGCCATCTGCAACCAGGGCCGGCTGCCCGACGGTTTCACGCTGGCGCAGATTCCGGGCGGCGTGTCCGGGCTGGGGCTGGTGCGCGCGCTGCTGCCGCGGCGCAGCGCCACCTTGTCGCTCACGGAGGAGGGCGGCGAGGTGGTGGCGCGCCTGATGCTGGTGCCGCCCGGCATTACTGCACTGGAAGCCTTGTAGCTGCCGCAGGGGCTTTGCGAGACAATCGCGCCAAAACCGATACCAACAAGGGGCGGCGGAGCGGGCAGATGAGCGGCGACGGGCGCGCGGGCGGCAGCAAGGGCAAGATCCTGGTGGTCGACGACGACCGGCTGGTGCTTGCCACCGTCACCCACGGGCTCGGCAAGGCCGGCTATGAAGTGATCGACGCCGACAACGGCGACGACGCGATCCTGCTGGCACGCCAGCATCGCCCCGACCTCGCGCTGCTCGACATCCGCATGGAGGGCAAGAGCGGCTTCGATGTGGCGGCCTACCTGCGCGAATTCCTGCAGACGCCGTTCGTGTTCCTCTCGGCCTTCTCCGACGAGCAGACCATCGAGCAGGTGAAGGCGCTGGGTGCGCTGGCCTACCTGGTCAAGCCGCTGGACATCGGCCAGATCGTGCCCACCGTGGAAGCCGCGTTTGCCAC
>CAMLIZ010000077.1 GCA_946480245.1 uncultured Pseudomonadota bacterium
TGCCGCTCACGCCCAACGGCAAGCTCGACCGCAAGTCGCTGCCCGCGCCCGAGGCGCCCACGAGCCGGTCCGGCTACGTGGCCCCGAGCACGCCGACGCAAGAACGACTGGCGCGCATCTGGAGCGAAGTGCTGGGCATCGATCGGGTCGGTCTGCACGATGACTTCTTCGATCTCGGCGGGCACTCGCTGCGCACGATCGAGGTGCTCTCGCGCATCCGGGCATCTTGCGGCGTGGACCTGCCGCTGCGGGTGCTGTTCGAAGCAACGACGCTGGAGCAACTCGCCCGTGAAGTCGAGCAGGCGCAGCCCGCGCGAGCCACCGGCGTGCAGATCGAGCCGGTCGGCCAGCAGCCCGACTACGAAGTGTCGGCCGCGCAGCGCCGCATGTGGCTGATGCATCAACTGGACACCCGCAGCACCGCGTATCACGTGCCCGCGCTGCTCGATCTGCCTCAAGACGTCGAGCTCGCAGCGCTGGAGCACGCGCTGACCGAGGTGGTCGCGCGGCACGAGGCGCTGCGCACCATCTTCGTCGAGGGCGAAGACGGGCTGCCGCGCCAGCAGGTGCAAGTGCCCCGGGCGGTGAAGCTCGCCGTCCGCGAGATCGATTCCGAGCAGGGGCTGCAGGAGCACTTCCTGCGCTTCATCCGCGAACCGTTCGATCTCGCGCACGGGCCCCTGTTCCGGGCCGAGGTGCTGCGCACTTGCGGCCATCGTCATCAGTTGCTCTGGTGCATGCACGAGATCGTGTCCGACGGCAGCTCTGCACAGATCCTCGAACGAGAAGTCACGGAGCTGCTACGTGCCCACGCGCGCGGCGAGCCGCCCCGTCTGCCTACCCTGCCGATCCAGTACAAGGACTACGCGGCGTGGCAGAACGGCCTGCTGCGCGACGAAGACGCCGCGCGGCAGTACTGGCACGACCAACTGGGTGCCGGCATGGCAAGGCCAGCGCTGCCATACGACTGGCCGGTGCACGCCGACACGCCCGCTGGCGCGGCGCAGTACCAGGTGGCGGTGACGGGCCCGGCATATGAGGCGCTGTTGACGCTGTGTCGGCGCCACCAGGTGACGCTGTTCATGCTCTTGCAGGCGAGCCTCGCGGTGTGGCTGGCGCGCCTGACCGGCCAACCCGAGGTGGTGATCGCGGTGCCCACCTCCGGGCGCGATGCGCGCGAGGCGGAGCAGCTCATCGGCTTCTTCCTCAATACCGTTTTGCTGCGCATGCAGGTGGAGCACGACCAGAGCTTCGAAGAGGTGCTGGCGCAGGCGAAAGAGGTGGCGCTTGGCGGTCTTCAGCATCAGCACTACCCGTTCGAGCAGCTGATCGAGGAGTTGCAGCTGCCACGGCCGGCAAACCAGTTCCCGGTGACGCCGGTGCTGTTCAACCTGCTGAGCTTCCGCGAGCGCGAGCCGCTCGGCCAGGTGCCGGGCGGCCACGAGCCGCTGGAACTCGACGCCAAGGCCGAGCTGGAACTCACGGCGCACGAGCATGTGGAAGGCCTGCTCCTGAAGTGCGCCTACCGCACCAGCCTCTTCAAGCCGGAGACCGTCGAGTACCTGATACAGCAGTGGCTGGCAGCGCTGGCGCAGGTGTGCGCCACGCCTGGCGCGCCGATCGGGGCGCTGGCGCTGTTCCACGGCGAGCAGGCACGCTCCCTGCACTCGCCGTACCTGCAGTTCGCCAACGAACTGCCGGCGGCGCCGCCGATCGCCGGCGTGCTGGCACGCTTCGCGCTGCAAGCCGAGCAGGCACCCGGTGCGGTGGCCATCGAGTGGCAAGGTCGCCACTGCACCTACGCGCAACTACAGGCTCACAGCGAGCGCATCGCCGCGCAGCTGCAGCACCTGGGGTGCGCAAGCGGCGACGTGGTGGCGCTGCTGCTGCGCGACCCGATCGAGCACATCGCGGCCGTGATCGGCACGATGAAGGCCGGCGCCGTGTTCATGACACTGGACGCGAGCGATCCGATGGCGCGCTTGCAGGCCCTGGTGCGGCGCGTGCCGCCGCGCTGGTGGATGGCCGAGCACGCCACGGCGGCCGTGCTGCAGGAGCTCGCGCCGCAGCCTCAAGGGGTGAGCCTGGGTCAGGCCGAGGTGCCGGGCCTGGCACCGCTCGCCGAGAGGCCGGCCGCGCTCGTGCCGCCGGCCGGCACGGACGCCTGCTACCTCTTCTTCACCTCCGGCTCGACGGGGCAGCCCAAGCCGATCCTCGGGCGGGCCCCGAGCCTGGCGCAGTTCATCGACTGGGAGATCGAAGCGTTCGGCCTGGACCGCAGCTGTCGCGTGAGCCAACTCACCGCGCCGACCTTCGATGCCTTCCTGCGCGACGTCTTCGTTCCCTTGTGCGCCGGCGGCACGGTGTGCGTGCCGCCGCAACCCAAGCTCGGGCCCGACGAGCTGCTTCAGTGGCTGGACGACTCGAAGGTGACGCATGTGCACTGCGTGCCGTCCGTGCTCAAGGCACTGCTGTCGTACGCGCAGCAAGAGCAGGCCCTGCCCGAGCTGGCGGCGCTGCAGCGCGTATGCCTGTCGGGCGAGCCGGTGCTGCCCGCCAGCGTGCAAGCCTGGTATGGGGCGTTTGAAGGGCGCATCGAGCTGGTGAACTTCTACGGCGCTTCCGAGACGACGATGATCCGGTGCTGGCACCGCATCTGCGCCGAGGATGTAGCGCGCGGCTTCATCCCGGTCGGCAGGCCCATCGCGCACAGCCAGGCCATCGTGCTGGACGCGCACGGCCAGCCCTGCCCGCCCGGTGTGCCGGGGGAGATCTGGCTGCGCAGCCGATTCTTCACGCTGGGCTACTACGGCGACGCGGCGCTCACGGACGAAGTCTTCGTGCGCAACCCGCTGCGTCCCCACGACGAGGAGCGTGTGTACCGCAGCGGCGACATCGGGATGCTGCTCGAGGACGGCAGCCTGCGCTGCCTGGGGCGTCGCGACGGGCTGGTCAAGGTCAATGGCGTGCGCATCGAGGTGGGCGATCTCGAAAACGCGCTGCTCGACCACCCGGGCGTCAGCGAGGCCGCCGTGGTGGCGCAGCAGGGCAGCGACGGTTCGACCCGGCTTCACGCCTATGTGGTGGCCGCTGGAACCGCGGTCGAAGAGCTGATCCGACACCTGGCGCAGCGACTGCCCGGCACGATGCTGCCGCAGGGCATCAGCGCGCTCGAGGCGATGCCCCTGACGAGCAGCGGCAAGATCGACCGCAAGGCACTGGCCGCACTCGAACACGACCTCGCACAGGCGCAGGCCGCCTACGTTGCACCGGTTACCGAGACCGAACGCACCGTGGCGGACCTCTATGGGCAGGTGCTTGCACGCGAACGCGTCGGGCGCGACGACGACTTCTTTGCGCTCGGCGGCCATTCACTGCAAGCGTTGATGCTGCTCGCGCGCATTCGCAAGACCTTCTCTATCGAAATGGCACTGCGCGCGCTCTTCGAGGAACGCACCGTGCAACAGGTGGCGAAGCGGGTCGACGAACTGGTCGGCGCGAGCCAGCAAGCAGGCGGCGCGCAGATCGCCGACCTGCTGGCCGAGGCACTGCAGGAACTCGATGCGCAGCAAGATGACGCGGCACCACCCATGGTCCGCTCGGAATAGGAACGGGCGGCCCTCATGTGTGGAATCGCAGGAACCTTTGACCTCGGGAGCCGGCGCTCGGCCTCGCAGCAAGTGCTGTCCGCGATGGCGGACCAACTGGTGCATCGCGGCCCCGACGACGCCGGCTATTGCATCAAGAACGAAGCGGGCTTCGCCTTCCGGCGCTTGTCGATCATCGATCTGGCGCACGGCAACCAGCCGTTCTACGACGCGACCGGCAGCATCGTCGCCATCTGCAATGGGGAGATCTTCAACTACCGGGAACTGCGGCGCGAGCTGCAGGCCAAAGGTCACCGCTTTCGCACCGAGTGCGACGTCGAAGTACTGATTCCGCTGTATCAGGAGTACGGTGCCGAATTCGTCAACAAGCTGAACGGGCAGTTCGCGTTCGCGATATTCGACGACACGAAGAAGCAGCTGCTGCTGGTGCGCGACCACGTGGGCATTTGTCCGCTGTTCTACGCGGTGGTCGGGGACACGCTCGTATTCGCCTCCGAGATCAAGGCCATCCTGCAGCACCCGTCCATCACCCGCAAGGTCAACCTGCGCGGGCTCGAC
Organism: uncultured Pseudomonadota bacterium; assembly: GCA_946480245.1. Next base: position 4,167 of record CAMLIZ010000077.1, read on the forward strand.
CAGATTCTGAGTTTCCCCGGCATGGTCAGCCCGACGACCATGTTCGAGGGTATCCACGCACTGCGACCCGGCCATCTGCTCGTCGCCAAGCCGAACGGCAGCGTGCAGGAGAAGGAGTACTGGGATCTCGACTATCCCGTGCGTCCCGCCGAGCCCCGGTCGGTGGACGACTACGTCGACGAGTTCGACGCGCTGCTGCGCACCGCGGTGAAAGACCGCCTGAATGCCGACGTGCCGGTGGGCTACTACTTGAGTGGCGGCCTGGATTCGTCGCTGATCGGCAGCGTTGCGCAGCAGGTGCTGCCCGACCCGTCGCGTCCGTCGTTTTCCATCGCGTTCGCCGATCAGGATCACGACGAGCGCACCTACCAAGGCCTGTACCGCCAGCACGTGCCGTCGGTTCATCATGAGATCGCCTTCGATTGGCAGCAGGTGTCCGGCGACCTGAAGCGCGCGGTCTACTGCTCCGAATCCCCGCTGAAGGAGTCGTACAACACCTGCTCGCTTGCGCTGTCTGCCGCCGTGCGGGCGAGCGGGGTCAAGGTGATCCTCACGGGGGAAGGTGCAGACGAGCTGTTTGCCGGCTACGTGGGCTACCGCTTCGACGCACTGCGCGCCGGCGGTATGGCGGCAGCCGACCCGGACGAAGCCCTGGAGGCAGCGGAGCGGCAGCGGCTGTGGGGCAACCGGGACTTCTTCTACGAGAAGAACTACTTCGCGCTGCGGTCGCTGAAAGGCGACCTGTACAGCGCGGCGGCAGCTGCCCAGAACGAGAAGATCGATCTGGGCTCCGGCGCGCTGGTCAACAAGGCGCGACTGCGCGGGCGGCATGTCCTGCATCAGCGCTCCTACGTCGATTTCAAGTTGCGCCTGTCCGACCACCTGCTGGCCGATCACGGGGACCGGGTGGCCTATGCGAACTCCATCGAGGCGCGTTATCCCTTTCTGGACATTCGCATCGTCGACTTCGCGCGCAGGCTTCCGCCCGCCCTGAAGCTGAACGACCTGGTCGAGAAATTCATCGTTCGCCAGGTTGCCCGCAAGTACCTCCCGTACACCATCGCGGGGCGGGAGAAGTTTCACTTCGTCGCACCCGGCAGCCAGGCCTTGCTGGCGCAGAACGTGGAGTGGATCAACGACCTGCTTTCCTTCGACCGGATCAAGCGGCAGGGCTACTTCAACCCCCACACGGTGGAACGGCTGAAGCAGCTGTATGTGAAGCCCGGCTTCAAGCTCAACCTTCCGTTCGACAGCGACCTGCTGATGATCGTGCTGACGTTCGGCATCTTCCTCGAGTTGTTCGCCATGCCGGACCTGTAGCAAATGCTCAAGCAAGCTCTCCTGCGCTCCTGGCGTTTGCTCGCACTGGCGACGCTCACGGGAATGGTTGGCGGCCTGAGTGGCGCCGGCCTGATGATGGTCGTCAACCGGGGCTTGAGCGGATCCGGCGATCTGGCTCAGCTCGCCGTGGCCTTCTTCGGCTTGTGCCTGATCCATGTCGTCGGCAAGACCTTGGCGACCGTCACGCTGATGCGCCTGGCGCAATCGATGATCTTCCACCTGCGCGTGACGCTCAGCCGCAAGCTGCTGCACGCACCGATGAAGACCTTGCACGAAATCGGCAAGCACGGCCTGCTCGCGATCCTCACCAAGGATCTCGAGACCTTGGTGACCCTGTCGCACATCGGGCCGTCGGCCGTGGTCAACGGCATCGTGGTGGTGGCCTGCCTCGGCTACATCGCCTGGCTGTCGCCGACGATTTTCCTCACGCTGACGGTCCTGCTGGCCGTTGCGATGGTCGGGTATCACACCGCAGAGCGGGCGCCGCTTCGGCAACTGGTTCAGGTTCGAGCCCAGGTCGACACGCTCTACCAGCACTTCCGCAGCCTCGTCGAAGGCAGCAAGGAGCTGAAGCTGAATGCAAAGCGCTCGTCGATGTTCGTGGACCAGGTCATCGCACAGAGCGCAATGAACTATCAGCGCTCGTTCATCGCCGCGATGAAGCGCTATGCCTGGGTCGAGAACGTGGGGGACGTGCTCTTCTATGTGGCCATCGGGGTCTTGCTGTTCCTGCTGCCTGCGTGGCTCCCTCAGGACAAGGCCGTTCTGACGGCCAGCGCTTTCACGGTGCTCTATCTCGCCTCGCCGATCAGCGTGCTGGTCGGCGCCATACCGGATCTGCGACAAGTCGCCATTGCGGCCCAGCGCATTCGCCAGCTCGACGGCAGCTTGAATGCGATGGAGCCCTCGCTGTGCGAAACGGACCCGTTTGCCTGCGGCGACTCGCTGTCGCTCGAACTGCGCGACGTTCGCCATGGGTATTCCACGGCTGGCGACGATGCCCGCTTCGAGCTGGGGCCCGTGAGCGTGCGCGCCCAGCAAGGGCAGGTGATCTTCATTGTCGGGGGCAACGGCAGCGGCAAGACGACGCTGGCAATGCTGCTTCTCGGGCTGTATATGCCTGAACAGGGGGCCGTACTTCTGAATGGAGTTCTCGTCACGCGCGAGAACCTGCAAAGCTATCGGCAGTACTTCTCCGCAGTGTTCTCAGACTTCCATGTCTTCGAGCACCTGGTCGGCGCCGATGAGGCCAACCTCCATTCCCAGGCTGAGCGCTATGTGGAGATGCTGGGCATCTCGCACAAGGTAAAGATCCGGGACGGAAAGTTCTCCACCCTGGATCTGTCCACAGGGCAGCGCAAGCGCCTGGCGCTGGTGTCCTCGTACCTCGAAGACCGCCCCATCTACGTCTTCGACGAATGGGCCGCGGATCAGGACCCGGTCTTCAAGCGCGTGTTCTATACCCAGCTGCTGCCGGAACTGAAGGCCCGGGGAAAGCTGGTCATCGTGATCACGCACGACGACGCTTACTTCCGCTGCGCCGATCGCATCCTCAAGCTCGAGGAGGGGCGCCTGACCTGCGAGGGTGCCGGCAGTGCCTGCGCGCGCGGGCCAGCCGGCCAGTTCAGCCCAGCTTGAACGGCAGCTCGCGCAGCGGCTTGCCGGTCAGGCGCGCAATGGCGTTGGCAAACGCCGGCGCCAGCGGCGGCAGGCCGGGCTCGCCCATGCCGGTGGGCGCGTCGGCACTCGGCACGATGTGCACGGCGATCTGCGGCATGTCGGTGATGCGCGGCACCAGGAAGTCGCCGAAGTTGGATTGCTGGACCACGCCGTCCTTCAGCGTGATGGCCGCGCCGGGCAGGCAGGTCGACAGGCCCATCAGCGCGGCGCCCTGCACCTGCGCCTCCACGGTGAGCGGGTTGACCGCGAAGTTGCAGTGCACACCCGCGGTGGCGCGGTGCAGCACCGGCCGGCCGTCCTGCACCGCGGCCTCGACCACGTAGGCCACCACGGAGTTGAACGACTCGTGCACCGCCACGCCCCAGGCCTGCCCTGCCGGCAGCTGCTTCTTGCCGTAGCCGCTCCTGGCCACCGCCAGTTGCAGCGCGTCGCGATGCCGCGGGTGAGCGTCGCCGAATTGCTGCAGGCGGTAGGCCACTGGGTCCTGCCCGGTGGTGCGGGCGATCTCGTCGATCAGCGTCTCCATCACGAACGCGGTATGCGTGGAGCCCACACTGCGCCACCACAGCACCGGCACGTTGAGCTTGGGGTGGTGCACCGTCAGGCGCATCGGCAGGTCGTAAGGCTCCTTCATGCCTTCGACCGCGGTGGCGTCGATGCCGTTTTTCACCATGATCGGCTCGAAGGGCGTTCCGGCCAGGATCGACTGGCCGACGATCACGTGATCCCACGCCGTCACCCGGCCCTTCGCGTCGAAGCCGATGCGTGCGGTGTGCAGGTGCATCGGGCGGTAGTAGCCACCGCGGATGTCGTCCTCGCGGCTCCACAGCGTGCGGATCGGCGCGGCGATGCCGGCGCCCTGCGCCGCCTTGACCACGGCGCAGGCCTCGGCCACGTAGTCGCTGGTGGCGATGGCGCGACGGCCGAAGCCGCCGCCGGCCATCTGCACGTTGACCTTCACGTTCTGCGGCGGCAGGCCGAGCACCTTGGCCGCGGCCATGCCGTCCAGCCCCGGCATCTGCGAGCCCATCCACAGCTGCGCCTGGTCGCCCTGCACGTGCACCGTGCAGTTCAGCGGCTCCATCGGCGCATGCGCCAGGTAGGGAAACACGAACTCGGCCTCGATGCGGTGCGGCGCATCGTCGAGGGCCGACACGTCGGCGTCGAACTTGCGCGGGCCGGGTTGGCGCGCCAGCGCGCGGTACTGCTCGAGCTGGCGCGCCGTGTCCACGCGCTCCACCGCCGCGGTGTCCCACTGCGCCTTCAGCGCGTCGCGGCCCTGCTTGGCCGGCCAGTAGCCGTCGGCGATCACCGCCACGCCCTCGCCGCCGCGGTCCACCGGCACGCGCAGCACCGCCTTCACGCCCTTCACCGCCTTGGCTGCGCTGTCGTCCACCGAGACGAGCTTGGCGCCGAACACCGGCGGGTGCGCCACCACGGCCGTCAGCATGCCGGGCAGGCGCATGTCGATGCCGTAGTGCTGCTGGCCGCTGCTCTTGGCCTGCGCATCGAGGCGCGGGGTGGCATGCCCGACCAGGCGGAACGCCTTCGGGTCCTTCAGGGTCACGGTGGTGGGCACCGGCTGCGCCATCGCGGCCTCGGCCAGCTCACCGTAGCCCAGCCGCTTGCCGCCGGGGCCGATCACGATGCCATCGCCCGTGCGCAGCGCCGACGCATCCACCTGCCAGCGCGCGGCAGCGGCGGCCAGCAGCATCGCCCGCGCCCGCGCACCGAGCTCGCGGTACTGGGTGAAGCTGTGCGCGATCGATCCGGAGCCGCCGGTGATGTGCATGCCGAACACCGGGTCGACATACGCCGGGTCATTGCTGCCGTGGGTGCTGCGCACGAGCGACCAGTCGGCGTCGAGCTCCTCGGCCAGGATCATCGGCAGCGCGGTCTGCACGCCCTGGCCGAAGTCGAGCCGGTTGATCGTGACGGTGACGATGCCGTCGGGCGCGATGTGCACGAAGGCCGAGGGCTGCTGCGTCGGCTTCAGCGCGGCGGCCGGTTGGGCGAGCGTCGGCAGCGGAAAGGCGCCGAGCGCGAACCCGCCGGCCGCGCCCATCTTCAGGAAGCTGCGGCGCGCGATGCCGCGGGTAGCGCCCACCTGGCGCGACAGCATCGCCTGCAAGGCCTTCGGCAGCTCCAGGCTGGCGGTGTCATCGATGTCGAAGTGCATTCGGTTCTCCTTCAGGCCAGCGCCTTGGCGGCGTCGCTCACCGCCGCGCGGATGCGGGCATAGGTGCCGCAGCGGCAGATGTTGCCGGCCATCGCGGCGTCGATTTCGGCGTCGGTGGGGCGCTTGCCCTTGGGCAGCGACTTGAGGAACGCGGTGGCCGACATGATCTGGCCGCTCTGGCAATAGCCGCACTGCGCCACGTCGTGCTTCACCCACGCGGCATGCACCGCGCGGCCGACCGGGTCGTGCCCGTCGGTGACGGCTTCGATCGTGGTGATCTTGCGGCCCTCGGCCGCGGAAACCGGCGTCACGCAGGAGCGGATCGCCTGGCCGTCCAGGTGCACGGTGCAGGCACCGCACAGCGCAGCGCCGCAGCCGAACTTGGTGCCGGTGAGCGCGAGCGTGTCGCGCAACGCCCACAGCACCGGCGTGCCGGGATCGAGGTCGACCTGCTGGTCGCGCCCGTTGACGTTCAGGGTGGTCATGCGCAGCTCTCCTTGACGAACTCGACGGCGAGTTTCGGGCGATGGCGCGCCAGGTCGTTAGCCTGAAGCAGCGAAAAGCTTGCCTGATCGTCCGGGCGGGCGCTGGCGATGGCAAGCCGCGCGCAGGCCCGCTAGCATCGCGCGATGCTGCAGCGAGCCCGCCTGCCCGACCCCGACGCCGACCGCATGGAAGACGCGCGCCAGGCGCTGGCCGAGGCCATCCTGCGCCGCGCCGCCGACGGCGAGATGCACCGCCCGAGCGCACTGCCGGCGCTGGCCATGGTGCGCAGCAGCGGCACCTCGGGCCCGGTGTGCGGCGTGTACGAGCCCGGCGTGGCGCTGATCGTGCAAGGCCGCAAGCGCGTGCTGCTGGGCCCCGACACGCTGGTGTACGGCGTGCACGACCTGCTGGTCGTCTCGCTCGACCTGCCGACGGTGGCACAGATCATCGAGGCCAGCGCCGACAAGCCCTACCTCGCGCTGTTCCTGCGCGTGGACGAGCGCGAGATCGCGCGGCTGATGATCGACGGCGATGTGCCGCCGCCCCGTGCTCAGGCCGCCGAGCGCGCGATGGCCACCGGCCGCATCACGCTGCCGCTGCTGTGCGCCTTCCAGCGCCTGGTCGAGCTGCTGGACGAGCCCGAGGCCCTGCCGGCCCTGGCGCCGCTGGTGCAGCGCGAGATCCTGGTCCGGCTGCTGCTCAGCGACCAGGGCGACCGCCTGCGCCAGATCGGCGCCCCGGGCAGCCGCAGCCAGCGCATCGGCCGGGCCATCGAATGGTTGAAGGCGCATTTCGCCGCGCCACTGCGCGTGGACGAGCTGGCCGGGCATGTGCGCATGAGCCCGTCCACCTTTCACCAGCACTTTCGCGCCCTGACGGCCATGAGCCCGCTGCAGTACCAGAAGTGGCTGCGCCTGACCGAAGCACGCCGGCTGATGCTGAGCGAGGGGCTGGATGCCTCGACCGCTGCGTTTCGCGTGGGTTACGAAAGCGCGTCGCAGTTCAGCCGCGAATACAGCCGCCAGTTCGGTGCGCCGCCGACGCGCGACATCGCCGCGCTGCGGCAGGAGCCGGCGCGCGTGGCCGACTGAAGGCGAGAACGCGCGGCGGGATGCCGGTTGCGCTGGCGCAAGCCGGCCAACGCCGCGCCGCCTAGAGTGAGATGGGGGGCCGCGGTGACGCTGCGCCTTCCATCTTCGCCCGAAGAGTGCCCATCGTGAGGTCCGTGCCAAGCCCGAGCCGCCGGCTGCGCCGTGCGGGGATGATCGTGTCTGCGGCACTCGCCTGCTTGACGTGCGGCGTGCATGCGCAGGCTGAAGGCCCCGCCCGGCTTCGTGCGCTCGAGACCGTGCTCGCGCAGCCGCTGCGCGACTCGCCGTTTCACGCCCCCTTGCTGCTCGTGTCCACCGAGAGCGATGGCGTCGCCCGCGGCGAGGTGCACGCCGTGCTGCCGCATCCTTTCAGCGTGGTGCGGGCCGCGCTGCATACGCCCGCGCAGTGGTGCGAGGTGCTGGTGCTGCACCTGAACGTCAAACGCTGTGCGCCGGCGTCCGACTCGCTGACGCTCTTCCTGGGAACCAAGCATCATCAGCCGATCGATCGGGCGCATGAGCTGGTGCTCGGCTTCTCCCGGCCCGACGACCGCACCGACTTCATGCTTGTGCAACTGCAGGCCGAAAAGGGCCCGCTCGGCACGCGCGACTATCGCTTCCTGTTCGAGGCTGCGCCCAACGGTGGCGGCCAGACCTTCGTGCACTTCGAGTACCAGGTGGGCTACGGCGCGCTGGCGCGGTTGGTGATGCAGGGCTACCTGCTCACCGTGGGCCGCGACAAGCTCGGCTTCAGCCTGGTGCCTGCCCCCGACGGCGGGGCGCCACAGCCGGTGGGCGGCACGCGCGGCGCCGTCGAGCGCAACACCTTGCGCTACCAACTCGCGATCGTGGCCTACCTGGACAGCCTCGACGCACCCGAGCCGGGCCGCCTGGAGCGGCGACTGGGCGCCTGGTTCGACGGCACCGAGCGCTATGCGCCGCAGCTGCACGAGATCAGCCGCGATGAATACCTGGAGATGAAGCGGGTGGAGGCAGCACCCGACTGAGGCGGGACTGCGCGTCGTCGCCATCCCTCAGGGGTTCACCAAGCCCTCGCGAATGGCGTAGCGGGTGAGGTCGGCCACGGAGTGCAGGTCGAGCTTGCGCATGATGTTGCGGCGGTGCGCCTCCACCGTAGCCGACGAGATGTGCAACCGCTCGGCGATGGTGTTGGTGCGCTGCCCTTGCGCGATCAGCCGCAATACTTCGCGCTCGCGACGACCCAGCATCGGCCCGGCAACATCGCCTTCGACCTGCATGCTGGCGGCGAGTGCGCTCGCCACCTCCGGACAGAAGTAGCCATGACCCGCCGCCACGCAGCGGATGGCGCGCACCAGTTCGGTCCCGGCGGCCGACTTGGTGACATAGGCCGATGCGCCGGCTCGCAGCATCTCGTTCACGAAGCGTTGGTCGCTGTAGGCCGACAGGGCCACGATGCGCGCGCGCGAACCGTCGGCCTTGAGCCGGCGGGCCAGATCGATGCCGTTCAGGTCGGGCAAGCCGATGTCGAGCACGATCACGTCGGGCGCCAACCGAGCGGCCATGGCCAGCGCCCCGGCTGCGTCGCCCGCCTCGCCCACCACCTCGATGCCCGCCTCGCGCGCCAGGGCGTCGCGCAGCGCCTCACGCACCAGCCGGTGGTCTTCGACAAGCAGCAAGCGCGTGGCATTCATCGCGGCCCTCCATAAGCCGAACGGTCGTTGCCACCCGGCATGGGCAGCCACGCGATGGTCGCGGTTGCCCTGGCCCAACTATAGGCAGCGGCCCCCAACTTGGGATGACCTCGCACAAGCCGAGCGCCGGCTACCTGGTTTCCGGTAGTGCGATGCCCAGGGAGCCGGGATATCCCGCAGCCGGGCGGCCGCATAGAGTGGGCCGTCGGGGATCACTTGGAAGGTGCCGCTTGAAAGCAGTCGGTCGCGATCTGGTCGAGCTGCCCGCCTCACGCGAGGCATGGATGCCCGAGGCCATGCTCGCCTGCCTGCTGGACGACCTGGCACGCCGGATTCGGCCGGTGCTGGACCCGAAGATCGAGTTGCGCCTGGACGTGGCCGACACCTGCCCGCAAGGCACGGGCGTCGATGCCGGACAGCTCGAGGCCGTGATGCTGGAGATGGTGCGTCGTGTCTATGCCGTCATGCCGGCCGAGGGTGTGCTGGAGCTGCGCGCGCGCAGAGGCAGCGCCCCCCCGCGCGAGGCGCTGGTGGCCGCCGGTGCGCAGGCGAGCCACTGGCTGGTGCTCGCCGTCGGCAGCCCCGAGGCCGGGATGCCGGACATTCCATTAAAAGCCGACCCGCGGCGAACGGATCTGGCGCAGTTCGCGCGCCGCTGCAACGCGGCGCTCTCGCTGCTGCCCCTGCCGCGTCGTGGAATCCAGCTGGTGCTTCATCTGCCTTGCGCGCCGCGGCCGCACGAGCACGGCTTCGCCCCGGCCGGCGCGCACTTGCGCTCGTCATCGGCAGTGGGCTGACGGCGGTCGCGCCGCGGCGAATCCCTTCGATCGGCACGTCCGGGCCTGCGCTTGCGCTTGCGCAAGCCCTCCCCCGCCCGTCGATCTAGATTCGATCGACTCGCTTTCAGCGCCCGGCAACACACCAAAGATCGACTGACACATGCCCGCAAAGCAACTTCTCTTCGGCGACGACGCTCGCACGCGCATACGCCGCGGCGTGGACATCCTCGCCGACGCCGTGAAGGTGACCCTGGGCCCGCGCGGACGCACGGTGATCCTCGACCGCGAGTTCGGGCCGCCGCAGATCGTGAACTCCGGCGTGGTCGTGGCCAAGTCGGTGGAGTTGGAAGACCGCTTCGAGAACATGGGCGCGCAGCTGCTGCGCGAGGTGGCTGCACGCACCAGCGAGATGGCCGGCGACGGCACCACCACCGCCACGGTGCTGGCGCACGGGCTCATCACCGAGGGGCTGAAGTACCTGGCTGCCGGCATGAACCCGATGGACCTCAAGCGCGGCATCGACCATGCGGTCGAGCTGGTGGTGGCGGAGATCAAGCGCATGGCCCAGCCCTGCACCGCTTCACAGGAGATCGCGCACGTGGCCTCCATCTCGGCCAACAACGACCGCTCGATCGGCGAGCTGGTGGCGCGCGCGATGGACAAGGTAGGCCGTGAAGGGGCCGTGTCCATCGAGGACGGCTCGGGCATGGCCAGCGAGCTGGAGGCGGTGGAAGGCCTGCAGTTCGACCGCGGCTTCCTCTCGGCCTACTTCGTGAACAACGCCGAGCGCCAGTCGGCCGTGCTGGAGGACGTGGCCGTTCTGTTGTGCGACCACAAGCTGTCGAACCTGCAGGATCTGGTGCCGGTGCTGGAGGCCGCGGCCAAGGCGGGATTGCCGCTGCTGGTGGTGGCCGAGGAGATCGACAACGAGGCCCTGGCGACGCTGGTGATCAACGCGGTGCGCGGCGTGGTGAAGACCTGCGCCGTGCGGGCACCGGGCTTCGGTGATCGGCGCAAGGCGATGCTGCAGGACATGGCGCTGGTGACCGGCGGCCGCGTGATCTCCGAAGAACTCGGCCTCACGCTGGCCAAGACCACGCTGGAGCACCTGGGCCGCGCTCGCCGCGTCGAGGTGGAAAAGGACCGCACCACGATCGTGGGCGGTGCCGGTGACCCTGCGGCCATCCGCGCTCGCGTGGCGGCGCTGAAGAAGGAACGCGACGCGCTGACCAGCGACTACGAGCGCAAGCAGCTCGACGAGCGCATCGCAAAGCTGTCGGGCGGCGTGGCGGTGATCAAGGTGGGCGCGGCCACCGAAACCGAGCTCAAGGAACGCAAGCTGCGCGTGGAGGATGCGCTGCACGCCACGCGTGCCGCCGTGGAGGAAGGCATCGTGCCCGGCGGCGGCGTGGCGCTGCTGCGTGCGCGCAAGGTGCTGGAGGGCGTGAGCCTGCCCACGCTGGACCAGGACTCGGGCCTGAAGATCGTGCGCCGCGCACTCGAGGAGCCGCTGCGCCGCATCGTGAGCAACGCCGCCGACGAGCCTTCGATCGTGCTGCACAAGGTGGATGCGTCCCCGCAATCCGGCTACGGCTACAACGCCGCCACGCGCGAGTACGGCGACCTGCTTGCCATGGGGGTGATCGATCCCGCCAAGGTGACGCGCCTGGCCTTGCAGAACGCCGGCTCGATCGCCAGCCTGGTGCTCACCACCGACTGCCTGATCGCCGATGCGCCGAAGAAGCCGGCCGAGGCATCGCCTGGCACGGGCATTCAACCGGACATGTACTAACCCTGTCCGCTGGGGCCTCCCCCGCACCCCGTCCTGCCGCCACGCTCATGTGGAGCCTTCGGGCTCGTCCTCGTCGCGGCGGTCCACCTGGTCGTCGATGTCCAGCCCTTGCTCGGCGGCTTCGGTCATTTCCGCCTGTTCGATGGCGCCTTCGAGCGCGGGCTCGGCATCGTCCATGTCCACCAGCGCGTCCTCCAGGCTCTCGTACGGGCCGAACTCCTGGCGGCCCTCCACGTCGACCCAGTGGTAGCCGTCTGGCCGCTGGTGGATGCGCAGCAGGCGCTCGTCCTGCGTGTCGTCGGCCGGCGGCACTGCCGCCGGCGTGTGCAATCGCTTGTAGGGCTGCATGGTGGTTCGGCGCGAGGCCGCTCGTGCGAAGGGATCCACACCACTCTAGGCAGCCGCTGCTGCCACCGGCTTGCGCCCGCGCAAGCGGCGCTGCCGTGCCCTGCCCAGAATGGAAGCTCACAGGAGCCCCTCATGAACAAGCCCGAGAACCCGAAAGCCGCCCCATCGGTGCCCGGCCCGGCGGCAAGCCTGTGGCGAGGCCCGACGGAGCTGATGCTCCAGCAGAGCCAGGCCTGGCTGCGGCTGATGGAAGACGCGTATCGCGCACAGATCAATGCGACGCACCTGGCCGTCAACCGGGTGGACGAGATGCGCAAACGCCTGCAGCAACCCGGCACCGGCGACGCGGCCTCGGGCCTGCCGCTCGAATTGCTGCAGTTCCAGGGCGCCTGCTCATTGCGCCTGGCACAGGAACTCACCGAGATCGGGGTGCGCGGCGCAGCGGAATTCGGCGGCTTGATGGCAGACGCCGGGGTGCATGCGATGCCTGCCCTGCCGACGACCTTCGATCCCTCGCTGCCGCTCAGCCTGTTCCATACCGGCGTGCGCCCGATGGACGATCTCTTCGGCGCCGCGCTGAACCGGCTCCTCATGCCGAACACCGCGGCCTGACGGCGCGTGAAGGCGAGCGGCCGCGGCTGATGCATCGCAAGGCAGCGCTGCTGCCAGTGCCTATGCTGATTTCCCGCCGTGCCTTCGCCGGCACCCTCCAACCCAGCCCCAATGAGGTACCCATGACCACGCACACGATCACAGCGGCACGCAAGGGCCGCGCCCCCGCCAAGCCAGCAGTGCCGCAGGACGCCCGGGCCGAAATGGCCGAGGTGATGAAGAAGCTGCACACGATCGAGGTGCAACTCGCCGGGTTGCTGGAGAGCTCGGTGTGCGACACGCTGCATGCCACGGGCGACGTGGCCAAGGACATCAACGGCATCGTGCGCAGCCTGGTGAGCAGCGCTTTCGAAGCGACGCGCGGTGTATCGCAGAACCTGCTGGACGCAGGCCTGCGCAGCGCACAGACCGGGCGCGAATCGGCGCACGACGCCGCCGCGATCGTGCAGGACTTCGGCCGACTGGCCACAGAGGCAACACGCCAGGTGATGCGCGGCGCCGCCGAAGGCCTGGCTGAAATTCGCTCGTCCGGCGCGCTTGCGCATGCGCAAGGCAGGCCGACGCATCGCGCGTAGATTGATCTCGGGTGGTCCGATCCGGCCGCCGTTTTCATCCGCTTGCTATAGGAGCCGCCATGAGTGCATTGACCCGTTTCGACGAAGCCCGCAACGACCTGATGCTTTCCCCGTTCGACGACCTGTTCCGCCGCTTTCTGCGCAACACGAGCTGGCCCGCAGAGCGCATGCCGCAGGACATGAAGCTGGACATCAGCGAGAACGACAAGGAATACGTCATCAAGGCCGAGATCCCGGGCGCCAAGAAGGACGAGATCCAGGTGAAGGTCGACCGCCAGTTCGTCTCGATCTCGGCGGACGTCAAAGAGGAAAAGAAGGAAACGCAGAAGCAGGACGGCGAACGCATCCTGTTGCAGGAGATGCGCTACGGCCATGTCGAGCGCGCGTTCACGCTGCCGGGCGAAGTGGACGGCAAGGATTGCGTCGCCAAGTACGACAACGGCGTGCTGACCCTCACGCTGCCGAAGCGCGGGCCTTCCACCAGCAAGACGATCGCGGTGCAGTAAGGCAAGGCACCCAGCCTGCGAAGATGCGAGCCTCGCCCACGGCGGCGAGGCTCGAATGGGTTGGAAATCGGTCCATCCGGGTTTGCACTTGAGGAATTAGTGCAACGCTCGAACTAACATGCTCCCCGGATGACTGCCGGGTGGTCCCAGCGCAGCGCGCCCGACAACGCGCCCTGCACTTGGAGTCCCGTGCGCCTTCGACCTGATTTCGCCACCTCATTCCTGCCCACGGCATTCATGGCCCTGGCCCTCGTAGGCACCTCAACCGCGCTCGCGCAACAAGTGGTGCGCCTGCAGTCCGAGCCCGCCGCGCTGCAGCCCCTCGCAGCCCATGTATCAGGGCGCGTTCAGGCGCTGCCCGGTGGCGGCATGCGCCGCCAGTGGCCGGGCACCTACGCCGAGGCGGCCTTCGTCGGCAGCGATGCCTACTTTCGCGTGGGCCCGGGCGACGTCAGCCTGCGCTTGCGGGTGGACGGGCAGGCGCCGATCGCCCTCGTCAAGCCCGCGCCGGGCCTGTACCGCGTCACGGTGCCGCACACGGCTGAGCCACATCGCCTGCGCCTCGACGTGGCCAGCGAGAGCCAGGCCGGCCCCACCACGTTCGGCGGCTTCTTCCTGGGTGCGAAGGCCAGCCCCGCAACGCTGCCTGCGCGAACGCATCAGATCGAGTTCATCGGCGACTCGCACACGGTGGGCTACGGCAACACGTCGGCCACGCGGGAGTGCAGCGGCGATCAGGTGTGGGAGTTCACCGACACCTCGGTGGGCTTGGCGCCCCGGGTGGCGGCACGCTATGACGCCGACTATCAGGTGAACGCAGTCTCGGGGCGCGGCGTCGTGCGCAACTTCGACGGCCTGGTGACCGATGTCCTGCCCCAGCTCTATCCCTTCGTGCTGTTCGACAAGGCCGCCGTGGCCCATGACCCGGGCTGGCAACCCCAGGCTCTTGTGGTGAGCCTGGGCACGAACGACTTTGCAACGCCTTTGCATGAAGGCGAGAGGTGGACGAGCAGAGAGCAGCTGCGCGCAGACTTCGTGGCCAGCTACGCCGACTTCGTTGATGAACTGCATCGGCGGCATCCGCAGGCCTACATCCTGCTGTGGGCAGGCGCCAGCGACGACTCCGAACTGGCCACCGAAGTGCGCAAGGCCCTGCAGCGGGCTCAGCAATCGAGCGACGCAAGGATCGGCTTCGTGGCTGTTCCCAACCTGGCACTTTCGGGCTGCGACTGTCACCCCAGCGTGGCAGATGACCAGGTGATCGCCCTGGCACTCACCCGCCATCTGGACGCCCATGTGCCCGGCCTCGGTACGCCCGCGGAGCCGGGCATCTTCTCCGGGCAACCCCATCAACGACGCTGACGCCCAACCTTGCCGCGTTGCCTGCATGCGCTGCCTGCGCCCGCAGGCCACCTGCCTGTGCGCACTGGCATGCCCTACCGACCACCGCACCGAGGTGCTCGTGTTGCAGCACCCGCAGGAACAGCGCCAGGCGAAGAACAGCGTTGCGCTGCTGCGCCTGTCGCTGTCGCATTGCGAGGTGGTGGTCGGCGAGCGCTTCACGCCCGAAGCGTTGCAGGCACTGCTGATGCGGCCCGGGCGGGACACGCGGCTGCTCTATCCGGACGTGCCTGCCGCGCCCGCGCCGGCGGCACCGACCACCACGGCGGGCGCACCGCTGCGGCTTGTCGTGCTCGACGCTACCTGGCGCAAGAGCCTGCGCATGGTGCTCGAGCACCCCGCCCTGGCCGCGCTGCCGCGGCTGTCGCTGAGCGCGCCCCCGCCCACCCGCTACCGCGTGATCCGCGCCGCGCGGCGCCCCGACCAGGTCTCCACGCTCGAAGCCACCGTGCACGCGCTGACCTTGCTGGAGGGCCCGTCATTCGACGGCGCACCGCTGCTCGACGCGTTCGGCCGCTTCGTGGCTGGCGTAGCTGCCCGACGTCTCGCGCGCAGCCCGCAGGGCCCGGCGTAGGCGCGCCCCGCAGGATTCCTCTCGGTGACGATTTCGTTATGCCATGGTCATGAAAGACCGCGCAGGGCCCTCTACGCTCGTGCGGCAGACAAGCCGCTGGGCACTTCAACTCAGAGAGGTCACTCATGAAGCATGCGATATCGGCAGCACTATTGGCAATGACCGTCGGCGCAGTACCGCTCGCGCACGCGCAGAGTTGCGCCAGCGGCGGCGGCGCCACCGTGTGCCTCAGCGCTACCGGCAGCAACAACGACGTCACGCTCAACTGGACCACGAGCGGCTCGATCAGCAAGCTGCAGGTGTACCGCGATACCGACAGCAACCCCGCCGGCCGCAGCCGCATTGCGCAGTTGAGCAATGGCAGCATCACCAGCTACACCGACACCGGGGCAGCCACAGGCACCCACTACTGGTACTGGCTGAAGTTCAGCGTCGGCAGAGCCTCGTACAGCTCCAATGCCGCCGATGCGACGCGCGTGGTGGTCAACAGCCAGGGAGGCGGCGGCACGCCGCCCACGCCGGGCACGATGCGCGACATCACCAGCCTTCAGCTGGCGCAGGAGCTGGCCCCGGGCTGGAACCTGGGCAACTCGCTGGAGGCGATCGGCGGCGAGACCAACTGGGGCAACGCGCCCGCCACGCAGACCCTGCTCAACGCGGTGAAAGCGGCCGGCTTCAACACCGTGCGCATCCCGATGTCCTGGAAGCAGTACGCGGATTCCAACGACAACATCCGCGCCGACTGGATGGCGCGCGTGACCGAGGTGGTGAACTGCGCACGCAACGCGGGCCTGTACGCGATCATCAACATCCACTGGGACGGCGGCTGGATGCAGCCCAACTACGCGACGCAGGCGATGGCCAACGCGCGCATCACGAAGTTCTGGACGCAGATCGCCAACAATTTCAGGAACTACGACGACCACCTGCTGTTCGCCGCGCTCAACGAGGTGATGATCGACGGCGACTACGGCACACCCACCTACGAGTACTACACGGTCCAGAACGGCTACAACCAGACCTTCGTCAACGCGGTGCGCGCCACCGGCGGCAACAACGCCCGGCGCCACCTCGTGGTTCAGGGCTACAACACCAACGTGGACCACACCTACAACTACTTCGCGGTGCCCAATGACACAGTCGCCAACCGCCTGATGGTGGAGGTGCACTACTACGACCCGTACGACTTCACGCTCAACACCGGCAACGACAACATCTGGCAGTGGGGCAGCATCGCCACCAGCGCCGCCAACACCGAGACCTGGGCCAACGAGGGCTATGTCGATGCCCAGTTCAACAAGCTGAAGCAGCGCTTCATCGACGGCCTGGGCATGCCCGTGCTGATGGGCGAGTACGCATCGGTGACGCGGCTGAGCGTCGATCCGGCACAGCAGTTCCGAACCTACTGGGACCAGTACATCACCAGCGCCGCGCGTCAACGCGGCATCGTCCCCGTGTACTGGGATGACGGATACAGCGGCAACCATGTGATGGGTCTGTTCAACCGCGCCAGCGGCGCACAGTACTACCCTGGTCTGACCAGCACGATCGTCAACGCCCGATGAAGCAGCTTTCGCGACGCACCTTCCTCGGGGCCGCCGCCGCTGCGGCGGCCCTGCCCCACGCCCATGCTCATGCAGCACCCGCGCCGTTCGCTCCCACCTGGGCGTCGCTGGTCGACGGTTACCGCGCCCCCGACTGGTTCCGCGATGCCAAGTTCGGCATCTGGGCGCACTGGAGCGCGCAGTGCGTGCCCGAGATGGGCGACTGGTA
>CAMLIZ010000078.1 GCA_946480245.1 uncultured Pseudomonadota bacterium
GTTGGCCAGCAGGCACATCCAGTCGGCCTGCAGGCTGTTGGTGATCCACATCTTGGTGCCGTTGATCACGTAGTCGCCGCCGTCCTTGCGCGCCGTGGTCTTGATGTGCGCCACGTCCGAGCCCGCCCCCGGCTCCGACACGCCCACGCAGGCCACCATGTCGCCGGCAATCGCGGGCGCGAGGAACTCGCGCTTCAATTCGTCGGTGCCAAAGCGGGCCAGCGCGGGCGTGGCCATGTCGGTCTGCACGCCGATGGCCATCGGCACGCCGCCGCAATTGGCATGGCCCAGCGTCTCGGCCATCACCATCGAGTAGGAGTAGTCCAGCCCCATGCCGCCGTGGTCGGCGGGCTTGGTGAGGCCGAGCAGGCCCAGGGCGCCGAGCTTCTTGAAGACCTCGTGCGCCGGGAAGATCTCGGCCGCTTCCCATTCATCGACGTGCGGGTTGATCTCTTCGTCGATGAAACGCTTGAGGGTGCGGCGCAGTTCTTCGTGTTCGTGGGTGAATTGCATGGGTCTGTCTCCTGTTCACGGTCGGGCCACGCCAAACTGGATTCCCCGCGTCGGGGTCTGTGCTGCCTCGTCGCACACCTTCAAGGTCAAGGCCAGCACGCGCCGCGTGTCGCGCGGATCGATCACGCCGTCATCGAGCAGCAGGCCCGAGGTGTAGAACGCGTGCATCTGGCGCTCGAAGGTGTCCACGATGCCGGTTTTCAGCGCGGCCAGGCGGGCTTCGTCCACCGGCACGCCTTTGCGCGCGGCGCCTTCGCGCATCACGATCTCCATCGTGCCGGCGGCCTGCTGCGGGCCCATCACGGCGGTGCGCGCGTTGGGCCAGCTGAACACGAAGCGCGGGCCGAACGCCCGGCCGCACATGCCGTAGTTGCCGGCACCGAACGACGCACCGCAGTGCACGGTGATCTGCGGCACGCTGGCATTGGCCAGCGCCTGGATCTGCTTGGCGCCGTGCTTGATCATCCCCGCGCGCTCGGCCTCGGTGCCCACGATGAAGCCGGTGGTGTTCTGCAGGTACACCAGCGGCGTGCCGCTCTGGCAGCAGGCCTGGATGAAGTGGGTGATCTTGGTGCTGCCGGCCGGGTCGAGCGGGCCGTTGTTGGTGACGATGCCCACGCGCTGGCCGGCGATTGCGGCATGGCCGCACACGCTGCCGGGGCCGTAGGCGGCCTTGAACTCGAGGAACTCGGACGCGTCCACGATGCGCGCGATCACCTCGTGCATGTCCACCGGCTGCTTCAGGTCGGGCGCGAAGAGATCGAGCAGGCCCTCGGCGCCGTGCAGCGGCTCGGGGCCCTCGGGCCACTGCGCGCGCGGCCAGCCGAGCGCGGCGACCAGGTCGCGCGCAATGTGCAGCGCGTGCGCATCGTCGTCGGCCAGGTACTCCGCCAGACCGGAGACGGCGGCATGCATCTCGGCGCCGCCCAGCGCCTCGTCGGTGGCCACTTCGCCGGTGGCCGCTTTCAGCAGCGGCGGGCCGGCCAGATAGGCGCGGGCGTTGCCGCGCACCATCACCACGTAGTCGGCCAGGCCGGTCATGTAGGCGCCCCCGGCGGTCGAGGGGCCGTGCACCACCGAGATCACCGGCAGCCCGGCGGCGGACAGCCGCGCCAGGTTGCAGAACGCGCTGCCGCCCTGGATGAACTGCTCCACGCGGTATTGCAGCAGGTTGGCGCCGGCCGATTCCACCAGGTGCACGAACGGCAACCGGTTCTCCAGCGCGATGGCCTGCGCGCGCAGGAACTTCTGCAGGCCCTGAGGCTGCATCGCGCCCGCGTCGATGCCGGCGTCGTCGGCCGCCAGCATCACGCGCGTGCCGGCGATGCAGCCGATGCCGGCGACGAAGCCACCCCCCGGCACGGATCGTTCGGCATTGGCATCGTCCTGCAACCAGCCGGCGAGCGTGCTCAGTTCGAGGAACGGCACGCCGGGGTCGAGCAGGCGCGCGACGCGCTCGCGCGGCAGGAGCTTGCCGCGCTTGGCGACCGCCGGCTCGGCGCGCGCGCTCGCATCGCGCGTGCGCGCTTCGAGCGCGCGCCACTCGCCGATCAGCGCCAGCATGTGGGCCCGGTTGCGCTCGGCCTCGGCGGCCGGCAGCGCGTGGCTGTGCAGCGCCGGCATCAGTCGTCTTTGAGCACGCGTGGCTCGCTGGCCAGGTGAAAGCCGTTGAAGGCCTCGGTGCTGCCGCCGCGGCCCACTTCGGGCCACACGCGCTTGGCGTTCGGCGCGGCGCCGTCCACGCGCAGGCAGGCGCCGCTGATGAAGGCCGCGGCCGGCGACAGCAGGAACGCGATGGCGGCCGAGACCTCGCTTTCGGTGCCCAGCCGGCGCAGCGGCACCAGGCTTGGCATGCTGCGGATCAGCGGCGTCATCTCGGGTGGGTACTGGTCCATGCCGCTGGAGGCGATCCAGCCCGGTGCCACCGCGTTCACGCGCACGGGGGCCCATTCGAGCGCGGCGGTTTCGGTGAAGTTGAGCATGCCGGCACGCGCGGCGCCCGAGTGACCCATGCCGGGCATGCCGCCCCACATGTCCGCGATCATGTTGACGATGGCCCCGCCGTGCTCGGCCATCCACTGCGTGAAGCATTCGCGCGCCACCAGGAAGCCGCCCGTGAGGTTGTTGCGCACCACCGCGTCCCAGCCCTTGGCGCCGATCCGGGCCAGCGGCGACGGGTACTGCCCGCCGGCGTTGTTCACCAGGCCATCGATGCGGCCGTGCAGCGCCAGCACCTCGCGTACCGTGTGCTGCACGGCATGCTCCTCGCGGATGTCGCAGGTATGGATCGAGCAGCGTTCGCCCCACGCCCCCAGCTCCGCCTGCACCGCTTCGAGCTTGTGCAGCTTGCGCCCCACCAGCGCCACGCGCGCCCCCAGCGCCGCGAGCTCGTGCGCCGTGCAGCGCCCGATGCCGGAGCCGCCGCCGGTGACGAGCATCACCTGGCCGTCGAACAGGCCATCGCGAAAGACCGATCGATAGGAGTGTTCCATCTCTAGACTTGTTCAACCAAGCACTTGCTTGGTGAGTTTGCGCGCCCCGATAATCGCTTGTCAATCGACGGCTTGGTTCTGGACGGAGACGACACGATGGCTTCCGCGCTCATTTACGAGGCCGTGCGCACGCCGCGCGGCAAGGGCAAGAAGGACGGCAGCCTGCACGAGGTGAAGCCGGTGGATCTGCTGGCGCGGCTGTTGCAGCAGCTGCAAGCGCGGCTGCAGTTCGATCCGGCCGCGGTGGACGACGTGGTGATGGGCTGCGTCACGCCGGTGGGCGAGCAGGGCGCCGTGATCGCGAAGACCGCGCTGCTCAAGGCGGGCTGGCCGTTCGAGGTGGCCGGTGTGCAGGTCAACCGCTTCTGCGCGTCCGGGCTGGAGGCGGTGAACCTGGCGGCGCAAAAGGTGGCCAGTGGCTGGGAAGACCTGGTGATCGCCGGCGGCGTGGAAAGCATGTCGCGTGTGCCGATGGGCTCGGACGGCGGCGCCTGGGCGCAGGACCCGGAAACCAACGCCGCCACCGGCTTCGTGCCGCAGGGCATCGGCGCGGACCTGATCGCCACCTTGGGCGGCTTCACGCGCGACACGGTGGATGCGTACGCGCTCGAGTCGCAACGCCGCGCGGCCGCCGCGCAGGCCGAAGGCCGCTTCGACCGCAGCGTGCTGCCGGTGCGCGATGCGATCGGGCTCACCGTGCTGGCGCGCGACGAGTTCATCAAGCCCCGGACCACGCTGGAGGTGCTGGGCGCACTGAAGCCCTCGTTCGCCGAACTGGGTGCCATGGGTTTCGACGCCGTGGCGCTGCAGCGCTACCCGCAGGTGGAGCGCATCCACCACGTGCACACGCCGGGCAACTCGTCGGGCATCGTCGATGGCGCGGCCGCGGTGCTGATCGGCAGCGAGGCCATCGGCCGCCGGCTCGGCCTGGCACCGCGCGCCCGCGTGCTGGCCACGGCGCTGTCGGGCGCGGACTCCACCATCATGCTCACCGGGCCGATGCCGGCCACGCGCAAGGCGCTGGCGAAGGCGGGCCTGTCCATCGACGACATCGACCTGTTCGAGGTCAACGAGGCGTTTGCCGCGGTGCCGCTGCGCTTCATGCAGGAGATGGGCGTGCCGCACGACAAGGTCAACGTGAACGGCGGCGCCATCGCGCTGGGCCACCCGCTGGGCGCCACCGGCGCGATGCTGCTCGGCACCTTGCTCGACGAGCTGGAGCGCCGGCAATTGAAGCGCGGCCTCGTCACCTTGTGCGTGGGCGGCGGCATGGGCATCGCCACCATCATCGAGAGGCTGTGACCATGCAGACCATCCGCTACCAACTGGCCGACGACGGCATCGCCACGCTCACCTTCGACGAACCGGGTTCGGCGGTTAACACGATGACGGCGCAGTGGCAGGCCGACATGGCCGATGCCGCCGCGCTGCTGCAGCGCGACCGCGAGCGCGTCCGCGGCGTGCTGCTTGCATCGGCCAAGAGCACCTTCTTCGCGGGTGCCGAGCTCAAAGGCGTGATGCAACTGAAGGCGGGGGACGCAGCCGAATGCTTCGAGCGCTGCGAGGCCCTCAAGCGCAGCTTCCGCGCCATCGAGACGCTCGGTCGGCCGGTGGTGGCGCTGCTCAATGGCGCCGCGCTCGGCGGCGGGTGGGAAGTGGCGCTCATCGCCCATGCGCGGTTTGCGCTGGCCGACCCGAAGATCCGCTTCGGCACGCCGGAGGTCACGCTCGGCCTGATCCCCGGCGCCACGGGCATCACGAAGACCGTGCGCCTGCTCGGCTTGATGGCCGCGCAACCGTACCTGGTGGAGGGCCAGCTCTTCGGGTCGCAGAAGGCGCTGGAGCTCGGGCTGGTGCAGGGGTTGGGCACATCGGTCGAGGAGCTGCGGCAGCAGGCGCTGGCGTGGATCGACGCCCATCCCGACGCGGTGCAACCTTGGGACCGCAAGGACTACAAGCTGCCCGGCGGCGGCCCGCAGACGCCGAAGCTCGCCGCCGCACTCACGGTGGCGCCGGCCATGCTGCAGGCGCGCACGCACGGTTTGTACCCTGCGCCGCAGGCGGTGATGGAGGTGATGGTGGAAGGCGCGCTGGTCGACTACGACACCGCCACGCGCATCGAAAGCAGGCGGCTCGCGCAGCGCATGGTGAGCCAGAACGCGAAGAACATGATCAGCGCGTTCTTCTTCGACATGAATGCCATCAAGTCGGGCGCGGCGCGGCCCGCGGCCGTGCCCCGCTGGAAGCCGAAGAAGGTCGGCGTGCTCGGCGCCGGCATGATGGGCGCGGGCATCGCATGGGCCACCGCCTCGCGCGGCATGGCATGCGTGCTCAAGGATGTCTCACTGGACAAGGCGCAGGCCGGCCTGGCGGTGTCGCAGCGACTGGCCGCCGCGCGTGTCGCCAAGGGGCGCATGAGCGAAGCCGAGCAGGCGGCGCTGCTGGCGCGCATCACACCCACGGCGTCGGCAGCCGACCTGGACGGCTGCGACCTGATCATCGAAGCGGTGTTCGAGCAGCGCGAACTGAAGGCCTCGGTCACGCGCGAGGCTGAGCCGCAGCTGGCGCCGGGCGGCCTGTTTGCCTCCAACACCTCCACCTTGCCGATCACCGGCCTGGCCGAGGCCAGCGCGCGGCCTGAGCGCTTCATCGGGCTGCACTTCTTCTCGCCGGTGGACAAGATGCAGCTGGTGGAGATCATCCGCGGCCGGCAGACCGGCGACGAGGCGGTGGCGCAGGCCTATGACTTCGTGCAGGCGCTGGGCAAGACGCCGATCGTCGTGAACGATTCGCGTGGCTTCTTCACCAGCCGGGTGTTCGCCAGCTTCGTGATGGAGGGAGCGGCGATGCTGGCCGAAGGCATCGCGGCGCCGCTGATCGAGCATGCGGCCCTGGCCGCCGGCATGCCGGTGGGACCGTTGGCGGTGCTGGACGAAACCTCGCTGTCGCTGGCGGTGCACGTGATCGAGCAGACGCGCGCCGACTTCGCGCGCGAGGGCCGGCGCTACGAAGCCAATGCCGGCGAGCGGCTGGTGGAGCAGATGGTGAAGGAGTTCAAGCGTGCGGGCCGGGCCGCTGGCGGCGGCTTCTACGACTACCCGGCGGGCCAGGCCAAGCAGTTGTGGCTGCAACTGGCCGTGCTGTTCGGCAAGCCGGGCGTGCAGGCCGACATGGCCGAGCTGCGCGACCGCTTCCTGTACCGGCAGGCGATCGAAACCGCGCGCTGCCTGCAGGAGAACGTGCTCACCAGCGTGGCCGAGGCGAACATCGGCTCGATCCTCGGCATCGGATTCCCGGCGTGGACCGGTGGCGCGATCCAGTTCATCGCCTCCGAAGGCGAGCGCTTCCTGCCCCGCGCCGCCGAGCTTGCGGCGCGCCACGGCGGGCGCTTCGAACTGGATGCCGGGCTGCGCGAGCGCATCGAGCTGGCCTTGCGGCAGGCGTGAAAAAGCCCGCGGCAAGGCGGGCTTTTGCTGCGGGGAGCGCGCTGCTTACTTGAGGGACAGCACCCACTGCGCGAGCTGCTTGGCTTCTGCCGCGCTCACTTGCGTGTTCGGCGGCATCGGCACCGGGCCCCACACGCCAGAGCCGCCCTTCATGATCTTGTCGGCCAGCTTGTCGGCAGCGCCGGCCTGGCCGGCGTACTTGGCGGCCACGTCCTTGTAGGCGGGGCCCACCACCTTCTTGTCGACTGCGTGGCAGGCCAGGCAGTTCTTCTTTTGCGCCAGGTCAGCCTGGGCAAAGGCGGGGGAGGCTGCAAGCGTGGAGGTTCCCACGATGGCGAACAGGATGGCGAGCTTGTTCATGGAATCCTTCTCGAAGGTTGCGATAGGGCTGGATTACAGTCGCTGAAACGCATTTTACGGGTCGCTGGTTGACCCAATCGAGGACCCATCTTATGTGGCTTGTGGTGATCGGCACGATCTTGATGCTGCTCAAGGCCTTCGATGTGGCGCTCGCCGAGACATCCTGGCTCTGGGTGCTGTCGCCGTTCGCCGGCGCCGCGCTGTGGTGGATCTGGGCCGACGCCAGCGGCTACACCAAGCGCCGCGCAATGGACAAGATGGAAAAGCGCAAGCACGAGCGCCGCGTAAAGCACCTGGTCGACATGGGCATGGACGAGCGCGGCCGGCGCAACTCCGCCGGCAAGTAGCGCGCTATTCGAACTTGTCCAGCACGGCGCCCGAGCTGGCGCTCGATGCGTTGTGCGCAAACTTGGCGAGCACGCCCCGCGTGTAGCGCGGCGCGGGCTGGCGCCACTCGGTGCGCCGGCGCGCAATCTCTTCGGCCGGCACGTTCAGCTGCAGCAGCAGCTGGTGGGCGTCGATCGTGATCGAGTCGCCCTCGTGCACCAGCGCGATGGTGCCGCCCTCGTAGGCCTCCGGCGCCACGTGGCCCACCACCATGCCCCAGGTGCCGCCGGAGAAGCGGCCGTCGGTGATCAGGCCCACCGATTCGCCCAGGCCCTGGCCGATCAGCGCGCCGGTGGGCGCCAGCATCTCCGGCATGCCGGGGCCGCCCTTGGGGCCGAGGTAGCGCAGCACCATCACGTCGCCCGCCTTGATCTTGCCCGCCATGATGGCCGCCAGCGCCGACTGCTCGTCGTCGAACACGCGCGCAGGCCCGGTGATCACGGGGTTCTTCAGGCCGGTGATCTTGGCCACGCAGCCTTCCGGTGAGAGGTTGCCCTTCAGGATGGCGAGGTGCCCCTCGGCGTAGATCGGCTGGCTCACCGGGCGGATCACGTCCTGGTCGGCGCGCAGCGGCGGCACATCGGCCAGGTTCTCGGCCACCGTCTTGCCGGTGATCGTGATGCAGTCGCCATGCAGCAGGCCGGCGTTGAGCAGCTCCTTCATCACGGCCGGTATGCCGCCGGCGCGGTGCAGGTCGATCGCCAGGTACTTGCCGCTGGGCTTCAGGTCGCACAGCACGGGCACCTTGCGGCGCACGCGCTCGAAGTCGTCGATCGACCAGTCCACCTCGGCCGCGTGGGCGATGGCCAGGAAGTGCAGCACGGCGTTGGTGGAGCCACCGGTGGCCATGATGACCGCCACCGCGTTCTCGATGCTCGTCTTGGTGACGATGTCGCGCGGCTTCAGGTCGCGCTTGACCGCCTCCACCAGCACGGCGGCCGCCTTCTTCACGTTGGCCACCACCTCGTCCTCCACGTTGGCCATGGTGGACGAATACGGCAGGCTCAGGCCCAGCGCCTCGAACGACGAGCTCATCGTGTTGGCGGTGTACATGCCGCCGCACGAGCCGCTGCCGGGGATGGCGCGGCGCTCGATCTGGCAGAAGTCCTCCTCGCTCATCTTGCCGGCACTGAACTGGCCCACGGCCTCGAACACGCTGACGATGTTGAGGTCCTGGCCCTTGTAGTGACCCGGCAGGATGGTGCCGCCGTACACGTACAGCGCCGGCACGTTGGCGCGCAGCATGCCCATCATGCCGCCGGGCATGTTCTTGTCGCAGCCGCCGATCACGATCACGCCGTCCATCCACTGGCCGCCGACGCAGGTTTCAACACAGTCGGAGATCACCTCGCGCGACACCAGGCTGTACTTCATGCCCTCGGTGCCCATGGCCATGCCGTCGCTGATGGTGGGCGTGCCGAAGATCTGCGGGTTCGCGCCGGCCTCCTTGAGGCCCTGCACGGCGGCGTCGGCCAGGCGCTGCAGGCCGGAGTTGCACGGCGTGATCGTGGAGTGGCCGTTGGCCACGCCGATCATCGGCTTGGAGAAGTCGCCCTCCTCGTAGCCCATGCCGTAGTACATCGAGCGGTTGGGCGCGCGCGCCACGCCTTCGGTGATGTTCTTCGAGCGGCGGTTGAAGCTCATGCGGGTCTCCTTGCAGTGCAGCGGCGGCCAGTATGACTGCTGCATTTGGCGCCGGTCCAATCTATTTTTGAGGCGCTTTTGATATGCTGGGTGAATCAATGAACGTCGAACTCCGCCCCTTGCGCCAGTTCGTGGCGGTGGCCGAGGAGCTGCACTTCGGCCGCGCCGCGCAGCGCTTGCACATGACGCAGCCGCCGCTCACGCAGGCCGTGCAGGCGCTGGAAGCCGGGCTCGGGGTGCGACTGTTCGAGCGCACGCGGCGCTCGGTGGCGCTCACGCCTGCCGGCCACGCGCTGCTGCAGCATGCGCGGCGCCTGCTGGCTGGCGCCGAGGAGCTGCCGGCGCTGGTGCGCGCAGCGGCCAAGGGCTTCAGCGGGCAGCTGCGCCTGGCCTTCGTGTCGAGCATCGCGTACGGCCCGCTGCCGGGCTGGCTGCGCGGCTTTCGCGAGGCCTACCCCGACGTGCAGCTGCAGCTGCGCGAAGCCACGCTCGACGTGCAGCTGGCGGCATTCGAGGCCGACGAGATCGACGCCGGCTTCGTGTTGCATGCGCCCGGCGCCGCGCCCGCGGGCTTTGCGGCCTGGCTGGCGCTGCGCGAGCCGCTGGTGCTGGCGCTGCCGGAGGGCCACGCACTGGCCACGCTGGCGCGCGCGCCACGCCTGGCCGAGGTGCTGGGCGAACCGCTGGTGATCTTTCCGCGCATCATTTCGCCGTCGCTGTACGACAGCGTGCTCGCGTTCTACCGCGGCCATGGCGTCACGCCGCGCATCGCGCAGGAGGCCATCCAGATGCAGACCATCGTCAACCTCGTGTCGGTGGGCATGGGCGTGGCGTGGGTGCCCGCGTCGGTGACGCAGCTGCAGCGGCCGGGCGTGGTGTACCGCCGCGTGCCGGCGGCCGCACTGCACAGCGAGACGAGCCTGTTGTGGCGCGAGCCCGCGCCACCGGTCGTGCAGCGCTTTGCGGCTCACACGCGCAGCCACCCGGACAAGCCTGCCGAGGCCCGGAAGCGACTGGCAGCATTGTCTTAGCCGCTCGCGCGACAATCGCGCCCTTCTCCACGAGCCTCAAGCCGACACACGATGCTGGTGCACCCGCAATTCGACCCGGTGGCGCTCTCGCTCGGGCCGCTGAAGATCCACTGGTACGGCATCACCTATCTGGTGGCGTTCGGTCTCTTCTACTGGCTGGCCGGCGTGCGCGCAGCCAAGCCCTGGTTCGTCGAGCGCGGCTGGCAACGGCGCGACATCGAGGACCTGCTGTTCTATGGCGTGCTCGGCGTGGTGCTCGGCGGCCGCCTGGGCTATGTGCTGTTCTACAAGCCGGGCTATTACGCCGGGCATCCGCTGGAGATCTTCGCGGTGTGGCAGGGCGGCATGTCCTTTCACGGCGGGCTGCTGGGCGTACTGAGCGCGATGGCGCTGTACGCCCGCACACGCAGCCGCCATTTCCTGGAGGTGACCGACCTGATCGCGCCGTGCGTTCCCACCGGGCTGGCGGCCGGGCGCATCGGCAACTTCATCAACGGTGAGCTGTGGGGACGGGCGGCCGATCCGTCGCTGCCGTGGTCCATGATCTTTCCGCAGGCGCACGACGGTGGCATTGCGCGCCATCCGTCGCAGCTGTACGAGTTCTGCCTCGAGGGGCTGCTGCTGTTCGCGTTGCTGTGGTGGTTCGGGCGAAAGCCGCGGCCGATGGGCCAGGTGAGCGCGCTGTTCCTGGTGGGCTATGGCCTGGCGCGCTTCACGGCCGAGTATTTCCGCGAACCCGACAGCTTCCTCGCCAACCTGCCTGCGCAAACCGGCCTCAGCATGGGGCAGTGGCTGTGCGTGCCGATGATTCTTGCCGGCATCGCGTTGTGGGTGTGGAGCGCACGCCGCAACGCCGCTGCCACCGCTTAGCATTGCGTCCCATGCGACAGATCTTCCTCGACACCGAAACCACCGGCCTGTCGCCCGAATCCGGCGACCGCATCATCGAGATCGGCTGCGTGGAAATGGTGAGCCGCCGCCTTACCGGCCGCAACAAGCACTTCTATCTGAACCCGCAGCGCAAGAACAGCGAGGACGCGGTCAAGATCCATGGCCTGACCGACGAGTTCCTCGCCGACAAGCCGCTGTTCGCCGCCATCGCGGACGAGCTGATGGAGTACGTGGCGGGCGCCGAGATCGTGATCCACAACGCGGCCTTCGATGTGGGCTTTCTCAACGAGGAACTGCGCCGCATCGGCAGGCCGCCGTTTCCGGGGCAGGTGGGCAAGATCACCGACAGCCTGTTGATGGCGCGCGAGATGTTCCCGGGCAAGTCCAACTCGCTGGACGCGCTGTGCCGCCGCCTGGAGGTGGACAACTCCAACCGCAGCCTGCACGGCGCGTTGCTGGATGCCGGCCTGCTGGCCGAGGTGTACATCAACATGACGCGCGGCCAGGATTCGCTGGTCATCGAGACGCTGGAGGCCTCGGGATCCGCGGTCGCCGTGGCGGCGGTGGATCTGGCCGCCTTCACCCTGCCCGTGCTGCTGGCCACCGAAGCCGAGGCGAGCGCACACGAGGCGCTGCTGGCCGACCTGGACAAGGCCAGCGGCGGCAAGACGCTCTGGCGCCAACTTGTGGCACAATAGCGGGCTTCCCGAACAAGATTCGGGCGGTTAGCTCAGCGGTAGAGCACTGCCTTCACACGGCAGGGGTCGCAGGTTCGAACCCTGCACCGCCCACCAGAAAATCAAGCACTTGGCGTCAGCGCCAGGTGCTTTTTTCTTGGTCCGGCCATTGGGGTTGGCTCTCCACTGCCAACCCCCTCGCGCGCCTAGCATGCGCGCATGAAGCCGCATGACGCTCCGATCGACCTGTCGCTGGCGTTCGAGCGCCAGCGTGCCGCCTGGTCCGCGGCACCGTTCCCCGATTGGGCCGAGCGGGCCGACCGCCTGCGGCGGTTGCAGCGCCTTCTGATCGAGCATGAGCGAGCCCTCAGCGAGGCCATCGACGCCGACTTCGGCGGTCGCCCTGCCGTGGAGACCGAACTGGCGGAGATCTGGCCGAGCCTGGAGGAGATCAAGGGCGCACTGCGCCACGGGCGACGCTGGATGAAGCCGCGCCGCGCCGGCGTCGGCAAGTGGTTCCAGCCGGCTCGAGCCCAGGTGCTGCCGCAGCCGCTGGGCGTGGTGGGCATCATCGTGCCGTGGAACTACCCGCTGTACCTGGCCATCGGGCCGTTGGTGGCGGCGCTGGCCGCCGGCAACCGGGCGATGCTGAAGCTGTCCGAGTTCACGCCGCGCTTCTCGGCCCTGCTGCAGCAGCACTGCAGCGAGGCCTTCTCTGCGGACGAGGTCTGCGTGGTGACCGGCGGCGCAGACGTTGCGGCGCAGTTCAGCGCGCTGCCCTTCGATCACCTGCTGTTCACCGGCTCCACGCCGGTGGGGCGCAAGGTGATGAGCGCCGCAGCGGTCAGCCTGACGCCGGTGACGCTGGAACTCGGCGGCAAGTCGCCGGCCGTCATTGCGCCGGACTACCCGCTCGAGCACGCGGTGCAACGCATTCTTGCCGGCAAGCTGCTCAATGCCGGGCAGACCTGCATTGCGCCCGACTACGTGCTGCTGCCCCGTGCCAGCCTGCCCGCCTTCGTGGAGGCTGCGCGCCGCCAGGCTCGGCGCAGCTATCCAGCCGGGTTGGGCGACGCCAACTACTGCAGCATCGTCAATGAGCGCCAATACCGCCGCCTGTTGCAGGAGATCGACGAGGCCGGCGGGCGCGGGGTGCGCACCGAACCTCTGTTCGACGGTGCCGCGCGCGACGATGCACGCCATCGCCTCGCCCCCACGCTGCTGCTCGACCCGCCGACCGACTGCGGCGCGATGCGCGACGAGATCTTCGGCCCGGTGTTGCCGCTGGTGCCCTATGACCGGCTGGAGGATGCGATCGCCTTCGTGAACCAGCGGCCGCGCCCGCTGGCGCTGTACTGGTTCGACCGCAATGCGGCGCGCGTGGACGCGGCCTTGCGCGCCATACCGGCCGGCGGCGTGACGGTGAACGACACGCTGCTGCACATCACCCAGGAGAGCCTGCCCTTCGGCGGCGTCGGCGCCTCCGGCATGGGGCACTACCACGGGCAGTGGGGCTTCGACACCTTCAGCAAGCTCAAGCCGGTGTTCCGCCAGTCGCGGGTGAACGGCATGGCGCTGTTCCTGCCGCCGTACTCGCCGCTGATGCGGCGCCTGCTCGGCCTGATGAAGCGGTTCTGAGCCGGGCGCCCCGCTACTGCTCCAGGAAGAAGCGCACCATCTCGCGCGTGGCGTCCGGCCCGCGGCCATCGGTGTATGAGCCGCTGGCGCTGCCGCCTGACCACGCATGCGTGCCGCCGTGGATCACCCAGTGCTCGGTGACCACGCGACCTTCGGCATTGCGGTGCAGCCGGCGCGTGACGCTGCGTCCGTTGGCGCTGGCGCACTGTTCGGTGTCGACGGTGGACGCCGCCCCCGCGCTCGCCGCCACCACATGCTCCGCGTTGCCTGCATGCACGGTGGTGTCCGCGTCGCCATGGAACACGATGGTGGGCACCCCGCTGCCGTGCCCGGCCGCCACGCTGCCCACGCCCTTCATCGCGGCCAACGCGGAGGGCAGGTCCGAGGCGATGCCGGCGGCGAGGCCCGAATGGACGCCCACGGCCGCGAACAACTCGGGATACTGCGCACCGAGGATCGCCGCCATCGCCCCACCGGCGGACAGGCCCGCCACGTAGACGCGGCCCGTGTCGATGGCGTGGCGCCCCATCACGTCGCGCGTCATGCCGGCGAGCATCGCCGGCTCGCCGCGGCCGCGCTGCTGGTGACTGTGCTTGAACCAGTTCCAGCAGCGCTGCGGGTTGGCCTTGGCCGATTGCGCCGGATAGAGCACGAAGAAGCCTTCGGCTTCGGCCGCCTCGTTCATCGCGGTGCCGGCCGCGAAGTCGTCCGGGTTCTGCGTGCAGCCATGCAGCATCACCACCAGCGGCAGCGGCCGCTCGCCGGCGCGCGAAGGGATGTACAGCTTGTAGTCGCGGCGGCTGGTGCCGTCGCCGAACGAGCCGGCTGTGAAGCGGCCGGCCGATGGCGCGCTGGCGGGCAACTCGCGGGCCGAAACGTCGATGATCCACGGCTCGGTCTCGATCGAGGGCACCGGAATTGCGGCATGGCGGGGAGGCGCGGTGTGCGCGGGGGGTGCGCCGCCAGCGACCAGGGCCGCCTGGATGGCCGCGGTGGCGCCTCGCAGATCCCCTGTGCGGGTCAGGCGCGTCGCCTCGTTCATCAACTGCTGGAAATCGGCGTGCATGGTGTCCTTCAGGTGGGGTGCGAGCGCTCAGCGCATGCGATCGGCGAGCGCGGCCTTGACGGCCG
This sequence comes from uncultured Pseudomonadota bacterium, assembly GCA_946480245.1. The sequence continues at coordinate 14,211 of CAMLIZ010000078.1, forward strand.
GGCTCGCGTGCAGCGCGCCGAGCACGGTGAGCGATTCGATGGTGTCGCGCGCCAGCGCCGGGCTCACGTCGTGCGCGATGGAGGCCAGGCCGAGCACGCGGATGTGCAGCCGCTGGCCGGCCTTGCGGGCGGCTTGCAGGTCGGCGGCGCTGAAGTGCTGGATGCCCAGCGACAACGTCTTGCGTGAGCAGGCCTGGCGCACCGCCTCGCCGTGCGCGGTGAGTTGGTTGCGGATGGCAGTGCGGATCAGGTCGGTGCGGTTGGCGTAGAAGCCTTCCTGCACCAGCAGGTCGATCTGGCCAAGATCCACGCAGCCGACGTTGATCGTGATCTTCTCGTCGGCCGGCTTGACGGCGGCGCTTGACAGGGTGCGACTCTTGGCGGGCATGGGCCATCCTAGCACCATCCAAGTGGATGGAAGCATAACCGCCCTGCGGTGTCGCTCACGAGGGGTGTGACATCATCCCCGTCGCCCCCAGTCCTCGCGCCTCTTCGGCCGCCCCTGATGCCAGACAGCCGCCGCAGCTATTCGACGATTCAGTTGGCCGAGACGCTCGGCGTGTCGGTGCAGACCGTGCAACGCTGGGTGGATGCCGGCCACATCAGGGCCTGGAAGACCGTGGGCGGGCACCGCAAGATCGACGCGGATTCGGCCGACGCCTGGGTGAGCGTGATGCAGGCCGAAGCGGGCCTGCCTGCACTGCAGGGCGAGGGCGCCAAGGGGCCGGTGCGCGCGCTGCTGGCCGACGACGACGCCGCGTTCCTCGAGGTGGTGGCCGCGCTGGTGGCCGACCTGTTGCCCGCTGCGGTGATCGAAGTGGCAGGCAACGGCTTTCACGCCCTGCAGTCGATGGCGCGCTGCATGCCCGACCTGCTGGCCACCGACGTCGTGATGTCGCACGTGGACGGGCTGGAGATGCTGCGCCACGTGGTGGCGCAGCCGGTGCGGCCGTCGCTCGTGGTGGTGGCTTCGGCGCTGTCCCTGTCCGAACTCCAGCGCCGGGGCGGCCTCCCGCCCGGCGTGGAGTTCCTGCCCAAGCCGCTGGATCAGCAGGCGTTCGCCGGGCTGATCCGCTCGCGCATGGCGGTGAACTGACGCACCGCCGTCACCCTCAAGGCACCGGCACCGCCGTGCGGTTGGCCGGCACGATCATCGGCTGGTACGAGAACACCTCGCGGGTGCGCGCGTCCACGCTCACCTTCAGCCAGTGCACGTCGTTGTTGCCGTTGCTGGCGTTGTCGCCAAAGGTCTCCACGCGCGTGAAGTTCTCCAGGCGCCGGCCTTGGCTGTCCAGCAACGGCTTGTCGATGCGGAAGTAGTGCGAGTCGCCATGAACATAGGCCACCGGCTTGCGGAACGCCGTGACCTCGTCGCGCACGGCGAGCAGGAAGGCCTGGAAGCCGTCGGGCTGGCCGTCGGTCTCGGCCAGCGTCTTCGGGTTGCGCAGCGGCGCGCGGGTGGCGTCGCTGCCGTCCCAGCCCGGATCCGCCTGCGTGATCAGCATCACCGCGGCCGCGCCGCGCGCCTTGGCGACGCGGAAGGTCTCCTTCAGCCACTGGATGTTGGCGGCATTGCGTGCCGCGAACTCTGCCGGGTCGGGTGCCGTGTCGCACAGGTTGTTGCACGAGCCCTGCACGTTCAAGGTGGCATAGACCACGCGGCCCACCGTCCAGCGGCGGTTCTCCACGCAGGCCGTCGCGCCGTCGATGCCCAGGCACAGCGGCGCGGTCTGCACCTCCTGCAGCAGCTTGCGCTGGCCCATCGAATAGGGCGTCGAGAACAGGATCTGGCGCTCGCGGTCCAGCCGCTCCAGCGAGTTGAAGCCGCCGTTGCTCGGGCGGTCGCAGTCCGTCCAGTCGTTGTCGCCGGGCGTGAACATCGCGGGTGCCTCCAGCGAGTTCAGCGTGGCCAGTGCGTTGTAGTACAGCGTGTCGTCGCAGGGGCTGTTGGAGCCTTGCTTCAGGTCGCCGTCGTGCACGCTGAACGCGAGCCGGTGTGCGTTCATGTCGGCCACGAGGTTGGGCACGCCCACGGTGGCCTGCTCCACGGAGTAGGGCATGTCGCCCCACAGGCCGATGTCGTAGCTGTCGCGTTCGTGGTCGTTCCACGCGTGCGCGCTGGCGGCGCTGGCCGCGGCTGCGGCAAGGATGGCTGCGGCCAGGCGCAGGGCGTGGCGGCCGAAGCGGGTTTGCGTCAAGGGGATCTCCTCGAAAGGTGGTGTGCGGCAGCCGCGACTCGCGGCGCCGCCGGCAGTGATAGCCCCCTTGCGTGACCGCGCGTTGACACCCGCGCGGCCGGATCAGCCCAGGTGCTGCTGCACCAGCCGCTCGACGAAGCGGTTGCGCTCCTCGCGCTGCGCGGCCGTGGTGTTGCTCGTCATCACCGATTCGGCCACCAGGTAGCTGTACAGCAGGAAGGCGCGCCAGCGCGCTTCCACGATCGGGAAGCCGAGCGACGAGAACACCTGCGCGATGTAGGCGATGCGGCTGGCGTCGGCCTCGCTGACCGCCTCGCGCGCCATCTCGTCGCGCCGCGCCCACGCGCGGATGGCCAACTCGATGCCGGCGGCGCGCACGGCGGCGCGTCCGCGAAACGGCAGCGACAGCACGTCGCGCAGCTGCTCCACCGGATCGTTGCTGGCGCCTTCGAGGCGTGCGGTCAGCTGCTCGGTGGCCAGCTGGCGCCAGGCGCGCAGCACGCTGCGCAGCAGATCCTCGCGATCCTTGAAGTGCCAGTAGAAGCTGCCGCGCGTCACCTGCAGCGTGCGCGCCAGGTCATCCACGCGCACGCTGTCGATGCCGTGCTCGGCCAGCACGTTGGTGGCGGCTTCGATCCAGTCGTCCGGCGTCAATGACGGGCGTGCGGCGTCGTCGGGCTTGCGGCGCCGGGTGGGGGCGGTGGCGGGCATCGTTGGTGAGCTGGCGTGAATTGGCGCAAGTGTACGGAACTACGTGAAAACCCGGTACTGCGCCCTTGCGGAGGCGCCATAGCATTCGAGCACCATGCACATACAGAGGTGTATGGATAAAACCCGGAGACGAGCTTGGACTTCACCCGCGATCTGGCGCCGCCGCGCACGGTGCGCATCGACTTCGACGACGGCAGCTTCGTGCTGCGCTCGCCAGAGCCGCTGCAGCCCTACGCGCGCCGCGTGGGCGACTGGCTGGAGCGCTGGGCCGCCGAAACGCCTGACGCACCGGCCTTCGCCGAGCGGGGCCCGGACGGCGCCTGGCACCGCCTGTCGTGGCGCGAGGTGCGGCAGGCGGTGGGCCGCATCGCGCAGGCGCTGCTCGACCTGAAGCTTGCGCCGCAGGCGCCGGTGGTGGTGCTGTCGGACAACGCGCTGGATCACCTGCTGCTGATGCTCGCGGCCATGCACATCGGCCGCGCGGTGTGCACCGTGTCCAGCGCGTACTGCCGCCTGACGCGTGACTACACCAAGATCCAAGGCATCCTCAACACGCTGGGGCCCGCGCTGGTGTACGCCGCCGATGCAGCGGTGTATGGCGCAGCCGTCAATGCCGCCGCGCTGCGCTGCCCGGTGGTGTTCAGCCGCGGCGCAGCCGAGGTGCCCGGCGCACTGGCGTTCGACAGCCTGCTCGCCACACCGGAAGGCCCCGGCGTGATGCAGGCGTTCGAGGCCGTGGGCCCGGACACGCACGCCAAGTACCTGCTCACCTCGGGTTCCACCGGCCACCCGAAAGTGGTGATCAACACGCACCGCATGCTGTGCGCCAACCAGCAGATGGTGGCGCAGGCGTGGCGCTTCCTCGAGCATGAGAAGCCGGTGATCGTGGACTGGCTGCCGTGGAGCCACACCTTCGGCGGCAACAACAACCTGAACCTCGTGCTGCGCAACGGCGGCATGCTGGCCATCGACGAAGGCCGCCCCGCGCCGGGCCTGATCGAGAAGTCGGTGCGCAACCTGTGCGAACTGCAGCCCACGCTGTACTTCAACGTGCCGCGCGGGCTGGACCTGCTGCTGCCGCACCTGGAGGCCGACGAGTCGCAGGCGCACCGCTTCTTCGAGCGCCTGCGCGGCATCTTCTACGCCGGCGCGGCACTGCCGCAGTCCACCTGGGATCGGCTGCAGAAGCTGGCGGTGCGGGTGCGCGGCGAGCCGGTGTGGCTCACCACCTCGTGGGGCTCCACCGAAACCGCGCCGGCCATCACCGGTGCGCACTGGTGGCTCGATCGCGCCGGTGTCATCGGCCTGCCGCTGCCGGGGCTGGAGCTGAAGTTCGTGCCCAGCGGCAGCAAGCTGGAGATGCGCGTGCGCGGGGTCAGCGTGTTCCCCGGCTATCGCGATGCGCCGCACCTCACCGCGCAGGCCTTCGACCACGAGGGCTACTACTGCATGGGCGACGCCGGCTACCTGCTCGACCCCGCCAGGCCGGAGCGGGGCGTGGTGTTCGATGGCCGCGTGGCCGAGGACTTCAAGCTCGGCACCGGCACCTGGGTGTCGGTGGGCACCTTGCGCGTGCGTGCCGTGTCGGCGCTGGCGCCGTGGGCGCAAGACGTGGTGGTGACCGGCCACGACCGCGACGAGGTGGGTCTGCTCGTGTTCCCGTCGCCGCAGGGCGCAGCGCTGCCGCCCGAGCAGCTGCGCGCACACATCGCGGCGGCGCTGGCCGCCATGCGCGAAGGCGGCGGCGGCTCGTCGCAAGTGCCGGCACGCGCGCTGCTGCTCACCGAGGCGCCGAGCGCCGATGCCGGCGAGATCACCGACAAGGGCTACATCAACCAACGGGCGGTGCTGCACTGCCGTGCCGCGCTGGTGCAGGCGCTGTACGAGGGCGGCCCCGACGTCATTCTTCCTGCTGCCACCGCGATCGCATGACCCTCGAATTCACACCCGCCGGCGGCTTGCTCGCCGCGCTCACGCTGCTTCGCGTCGAGGCCGCGGGCCCGATCCTGCACGTGCGTTTGAACCGCCCCGCCAAGCGCAACGCGATCAGCGACGTGCTGGTGGCCGAGCTGCACACCGCGTTTGCCAACCTGCCGCGCGATGCGCGCGTGGTGGTGCTGAGCGGCGAGGGCGCGCACTTCTGCGCCGGGCTCGACCTTGCCGAGATGACCGCGCACAGCGTGGCCGACGGCATCTCGCATTCGCGGCGCTGGCATGCGGCCTTCGACCAGGTGCAGTTCGGCCCGGTGCCGGTGATCGCGGTGCTGCATGGCGCGGTGGTGGGGGGCGGGCTGGAGCTGGCGGCCACGGCGCACCTGCGCGTGGCCGAGACCAGCGCCTTCTTCGCGCTGCCCGAAGGCCAGCGCGGTATCTTCGTGGGCGGCAGCGGCTCGGCGCGCATCCCGCGCCTGATCGGCGTGACGCGCATGACCGACATGATGCTCACCGGCCGCGTGTTCGAGGCCGGCGAGGCCGAGCGCTTCGGGCTGGTGAACTACGTGGTGCCCGAGGGCCAGGGGCTGGCGCGTGCGTTCGAGCTGGCGCACAAGGTGGCGGGCAATGCGCCGCTGTCCAACTACGCGATCACGCAGGCGCTGCCGCGCATCGCCGACATGGGCGCGGCCGACGGCCTGTTCGTGGAGTCGCTGATGTCGGCCATCGCGCAGGGCGACGAGGTGGCCAAGCAGCGAATCGCCGCGTTCCTCGACAAGCGCGCGCCGAAGGTGGGCCTGTGATGGACGCGATGCTCACGGGCAAGGGCCTGTACCAGGCGTTCGACGGCGTGTGGCTGCAGGCCGGCGTGCGCACGCCGATGGTGGACTACTGCGGTGCCTTCGCCGACGCCAACCCGATCGACCTGGGCATCAAGGCGGCACGCGCCGCGTTGCAGCGCAGCGGCGTGGCGGCACACGACATCGACTCCGTGCTGGCCGGCAACATGGCGCCCGGCGGCTTCGACCAGTTCTACGTGCCGCGCCACATCGGCCTGTACGCGGGCGTGCCGCTGGAGGTGCCGGCCATCATGGTGCAGCGCATCTGCGGCACCGGCTTCGAGCTGTTTCGCCAGGCCGGCGAGCA
>CAMLIZ010000079.1 GCA_946480245.1 uncultured Pseudomonadota bacterium
CCCGGAAGTAGCCCGTGTAGTCGAGCGCCTGGGCTGCGCTGCAGGCCAGCAGCGCGGCGATCGCCAGCGGCGCCAGCGCGAGGCGGGACGAGGATTTCATCGGTGAGTCTCCTGTTGATGCGTCAAATTGGGGTTCGACGAACGTTCATCTTTTGTGCATGCGGCGCGAATATTAATGAAACATTAATACGCGCTTCATTAGGGATTACGCCAAGATGAACAGAAAACAACAGGCTCTCAACGGGCCAGCGGCAGGTCGATGCGCACGCTCAGGCCCTGCGGCTTGACCGACGCGAGCTTCACGCGGCCGCCGTGCCGCTCCACGATCTCCTTCACGATGGCCAGCCCCAGGCCGCAGCCGCTGCCCTCGTGCGTGGCGCGGAAGAAGCGCTCGAACACCGCCTGGTGCAGGTCCTCGCGCAGGCCGGGCCCGTTGTCGGTGACCTCCACCCAGGCCGTGCCCTCGGCGCGGCCCACCTGCACGGTGACCACCGCGCCGCGGCCGGCATAGCGCAGCGCGTTGTCGATCACGTTGACCAGGGCTTCGCGCAGCAGCAGCGCGATGCCGGTCACCTCGATCGGCGTGGCGGGCGCGTCGTCGCCACCGGGGCCGCCGTAGCCGAGGTCCACGCCGGCCTGCAACGCACGCGGCACCAGCTGTGCGGTGACTTCGCAGGCCAGCTGCACCAGGTCGACCCGCGTGCGCGGCTGGCGCTCCGCCGATTCCGGCTCCGCACGCGCCAGCGCCAGCAGCTGGTTCACGAGGTGCGCGCTGCGGGTGGCGCTTTCGTGCACCCGCTGCAGGCGGGCGCGCTGTGCCGGTTCGCCGGCTTCCTTCAGCGCCAGCTCGGTCTGGCTCTTCAGGCCGGCCAGCGGTGTGCGCAGCTGGTGTGCCGCGTCGCTGATGAAGCGGCGCTGCGCGGCCACGCTCTGCTGCACCGCGCCCAGCAAGTCGTTGATGGCCTGCGCCAGCGCGCGCACCTCCTCCGGCGCGGCGGCCAGCTCGATCGGCGCCAGGTCGTTGGCTGCGCGGCCTTCCACCAGGCGGCGCAGGCGGGTCAGCGGCGCCAGGCCCGCGCGCACGCCGGCCCACACGATCATCGTCATCAGCGCGATCAGCGCCGACAGCGGCAGCACGGTGTCGTGCAGGATGCTGGCGGCCAGCTCGTCGCGGCTGGCGCGGCTGCGGGCGATCTGCACCAGCATCAGCTGCCGCTCGTCCGGCTCGCCGTAGGCGATGTACAGCGCCGCAATGCGGATCGGCACGCCGGCCATCATGCCGTCGTAGAAGTACGGGTCTTCCAGGCGCGGATGCTCGATCGGCGGGGGCGCGGGCAGCGTGCGGCTGCCAAGGATGAACTTGCCCGGCGGCGTGCTCACCATGTAGTACACGCGGTCCTTGGGGTCGGCCTCGATGATGTCCTGCGCCGCACGCGGAAAGTCGATCAGCAGGCCGTTGCCCACCGGCTTGACCTGACGCGCGAGCGAGCGGCTGGCCTGCGACAGGCTGGCGTCGATGGCGCGATTGGCATAGCGCGCGGCCACGTTGTAGGTGACGAAGGCCGCCGCCACCCACAGCACCAGCTGCGGCAGCAGCAGCCACAACAGCAGCTGGCGGTGCAGCGATCCGCGGCCGGCGATGGTGGCGGCCGCGCGATGGATGGCCGGATGCGGCATTCAGCGCGCGGGCGCGTCGGCCTCGAGCAGGTAGCCCAGGCCGCGCACCGTGCGGATCGACAGCCCCGAGCCTTCGAGCTTGCGGCGCAGGCGATGGATGTACACCTCCACGGTACCGCCGCCGCCGGCCGCCTCGGGCTTGGCGGCGTCGGCGCGGTCGGTGGACCAGGCGCGCTGGATCTGGTCCTTCGTGACCACGCGGTTGCGCTGCGCGAGCAGCAGGTCCAGCAGCAGCCATTCACGTGGCGACAGGTCCAGCATCTGGCCATCGATGCTGGCGCGGCGTGCGTCGCGCTCGAAGTGCAGGCGGCCCATCTCCGGGTCGCTGGCCGGTGCCGCGCGGGTGCGGCGCAACAGCGCGCGCATGCGCGCCTCCAACTCGGGGAAGTCGAATGGCTTGGTGAGGTAGTCGTCGGCGCCGGCATTGAGGCCGGCCACGCGGTCGTCCAGCCCGTCGAGTGCGGTGAGCACGAGCATCGGCAGTTCGGGCTTGCTCTGGCGCACGTGCTTGAGCACCGTGAGCCCGTCGAGCATCGGCAGGCCGATGTCGATGATCGCGGCGTCATACGGCTGCTTCATCAGCAGGTATTCGGCCACCGGGCCGTTGGGTGCGTGCTCCACCTTGTAGCCAGCCTCGCCAAGCTGCGTGATCAGCGCATCGGACAGCAGGGGGTCGTCTTCGGCCAGCAAGATGTTCATGGCCGTTAGCTTATCTTTCTTAATGCCAAGTTCACGTTGGCTTCGCGCCACCCAGCGCGAGTGAAAACCCGAGGGGAGCCCTATGGCACACTGCGCGCCTTCGAAATTGGCTGTGCTTCGAATCCCTTGGACAAGATCCTGCTGCAGTTGGCCGCCGAACTGAAGGTTCGCCCGGCCCAAGTGAATGCCGCGGTCGAGCTGCTGGATGGCGGCGCCACCGTTCCCTTCATCGCCCGCTACCGCAAGGAGGCCACCGACGGCCTCGACGACACGCAGCTGCGCGACCTCGAAAGCCGCCTGGGCTACCTGCGTGAGCTGGAGGAGCGCCGCGCGGCAGTGCTCAAGAGCATCGACGAGCAGGGCAAGCTCACGCCCGAGTTGCGCGCAGCGATCGAAACGGTGCCCACCAAGCAGGAGCTCGAGGACCTGTACCTGCCGTACAAGCCCAAGCGCCGCACCAAAGGCATGATCGCCCGCGAGGCCGGCATCGAGCCGCTGGCCGACAAGCTGTTTGCCGACCCGTCGCTGGATCCGGTGTTGGCCGCGGCTGCGTTCGTCAACCCCGACGCGGGCTTCGCCGATGCGTTCGCGGTGCTCGACGGCGTGCGCGACATCCTCAGCGAGCGCTGGGCCGAGGACGCTGCGCTGGTGGGCAAGCTGCGCGAATGGCTGTGGGAAGAGGGCCTGTTCAAGTCCAAGCTGGCCGACGGCAAGGACGAGAACCACCCGGACGTCGCCAAGTTCCGCGACTACTTCGACTACGACGAACCGATCCGCACGGTGCCCTCGCACCGCGCGCTCGCGGTGTTCCGCGGCCGCACGCAGGAGATCCTGGATGCGAAGCTGGTGCTCGACGAGGAGTTGGTGGCGGGCCAGCCCAGCCTGGCGGAAGGGCGCATCGCACGCCACCTCGGCTGGAGCCACGCCAAGCGCCCGGCCGACGACCTGATCCGCAAGACCGTCTCGTGGACCTGGAAGGTCAAGCTCTCGCTGAGCCTGGAACGCGACCTGTTTGCCCGGCTGCGCGAAGAGGCCGAGAAGGTGGCGATCAAGGTGTTCGCAGAGAACCTGCGTGACCTGCTGCTGGCGGCGCCCGCCGGCAAGCGCGTCGTGATGGGGCTGGACCCGGGCATCCGCACCGGCGTGAAGGTGGCCGTGGTCAGCGACACCGGCAAGGTGCTGGACACCGCCACGGTGTACCCGCACGAGCCGCGCAAGGATTGGGAAGGGTCGATCCACACGCTGGGCCGCCTGTGCGCTACGCACGGCGTGAACCTGATCGCCATCGGCAACGGTACCGCGAGCCGCGAAACCGACAAGCTTGCCGCCGATCTGATCAAGCGCATCCAGCAACTCGCGCCGGACACGCACATCGAGAAGGTGGTGGTCAGCGAGGCCGGCGCGTCGGTCTATTCGGCCAGTGAATTCGCGAGCAAGGAACTGCCCGAGCTGGATGTGAGCCTGCGCGGCGCGGTGAGCATCGCGCGCCGCCTGCAGGACCCGCTGGCCGAGCTGGTGAAGATCGATCCCAAGAGCATCGGCGTGGGCCAGTACCAGCACGACGTGAACCAGAGCGAGCTGGCGCGCACCCTGGATGCAGTGGTGGAAGACTGCGTGAACTCGGTCGGCGTGGATCTCAACACCGCGAGTGCCCCGCTGCTCAGCCGCGTGTCGGGCCTGAGCAGCGCGGTGGCCAGCAGCATCGTGCGCTGGCGCGATGCCAATGGCGCGTTCAAGAGCCGCCAGCAGCTCATGCAGGTGGCGGGCCTGGGCGCCAAGACTTTCGAGCAGGCCGCGGGCTTCCTGCGCATCCGCGGTGGCGACAATCCGCTGGACCTCTCAGGCGTGCACCCGGAGACCTATCCGGTGGTGGAGAAGATCATCGCCACTGCGCAGCGTCCGATCCACGAGCTGATCGGCAACGCCGACGTGATCCGCAAGCTCAAGCCCGAGGCCTTTGCCGACGAGCGCTTCGGCGCGATCACCGTCAAGGACATCCTGGCCGAGCTGGAGAAGCCCGGGCGTGACCCGCGCCCCGACTTCAAGGTGGCTCGTTTCAACGACGGCGTGGAGGACATCAAGGACCTGCAGCCCGGCATGGTGCTCGAAGGCACCGTGAGCAACGTGGCGCAGTTCGGCGCCTTCGTGGACCTGGGCGTGCACCAGGACGGCCTGGTGCACGTGAGCCAGCTCAGCAACAAGTTCGTCAACGATGCGCGCGAGGTGGTGAAGACCGGCGACATCGTGAAGGTGAAGGTGCTGGAGGTGGACCTGGCGCGCAACCGCATCTCGCTGACCATGAAGCTCGACGCGCAGCCCGTGCAAAAGGGCGCCAAGGGTGACAACAGCTTCCGGCCTGCGGCGCGCAACGAGCGCTTCAACCCGCCACGCAGCCCTCAGTCGGCCGCCGCCTCACCGCAGAGCGCGATGGCCGCGGCTTTCGCCAAGCTGCAGACCAAGCGCTGACCAGCGCGATCAGCCGGCGTGCTGAACGCTGCAGGCCTGCGCCAGTTGCACCGGCGAGCCCGGCTTGCTGGCCATGCTGCTGACACCGAGCAGCAGGGTGAAGGTGATGGCCAACGCAGCGGCGAAGGAAGCGAGGCGGGTGGCGGTGGTCGAGATGATCATGGCGTGCTCCGAAGGTGAGGGGGAGAGTCAGCGAAACGTTTGCGTTGGCTGAACTATCGGCCTCGATCCCTGGCGCCGAAAGCGCGTTGCGACGGGCTGCGCCAAGCGCGCGACAAAGTGCAATGCGCGCGGATGCGCGGCCAGTTCAGCCGCCCGCGTAGCGCTGTCGCGCCAGCGCCGCCCCTTGAGCCAGCGCCTGCAGCTTGGCCTCCGCCACCGCACGGCTGATCGGCGCCAAGCCGCAATTGGTGCAGGCGATCAGGCGCTGTGGCGGCACGTAGCGCAGCGCCACGCCGATCGTGTCGGCCACCTCCTCAGGTGTTTCCACCTGCTCGGAGGCGACGTCGATCACGCCCACCATCACGTCCTTGCCGTCGAGCAGCGCCATCAGCTCCGGTGGCACGTGCGAGTGGATGCACTCCAGGCTCACCTGGTCGATGCGGCTCTTGGCCAGCGCCGGGAACACCTTCTCGTACTGGCGCCACTGGTCGCCCAGCGTCTTCTTCCACTCGATGTTGGCGGTGATGCCGTAGCCGTAGCAGATGTGCACGGCCGTCTTGCAGCGCAAGCCTTCGGCGGCGCGCTCCAGCGCCTTCACGCCCCAGTCGGCCGCTTCGTCGAGGTACACGTTGAACGCCGGCTCGTCGAACTGCACCACGTCCACCCCATCGGCTTCCAGTGCCCGTGCCTCCTGGTTCAGCAGCTCGGCGAAGGCGAAGGCCAGCTTCACGCGGTCGCCATAGTGGCGGTCCGCCACCGTGTCGACGATGGTCATGGGGCCGGGCAGCGTGAACTTGATGCGCTTGCGCGTGTGTGCGCGCAGCAGCCGCGCCTCCGCTTCGTGCACGCGGCCGGTCAGGCGCAGCGGCGCCACCACCTGCGGCACCATGGCCTTGTAGCGGTCGTTGCGGATGCCCATCTCGACCTTGTGCTCGAAGTCGATGCCGGCCACCTTCTCGAGGAAGCCGTGCACAAAGTGCTGGCGGCTCTGTTCGCCGTCGCCGATCACGTCGAGCCCTGCGTCCTCCTGCTCCTTGATCCACAGCAGCGTGGCGTCGAGCTTGGCCTGCGCCAGCGCCGGGCCTTCGGCCTTCCACTGCGGCCACAGCTTCTCGGTTTCGGCCAGCCAGGCAGGCTTGGGCAGGCTGCCGGCGATGGTGGTGTCGAACATGGTGGGCCTTTCAGGTGGCTGCGGGCGGATGAACACGATGATCCGCCGGCCGGGCGCGCCGGTGCGCCCGATGCAGCTATCGTTTTCCCGCAGCGGCCGAACACCTCAGATCGCGAGGTACTGCTGCCGCAGTTCGGCGTTGTCGATGACCTCGCGCGCCGTGCCGTCGAACACGATCTCGCCCATGTCGAGGATCAGCGCACGGTCTGACAGGTGCAGCGCCGCGATGGCGTTCTGCTCCACGATGATGGTGGTGAAGCCGAGCTGCTTGATCTCCTCGAGGATCTTCTCGATCTCGTGCACGATCACCGGCGCCAGCCCTTCGTAAGGCTCGTCGAGCAGCAGCAGCTTCACGTCGCGTGCCAGCGCGCGCGCCACGGCCAGCATCTGCTGCTCGCCGCCGCTCATCGTCACGGCCTCCTGCCGGCGCCGCTCGGCCAGGCGCGGAAAGTGGTCGTAGATGCGCTCCAGCGTCCAGCCCACGGGCTTTTCGATCTGCGCCAGCTGCAGGTTCTCTTCCACCGTGAGGCCGGGGATGATGCGGCGGTCCTCCGGCACCAGGCCCACGCCGCAGCGCGCCGCCTGGTACGCGCTCATGGCGTGCAGTGGCTGGCCGCGCAGCCAGATCTCGCCTTGCTTGAGCTGCGGGTCGTCGAGCCGCGCAATGGTGCGCAAGGTGCTCGTCTTGCCGGCGCCGTTGCGGCCCAGCAGCGCCACGATCTCGCCTTCGCGCACCTCGAAGCCCACGCCTTGCACGACGTAGCTCTCCCCGTAATAGGCGTGCAGGTTGCGGCAGGCGAAGTAGGGCGTGTTCGCGGTGGCGCGCACGGCATCCGCGGGGGCTGCAATGGTGGCGGTACTCACAGGTGGGCTCCCCCCAGATACGCTTCCTGCACGCGCGGGTCGCCCTTGATCTCGTCGGGGTGGCCCTCGGCGATCACGGTGCCCTGCGCCATCACGCTGATGCGGCTGGCCAGCGAGAACACCACGTGCATGTCGTGCTCGATGATGATCTTGGTGACCTTGCCGTCGCCGATGCGTTGCAGCAGGTCGATGGTGTTGTTGGTGTCGGCGCGCGACATGCCGGCGGTGGGCTCGTCCAGCAGCAGCAGCTTCGGATCCTGCGCCAGGCACATCGCCAGCTCGAGTCGGCGCTTGTCGCCACGGCTGAGGTGCTGGGCCTCGGTGTGGCGCTTGCCGGCCAGCCCCAGGTCGGCCAGCATGTGCTCGGCGCGCTCGCGTACCTCGGCCTGCGCATCGGTGCGCGGCCAGGCGTTGACGCGGAACGCGCCGTCGCGACGGGCAAGCGTTGGGATCAGCACGTTGTCCAGCAGGCTCAGCTCGCCGAAGATCTCGGGCGTCTGGAACACACGCACCACGCCCACCTGGTTGATCTCGTGCGGCTGCAGGCCCACCAGCGAGCGGCCGTCGAAGGTGACCGAGCCGGTGTCGGGCTTCAGCCGCCCGACGAAGCAGTTGAGGAGCGTGGACTTGCCGGCGCCGTTGGGGCCGATGATGGCGTGCACGCTGCCGCGCTCTACCGCCAGGTTCACGTCGTTGAGTGCTCGCAGGCCGGCGAAGCTCTTGCTCACGGCCTTGACATGGAGGATGGACATGCGGCGTCGCTTCTTGAGTCAGGCACTGGCCGAGGGCTGGATCACCGACTCGCGTGCCGGCGGGTGCGGCCGCTTGCGTTTCACGCGCATCCAGATGCGGTGGATGCCTTCCATCACGCCCCCGGGCAGGAAGATGACGAGCACCATGAACAGCACGCCCAGCGTGAGCTGCCAGCCCTGGCCGACGAAGAGGCCGGCCACCGCGACCACCGGCTTCTCGATCATGTCGGGCAGGAAGCCGAAGAAGCCGTGCAGCGTCTGCGCGTTGAACGACGAGAAGATGTTCTCGAAGTACTTGATGATGGCGGCGCCCAGCACCGGCCCGAGCAGCGTGCCGGCGCCGCCGAGGATGGTCATCAGCACCACCTCGCCGCTGGCCGTCCATTGCATGCGCTCGGCGCCCGCCAGAGGGTCGGTCACGGCCAGCAAGCTGCCAGCCAGACCCGCGAAACAACCGCTGATCACGAACGCGGCGAGTGCATAGGGACGGGTGTGCACGCCGGTGTACTTGAGGCGGTTCTGATTGCTCTTCACCGCCTTCAGCATCAGGCCGAACGGCGAGCGCGTGATGCGCATCGCCACGTAGAAGCTCAGGATCAGCAGCACGGCGCAGAAGTAGAAGCCGCCATAGCCGATCATCGGCACGCCGAAGAGGCTAGGCACGCCGATTCCGGGCGCCGCGTTGCCGAACAGGTGGTCAAGCACGCGCGGATCGTTGCGTGCCAGCTGCAGGCCCGTCTCGCCGTTGGTGATGGGCGTGAGCACGGAGTACGCCATGTTGTAGCTCATCTGCGCGAATGCCAGCGTAAGGATCGAGAAGTAGATGCCCGAGCGCCGCAGGCTCACATAGCCGATGGCCAGCGCGAACAGGCCCGCCGTCACCACGCCCAGCACCACGGCCACTGCCGCATTCATGCTCAGCAGCTTGAAGCACCACACGGCGGTGTACGAGCCGACGCCGAGGAACGCCGCGTGGCCGAAGCTGAGGTAGCCGGTGAGGCCGAACAGCACGTTGAATCCGATGGCGAAGATGCCGTAGATCGCAAACTTCTGCAGCAGGTCGGGGTAGGCCGCGCCGACCGGCTTGAGCCACAGCGGCATGGCCAGCACCGCGATGGCGAACGCGATGAGGAGCAGGCGGTCGTGGCGCGGATCGGTGGTCTTGTGCATTCAGTCCTCCATCACGCCCTTGCGGCCGAACAGCCCGCGCGGCCGCACCAGCAGCACCATCACGGCCACCAGGTAGATGATCACCTGGTCGATGCCCGGCACCAGGCGCTTGACCTCGTTCATCGACGCGAAGCTCTGCAGGATGCCGAGCAGGAAGCCAGCGGCCACCGCACCGGGCAGCGAGCCCATGCCGCCCACCACCACCACCACGAAAGACAGCACGAGGAAATCCATGCCCATGTGGTAGTCGGGCGAGAGGATCGGTGTGTACATGGCACCTGCGATGCCGGCCACGATCACCGCAATGCCGAACACGATGGTGAAGCGGCGCTGGATGTTGATGCCCAGCAGGCCCACCGTCTCGCGGTCGCGCATGCCGGCGCGTACCACCATGCCGAAGGTGGTGAACTGCAGGAAGGCGAACACCGCGGCGATCACCAGCGCCGAGAAGCCGAAGTACACGAGGCGCCACCACGGGTACACCACCGAGTCGCCCAGCCCCAGCCACGCGCCCACGTTGGCGCTGCCGGCCACGATGGCCGGCGCGGGCGTGGGGATCGGGTTGGCGCCGAAATAGGCCTTCACGATCTCCTGCAGCACGATGGCCAGGCCGAAAGTCACGAGGATCTGGTCCGCATGGGCGCGCCGATAGAAATGGCGGATCAACCCGCGCTCCAGCAGCACGCCGAGCAACAGCATCAGCGGGATCGCCAGCAGCAGGCTGAGCGGCACGGCGTAGTCGATCAGCCTCAGCCCCGTATCGCCGAACCAGATCTTCAGGTAGGGCACGTCGGTGTAGCTGTCGAAGAAGGTGACCGTGGGATCCTTGATGTGCTTGGACAGCGTGAGCAGCTTCTGCAGCGTCACCGCGCAGAAGGCCCCGAGCATGAACAGCGCGCCGTGCGCGAAGTTGACGACCCCCAGCGTGCCGAAGATGAGCGTGAGGCCGAGCGCGATGAGCGCATAGGCGCCACCCTTGTCGAGGCCGTTGAGCAGTTGCAGGACGATGGCATCCATGAGGTGTGGCAGCGGAAACGGCAAAAGCCTGCGTGACGGGCCCGGCCGCGCGTGGAGGCGCGCACGGCCGGCCCGCGTTTACGGCAGGAACATCAGGCTGCCTGGTACGGACCCAGGTTGCCGCCGCCCATCGACGGGTCGTAGTCCACCGCGGAGCGCGGCACCACCTTCACCACTTCGAGCAGGTCGAACTTGTTGGTGGGCTTCTCCTTGCCGCGCACCACCAGCACGTCCTTCATGCATTGGTGGTCGGCCGCTCGGTACTCGGTGGCGCCGTTGCCCAGACCGTCGAACTTGAAGCCCTCCAGGTGCTTGATCACCTCCGGCGGGTAGAAGGTGCCCGCGCGCTGCACGGCGTCGGCATACAGCAGTGTCTGCACGTAGCAGGTCTGTGCTGCCTGCGACGGGGGTTGGTGATAGGCGTTGCCGAAGCTCTTGACGAAGGCCTTGGTGCCTTCGTCGGGCAGCTTCCAGTCCCAGTTGGCAGTGCCGAAAATGCCCTTGATCGCGCTGCCCGCGCCCTGCGCCATCAGCTCGCTGAACAGCGGCACCACGATCTCGAACTTCTTGCCGTTCACCTGCTTGTCGCGCAGCCCGAACTGCACCGCCTGCGTCAAGGAGTTGATCATGTCCTTGCCGTAGTGGTTGAGGATCAGCACGTCGGCGCCCGAGTTCAGCACCGGCGTGATGTACTGCGAGAAGTCGCCGGCGCCCAGCGGCGTGCGCACCGCGGCCACCGTCTTCCAGCCCAGCGCCTCGGTGCTGTTCTTCATCGACTCTTCCTGGGTCCAGCCCCAGGTGTAGTCGGCGGTGAGGTGGTAGGCCTTGCGGTCCTTGCCGTACTCCTGCGCCAGCACCGGGCCGAGCGCCTTGCCGGACATGTAGGCATTGAAGAAGTGGCGGAAGCCGTAGCGGCGCCGGTCCTTCATGGTGGTGTCGTTGGAGTGCGACAGGCCCACCATGTAGATGACGCCCATCTCCTGGGCCAGCGACTGCTCGGCCACCGCCACTGCTGACGAGGAGCAGCCGGAGAACATGATCACGCCGTCCTTCTCGACCATGCGCTTGGCGGCGGCGCGCGCGGCGTCGGCCTTGGTCTGCGTGTCGCCGGTGACGAACTCCACCTTCTTGCCGAGCACGCCGTTGCCCTTGAGCGCCAGCGGCTTCATCGTGTGCAGCATGCCGCCGTCACCTTCGCCGTTGATGTGCTTGACGGCCAGCTGGAACGCGCGCAACTCGTCCGCGCCTTCGTCGGCGTACGGGCCGGTCTGCGGCACGGTGAAGCCGAACTTGGCCGTGCTGGCTTTGCTCGGGTCGTTGCGGAAGTCGGCCGCCCACGCATTGCGCACGAAGAAGGAGGGCGCGGCCACGCCGGCTCCGAATGCGCTGATGGTCTTGAGCACTCTGCGTCGAACTTCGTCTTCCATGCTTGTCTCCGTGTGTGAGGTGAGGTTGGCGAACCGCCTGAGGCGCCCGGAGAATTGCACGGCGCTGTCAATGCTTCAATAACTCATTGACTTTCAAAGAAAATCCTGTAAATCTCCAGATCGTCATCGCATCAAACTTGTCAACGATTCACACCGCGCTGCAGCAAAGCGCGGGTTTGCACCAGGGCTTCATGGCGCGCATCCTCATCGGCACCCGCCTGCGCGACCGGCGCAAGACGCTCGGCATCACGCAGACCGCATTGGCAGCGCAGCTGGGCATCTCGGCCTCGTACCTCAATCTGATCGAGGGCAATCGCCGCAACATCGGCGGGGCCTTGCTCAAGCGCATCGCCGATGCGTTGCAGGTACCGATCGACGAATTCGACGGCGCGGTCGAGCGCCGGCTGGTCGACGACCTGGGTGAGGCCGCCAGCGACCCTTTGGTGGCAGCGCTGCAGCTGAGCGACGCGTCTGCCGCGGAGCTCGCATCGCGCCACCCGGGCTGGGCGCGCGCGATGGTGCAGCTGCATCGGGCCTACCTCGATCGCAGCCAAGTGGTCACCGCGCTGTCGGATCGGCTCACGCAGGATCCGTTTCTGGGCGACGCCGTGCACAGCCTGCTGACGCACCTGAGCGCGGTGCGCTCGGCCTCCGAGATCCTCGAGAGCGAGCAGGGGCTGGACGACGCGCAGCGCCGGCGCTTCGTGAGCATCATCGCGTCGGACAGCCGGCGCCTGTCGGACGTGTCGCAGGCGTTGGCCGGCTTCTTCACAAGGGCGCACAGTGCGGCGCGCTCGACCACGCCGGTGGAGGAGGTGGACGATTTCATCGCTGAGCACGACAACCACTTTCCCACGCTCGAAGCCGCCGCAGACGACATGCGAGTGCAGGCGGCGCTGGCACCCGGGCGCGTGGAGGCGGCGCTGGCTGCCTGCCTTGGAACGCCTTTGCCATCGGCGTCTGAAGGCCAGCGGGAGAGCACGCGCCGCTTCCGCCTTGCGCAGGCCGTGATCGCAACGCACGCAAGCGCGCAGCTCGATGCGCTGCTCGCCGCATCTTCCGCACTCGCGTCGGACGCCGCGCGCCAGCGTGCACGCAGCGCGCTCACGGCCTATGGGGCGGCAGCCATGCTGATGCCGTATGCCGAGTTCCTGGCCGCCGCTCGCTCCGTGCGCTATGACGTAGGCGCGCTGGCGCGCCGCTTCGACTGCAGCCTGGAGCAGGTGTGCCATCGGCTGGTTACGTTGCGCCGGCCGGGCGCAGAAGGCGTGCGCTTCGGCTTTCTGCGCTCGGACCCGTCGGGGCATGTGACCAAGCGGCTGCCGCTGCCGCGCCTGCCGCTGCCGCGCTACGGCACCGCCTGCCCGTTGTGGGCGGTGTACCGCGCGTTCCAGGCGCCGGGCACGCTGGTACGACAACTTGCCGAATTCCCTGCCGGGGACCGCTATCTGCTGCTGGCACGAACGGTGGAGAAGGTGCCGGGCGACGCTCGAGTGCCACGGCACCTGATGTCGATCATGCTCGTCTGCGATGCGCTGCATGCCGACCAGTTGGCGGCGGCCGACGGGCTCGACCTGTCGCCGGCGGCTCCCGCTGTGCCTGTCGGGCAGGCGTGCCGCGTGTGCGTGCGCCGCGGGTGCAGCGCGCGCCAGGAAGATCCGATCATCGATGCCGGCCTGCCTGCCGGATAGGGGAAGGTTCGCTGGCGTGAGGTGCCGGCGCGCCTCTAGACTGGATCGCCCCTTGTCGAACCCGACCACGTTCCAGGAGAAGACGGCTTGGCAGCTCGCGTGCTGATCGCGGAAGACGAAGCTCACATCGTGGAGTCCCTCAGCTTCATCCTCGAGCGTGAAGGCTACGAGGTGGCCAGCGTGGCCGACGGCGAGGCCGCGCTGGCGCAGGTGCGCAGCGCGCACCGGCCCGACCTGCTCATCCTCGATGTCATGCTGCCCAAGCGCAACGGCTTCGAGGTGCTGAAGGCGCTGAAGACCGATGCACGCCTGTGCGCAGTGCCGGTGATCCTGCTCACCGCCAAGGCGCAGCCGCATGATCGCGCGCTGGCCAAGGAGATCGGTGTGGAGGCCTATGTGACCAAGCCTTTCTCGAACCGCGAGATCGTGGCGCAGGTGCGGCAGCTGCTGGTGCCGTAGGCGGCATGAAGCAGCGTTCCGCCTCGCGGCGTGCCCACAGCGCGGCGGTGCTGCTGCCGCTGTTCGGCGTGTTCCTGCTGCTGCCGCCGTTCGTCACCCTGTTCGCGACGTCGGCACGACCCTTCGGCGTGCCGCTGATCGTGCTGTACCTGTTCGGCGTGTGGGCGCTGCTGGTCGCAGGGGCGGCGCTGCTGGCGCGCCGCCTCCATGCCGACGAGCCGCTTGCCGAACCGGGTGCCACCAACACGCCGATGCCGCCCGAGGCCTGATGCTCGCGCCCAACCTCGTGCTGCTGACCGCGCTGGGCTATGTGGCGCTGCTGTTCACGGTGGCCTTCGTGGGCGACCGCCGTGCGCGCCAGGGGCGGCTCGGGTGGCTGCAGTCGCCGGTGGTCTACACGCTGTCGATTTCGATCTACTGCACCTCCTGGACCTTCTACGGCGCGGTGGGTTCCGCGGCACGCAGCGGGCTGGAGTTCGCAACGATCTACATCGGTCCGACGCTCGTGTTCGTGGGCTGGTGGTTCTTCCTGCGCAAGCTGGTGCGCATCGGCCAGCTGCACCGCATCACCTCCATCGCAGACCTGATCAGCTCGCGCTACGGCAAGAGCGCGGCACTGGGCGCGCTGGTCACGCTGATCGCGGTGGCCAGCAGCACGCCCTACATCGCGCTGCAGCTGAAGGCCATGACCAACAGCTTCCAGGTGATCAGCGCCTCGGGGCCCGACTTCCTGCAGGGCATTCCGAGCGCCCGGCCCAACTTCCAGCTTGCGTTCTGGATCGCTGCGGGCATGGCGCTGTTCACCATCCTGTTCGGCACCCGCAACATCGACGCCAACGAGCGACATCACGGTGTGGTGGCGGCGATCGCGGTGGAGGCGGTGGTCAAGCTGACGGCGCTGGTCACCGTGGGCTTGTTCGTCGTGATCGGCATCGCGGGCGGCCTGGGCGCGGTGTTCGACCGCATGCCTGCGCAGATGCTGCATGCGCAGGACGGCTTCGGCGCGCGCTGGGTCAGCCTGATCTTCCTGGCGGGCGCGTCCGTGATCTGCCTGCCGCGGCAGTTTCAGGTCACGGTGGTGGAGATCGCCGACGAGCGCCACCTGCGCACCGCCTCGTGGCTGTTCCCGCTGTACTTGCTGCTGATCAGCCTGTTCGTGCTGCCAATCGCCGTGGCAGGCCTGAGCGTCCTGCCGCGCGGTGCCAACCCGGACATGTTCGTGCTCACGCTGCCGATGTGGGCGGGGCAGCATGCAGTGGCGCTGTTCGCGTTCCTCGGGGGCTTCTCGTCGGCCACCTCGATGGTGATCGTGGCCTGCATCGCGCTGTCCACGATGGTGTCCAACCACATCGTGCTGCCGATCGCGCTGCGCCTTCCGTGGATGCAGCTCAACGCCAGCGGCGAGATGCGGCGCTTCCTGCTGGCCACACGCCGCATCAGCATCTGCGTGATCCTGCTGCTCGCGTTCCTCTACTTTCGTGTGTCCGGTCGATTCGACGCGCTGGCCTCGATCGGGGTGATCGCGTTCGCCGGCGCGGCGCAACTGCTGCCATGCCTGATCGGCGGGCTGTTCTGGCGCCAGGCCACGGCGCGCGGAGCCCTGGCCGGCTTGAGTTGCGGCGCGGCGCTGTGGGCCTTCACGCTGTTCCTGCCCGGCTTTCGCGGTGACCTGCTGCTGTCGGCGCGCGACATCGCGCAAGGACTGTGGGGCCTGTCGCTGCTCAAGCCCTACGCGCTGTTTGGCCTCGGCGGCATGGATCCGCTGGTGCACTCGATCTTCTGGAGCTTGAGCGCCAACACGCTGGTGTTCGTCAGCGTGTCGCTCGTGGGTGAGCCGCGGCCGCTGGAGCACCTGCAGAGCACGCTGTTCGTCGACGTGTTCCGCCATCGCGGCGTCGACACCTCGCGCTTCGTCAGCCGCTCCGCCGCGGCCTACGACCTCAATGTGCTCGCGCAGCGCCTGATCGGCGTGGACGAGGCGCGGCGCCTCTTCGCGGAGAGCGGCCACAGTCTGGACCTGGAGCCGCATCGCCCGATGGCCAACGATGCGCTGATCACCGAACTGGAGCGCAAGCTGGCGGGCAGCGTGGGGGCGGCCACCGCCCGCGCAATGGTTTCGCAGGTGGTCACCGGCGAAACCATCAGCCTGGAGGAACTGGTGAAGATCGCCGACGAAACGCAGCGCATGCGCGACTACAGCCATCGGCTCGAGCAGCAATCGCAGAAGCTGGCGGCCACTGCCGGCGAGCTGCAAGTGGCCAATGAGCAGTTGCGTCGCATCGACAGCCAGAAGGACGACTTCCTCAGCCAGGTGAGCCACGAGGTGCGCACTCCGCTCACGTCGATCCGTTCGTTCTCGGAAATCCTGCTTGACGCACCGGATCTGCCGCAGACACAGGTGCACCGCTACCTGCAGGTGATCCACGACGAAAGCATTCGCATGACGCGCCTGCTCGACGGCATCCTCGACCTGAGCGTGCTCGAGGGCGGTGACGCGCCATGGCTGCTGCAGCCGGTGGATCCTGAGCAGCCTCTGGCGAACGCGATCGCCGTGTGCGAGGCGCTGGCCGCCAAAGGCGGGGTGCAGTTGCGGCAGGCACGGCTTGCCGCACCGGTACAGGTGCTCGCCGATGCCGATCGCCTGAGCCAGGTCTTCATCAACCTGATCTCCAACGCGATCAAGTACAACCGCAGCGCCGCGCCCGAGGTTCGCATCAGCAGCCGGGTCGACGACGGCTGCTACGAGGTGCTGGTCGACGACAACGGCCCGGGCATCCGCGCGGAGGAGCGCGAGCGCATCTTCCACAAGTTCTCGCGGGGGTGGGCGCAGAGCGAGGCCGCACCTCAGGGCGCGGGCCTGGGCCTGGCGATCAGCTGGCAGATCGTGCGGCGCCTCGGCGGTTCCTTGAGCCTGCTCGATCGGGCGGGGCCGGGCGCGTGCTTCCGCGTGCGCCTTGCGCTGCATCGGCCGTAGCATTCGCACCCATGCAAGCGCTTCTCGTCTACGCCGGCCAGCGAGCCCGGCAGCATCTGCGTGACCATGGCTTGCGTCCCGAGCATGTGGGCGTGGTGCCTGGCGCCGCCGGCGGCCCCAAGGGGCTGGCGCTGAACCCGATCGACCGGTTCATCTTCGGTCATTGGCTCAAGCCCGCGCAGCACACGCTGCACCTGCTGGGTGCCTCCATTGGTGCCTGGCGCCTGGCCTGTGCGTGCATGCCCGACCCGGACGCAGCGCTTGCGCGCATGGCCCACGACTACATCCACCAGCGCTGGCCTGGTGGTCCGCGTGCGGTGAGCGCAGTGTTTCGCGCCAAGCTCGACGAGCAGTTCGGCGGCCATGAACGGACGGTGCTCTCGCACCCGCGCTACCGCCTGCACGTATTCACCAGCCGCGGCCGTCATGCCCTGCTCCGGCGCCAAGGCCGAGTGCGCACGCCGCTGGGCTACCTGGGTGCGTTTGCCACCAACGCAGTGAGCCGTCGTGCGATGGGTGCATGGCTGGAGCGCGCGATCTTCTCCGACCCACGCGATCCCCTGCCACTACTTACACAGGATTTCCGCACGCAGCAGTTCGCGCTCGCGCCCGACAACCTCAGCGCGAGCATCCTGGCCAGCTGCTCGATCCCCTTCTGGCTCGACGCGGTGCACGACATCCCGGGCGCGCCGCCCGGCGCCTACTGGGACGGTGGCATCACCGACTACCACCTGCATCTGGACTATGCGTCGATGGCCGGCGAAGGGCTGGTGCTGTACCCGCATTTCCAGCCCCGCGTCGTGCCGGGGTGGCTGGACAAGGGCCTGCACCACCGGCACCGTGCCACCGCACGCCTGGCCAACGTGGTGCTGCTGGTGCCCAACCCCGAGTGGGTGCGTACGCTGCCCAACGCCAAGCTGCCCGACCGCGGCGACTTCAAGGCCTATGGCGATGATTTCGATGGCCGCGTGAACGCCTGGGAACGCGCACTCGCCGAAAGCCAGCGCCTGGCCGACGAGTTCGAGACGCTGGTGTCCCGCCCGGGCGGTGTGGATGCACAACTGCTCGCCTGAGGCGACCGGCTTCTGACGCAACCTTTCCCGCTTGACTGCTGCCGCTACAATGTCGGTTCCATACTCTCACAAGGGCGAGAAAGGCTGACTGGTTATGACACCGCGAACTACGTCGTTCACCACCTTCACAGGTTGATCTGACCGCGGCTTGTCACGTCCATAAACGTCTCTCGTTCCTGAAAAGCGCGGTTGCCCACCGCGCTTTTTCTTTTTGGAGTTCTTCGATGATCACGATCCAGTTGCCCGACGGCTCGCAGCGCGAGTTCCCGCAGCCGCCCACGGTGGGCGAGGTGGCGGCCGCCATCGGCCCCGGCCTGGCCAAGGCGGCGATCGCCGGCCGCATCGGCCATGGCAAGGAGGCGCGCGTGGTGGACACCAGCCATAGGCTGGAGCGCGACACGCCGCTGGCCATCTTGACGGACAAGGATCCAGAGGGCCTGGAGGTGATCCGCCATTCCACAGCCCACTTGCTCGCCTATGCGGTGAAGGAGCTGTTCCCGGAGGCGCAGGTCACGATCGGCCCGGTCATCGAGAACGGCTTCTACTACGACTTCGCGTACAAGCGCCCGTTCACGCCCGAGGACCTGTCGGCCATCGAGGCCAAGATGGCCGAACTGGCGCGCAAGGACGAGAAGGTGGAGCGTCGCGTGCTGCCGCGCGACGAGGCGGTGGCCCACTTCAAGAGCCTGGGCGAGGAGTACAAGGCCGAGATCATCGGCAGCATCCCGCAGAATGAGGATGTGTCCTTGTATCGCGAAGGCCGCTTCGAGGACTTGTGCCGCGGCCCGCACGTGCCGAGCACGGGCCGCCTGAAGCACTTCAAGCTGATGAAAGTGGCCGGTGCGTATTGGCGTGGCGATCACCGCAATGAGCAGCTGCAGCGCATCTACGGCACGGCCTGGGCCACCAAGGACGAGCTGCAACAGTACCTGCGCATGCTGGAGGAGGCCGAGAAGCGCGACCATCGCAAGCTCGGCCGCGAACTGGATCTGTTTCACATCGACGACCACGCTCCCGGCGTGGTGTTCTGGCATCCCAAGGGCTGGGCCGTGTGGCAGGAGGTGGAGCAGTACATGCGGCGCGTATACCGCGACAACGGCTACCTGGAGGTCAAGGGCCCGCAACTGCTCGACAAGACGCTGTGGGAGAAGACAGGCCACTGGGACAAGTACCGCGAGAACATGTTCACCACGGAGAGCGAGAAGCGCGACTACGCCCTCAAGCCGATGAACTGCCCGGGGCACATCCTGATCTTCAAGCAGGGCATCAAGAGTTACCGCGACCTGCCGCTGCGCTTCGGCGAGTTCGGCCAGTGCCATCGCAACGAGCCGACGGGCGGCCTGCACGGCATCATGCGGGTGCGCGGCTTCACTCAGGACGATGGGCACATCTTCTGCACGGAGGACCAGATCCTCGGTGAGTGCGTGGCCTACACCGCGCTGCTGCAGAAGGTGTACAGGGACTTCGGCTTCGAGCACATCATCTACAAGGTGGCCACGCGGCCGGAAGCGCGCATCGGCTCCGACGAAAGCTGGGACAAGGCCGAGCACGCGCTGGTCGAGAGCCTGCGGCGTTCGGGCGTGGATTTCGAGATTGCGCCGGGCGACGGCGCGTTCTACGGCCCCAAGATCGAGTACACGCTGAAGGATGCCATCGGCCGGCAATGGCAGTGCGGAACGATGCAGGTCGATTTCTCGATGCCCGGCCGCCTGGGTGCCGAATATGTGGCCGAGAGTGGCGAACGCCAGGTGCCGGTGATGCTGCACCGCGCGATCGTCGGCTCGATGGAGCGCTTCATCGGCATTCTGGTCGAGCAGCACGCGGGCGCCTTGCCGGTATGGCTGGCGCCGGTGCAGGTGGTGGTGACGAGCATCACGGACGGCCAGCACGACTATGTATCCGAAGTGGCGAAACTGCTTCAAAAACAAGGAGTTAGAGTGCAGGCCGATTTGCGCCATGAGAAAATCACGTATAAAATCCGCGAGCATTCTTTGCAAAAGGTTCCGTTCATCCTTGTCGTGGGTGACAAGGAGAAGGCAAGCGGGGCCGTTGCGGTGCGCGCCCGGGGCAACCAGGATCTCGGGGTGATGCCGGTCGACGCCTTCACCGAGAAGCTCGCCGCCGACATCGCCGCCAAGGTTTAAGGCTGCCCTTCGAGGCGCGCTGTCGTTTTTGTCTGAAGCCTTTGCCTTGGTTTCTTGAAAGGTTCACACCATCGCTACTTTTGCTGACCGTCGCATTCCCAACGTGGAGCGCAAGCACCGCTTGAATCGCGAGATCACCGCGCTGCAGGTGCGCCTGAACGGCCCCGACAACGAGCCTCTGGGCATCGTTAGCTTGCAGGAAGCGCTGCAGATGGCGGGCGAGCGGGACGTTGATCTGGTCGAGATTGCCGCTCAGGCCGATCCGCCGGTGTGCCGGCTGATGGACTACGGCAAGTTCAAGTACCAGGAGCAGAAG
>CAMLIZ010000080.1 GCA_946480245.1 uncultured Pseudomonadota bacterium
AGCGCTTTCTGCAGGCGGCGGTCGAGCCTCGGCATCGATTCGAGCTGCATCTGGCTGATGCCGCGCGCGAAAAATGCCCGGCATCCACTGCGATAAACAGCCCTCCGTTGCGCTTGCCCTGAGCGAAACAGAATTGAGCAGGGCGCAACGCTAGAACAGGCCGGCCGGTTCGGCATCGCGGTCCCAGCTGTAGATGATCAGCTCGCGCCGTGGGGCTCGGTTCTGGCCCCCGCCAACCGTGTACTCGATGTCCAGTGCCTCCATCTGGAAGGCCGAGAAGCACCTGCGCACGTCCGGGTGGTCATTCAGGCTGACGATCGCCTTGCCCTTCAGCTGGGCCATCCTGGTGGCCAGCAGCTCGTATTCCGACCACGGGAAGGCCACTCCATAGCCCTCGGTTTGCCAGTACGGGGGGTCGGCGTAGAAAAGTGTGTGCGGGCGGTCGTAGCGCTCCATGCAGTCGGCCCAGTGCAGGTGCTCGATGTAGGCGCCCGACAGCCGCAGATGCGCCGCGCTCAGGTTCTCCTCGATGCGCAGGAGGTTCACCGGTGGCGCCGTCGTGGCGGTGCCCCAACTCTGCCCCTCCACCTTGCCGCCGAACGCGTGGTGCTGGAGGTAGAAGAAGCGCGCAGCCCGCTGGATGTCGGTGAGCGTTGGCGGCGGTGTGTCCTGCATCCACTTGAACACCTCCCTGCTGCTCAGCGCCCACTTGAACTGGCGCACGAACTCTTCGAGGTGGTGCTTCACGACACGGTACAGGTTCACCAGGTCGCCGTTGAGGTCGTTGATCACCTCCACCTCAGCAGGCGGCCTCAGAAAGTACAGCGCGGCGCCGCCGGCGAACAGCTCGACGTAGCACGAGTGGGACGGGAACCTGTGAAGCAGGGTGTCTGCCAAGCGGCGCTTGCCGCCGAGCCACGGAATGATGGGCTGGGCCATGTGCGAACTCCGGTAGTTACACTTCGCCCCGCCACCCGGGTGGTGTCAGGGCCTCGGCTGGTTCGCAGGCACGTTCTGCGGTCTGGCGGTCCTCCAAAGCGCTGCAACGCGGCGGAGGGTCGCCCTGGCTTTTTTCAATCTGGCGGCACCGGCCACTCAATCTGCGTGGGGAAGCCCGGTTGCTGCGGCACGTCGCGCAGCGCCTGGCGATGCTCGGCCCACAGCTTGGCCAGCGCCTTGGGAACGTCCTGGCCCTGCGACCAGTCGGTGGCCAGCAGGCGCCTGTCGCGCTCGGCGCGGGCGTTGAGGGCGTGGCCGGCGGCAGTGAGCTCGTGCGCCCAGTGCTGCGCGGCGTCGTCCCAGTGCCAGGTGGCCAGCGGAGTGTCGGCTGGGCGCGGCGGTAGCACGCTCTGGAGCGTCGGCACGCTGTTGCCGTGGTCGTCGGTGACCAGAACCACCTGGTGGCGCTCGTGGTCGACCTGGCCTTGGTATAGCGCACAGCCCTCTGGGGTGTGGGCGGCCAGGAACGCTGGGTTCGGGGGGGTGCAAGAGATGGCGGCGCCGGTAAAGCGGCCGTCGCTCAGTCGGTAGACCCAATGCATGGCGGCGCTCATTTCTTCATCAGCCGGCAGCGGATGCGCAGCTGGCTGGCCGAGATGACGGAGGCACCGCTGATGGTGTGGCTGATCTCAGTCATGCCCACGGAGACGTTCGTGTTGGCCGTGTAATCGAGTTCGATCGTGGCGCTGGTGACGTTGCGGTTGAGCTGGCAGGAGGCCGCGCCGGCGAAGCCCTTGAGGCTGATGTCGTTGCCCCCTGCGTTGCCACCGCCCCAGGGATCCGAGTTGTTGTTCTTCCACACGCCGCTGAAGCTGATCGACAGCTTGCCCGAGCGTGGGCTGTTGAAGGTGCCGGAGGGAAGTGCCATAGCGCTTAGGCGATGGTGGAGTAGGAGATGCCGGCCGCATCGAAGAAGTCGGTGGTTTCGATGATGGCCGCGTCGGCCACCTGCGCGGTGTCGATCGAACCGTCGCCCACCACCGCCCGCCAGGCGCCGCCGAGCCACACGTACTCGCGGCCGCTGCCGGTGTCCTGCCACACCGAGCCCTCCGGGGGCGTGCCCGAGATGGCCGGGTCGCTCGACTGGCGGTAGGTGCGGGTGCGAATGGGCACCCAGCCCCCGCCGTAGCGCGCGTAGGTGCCGATCTCATTGCCGCTGCCATCGAGCAGCACCCAGGTGTCGCCCGCGATCGCTGCAGCGCCGGGGTCGCTGGCCTGGCGCCACACGCGGGTGCGTGCCGTCATCGGGCCGAAGCGGATCTGCCTGAGCGTGCCGCCCACCGTGTGGAAGCTGCTGTCGAAGTACAGCCTCAACCCGGGCGGTGCGGCAACCGTGCGCACCACCACGCCGTTCTGCACGTACTGCACCGTGTTGTTGTCGTACACCACGCCGAACGCGTCGGTTGCGCTGTAGCCGGAACCGACGCCTATGCCGTTGCCGCTCTCGTAGATGTCCACTGCGCCGTCGCCGCGCAGGTACCACGCGAAGTCGATGCTCGCGTAGCCGGCGTCCAGCGTCGGGTCCGCGTTGAGGCCGAACATGCGCGCGCAGTCGGTTCTGCCCGGCACGGCCGAGGCGTAGGCCCCGCCGGTGTAGCTGTCGATGCTGTAGCAGTCGGAGTCCCATGCGGCCGATCCGGCCGCCTTGGTGGCGCCGTTGCCACTCACCGTGATGCCGCGGCCCAGCAGCTGCACATCGGCAGTGGCCGCCAGGTCGCCGAGGTACCCGTAGTCGATGATCGAGCGCGGCGTGGCGCTGTTGCCGCTGGCGCTGAGAGTGCCGTTCTTGATGCTGAAGCTGGCGTCGCACCAGGCGTTGGTGTCGCTGTCGACGTCGCCCATGTACTGCTCGAAGCCGTTGCCTTCCTGGCAGCCCGCGATGCCGATCAGCAGGTAGGCCGAGCGCGACTTGAAGCGCGCCGAGGCCCCAAAGAACGGCTCCGACGCACCGCAGCGCTTCATGGCAGCCAGCAGGCCACCCGTCAGCCGTAGGTTCTGCGGCTCGTCGTAGGTGAAGACCACCACCACGTAGTCGGGCCCGGTCGCGTTGAGATCCGCGGCCAGCGCGGCCGCGTCGCGGCCCGACGTGCCCGCGCCGGCGGCATACACGTCGTAGCTCTGCGAGAACGCGATCGCTCCGGTGGCGCGCGAGATGCGCACCATCGAATAGCTGCGCGCCGGCCCGAACAGCAGGGTGCCCGTCTCGCCGTCGTACAGGCCTGCCCCGATCGGCGCGTGCGTGTCGTTGAGGCCCTGGGACGCCACGCGGTACAGCTTGGGCCGGCCATTCACATCCGACCACTGCTGCTCGCTGTTCAGCAGCGCCGAGGCCTGCAGCAGCTCTTTCAAGCTCGGCTCGCTGCCGTCGACCACGTGCACCATCGGCTTGCCGAAGAGCGCTGTGGCGCCGGCCGACGAGTAGTACTGGTAGGCGCGCGTGCCGGTGCGCGTGATGCCGGCTACCCAATTGAAGTTGAGACCCTGCTGCACCAGCAGGCCCGTGGTGGCGTCGTATATGCCGGCGCCTGTGTGCGTGCACCCCGTTTGCCCTGCCGGAAAGACGAAGCCCACCATGTAGTGCCACTTGCTCAGCGCCGGCGTTGCGCTCCCGGAAAAGTAGGGGTTGGCGTTCTCCGTGGTGGTGTTCAGGTCGCAAACGTCGTGGGCGCGAATGCCCCAAAAGACTTGCCCATCGCCGGACACCTTCTTGACCGGCACCACGAATCGATAGGCCTTGGCGGGATCGATCTCGAACCAGTTCGAGGAGCCCGATGGCCCAGCGTTCCATCCGCCCGCCGCAGCCCCGTCGGTGCCCGCCACGGCCTGCCACAGCGCCTCGGTGTTGCCGCGCGGGCCGATGCCCCACACGAACGTGTCGCTGTCGCCTGCGTCGCTGGTGTTGCGCCCCCACGCAATGGCGGCGCCTGGCTGCCACCAGGTCGAATCGAGCAGGTTGTTCTTGATCTCGCCGTCGCTCGGCCGGCTGCCGATGCTCCCCCAGTCGTTGGCAGAAAGCGGCGCAAAGCGGATGCCCTTGAGCGTGGCGCCCACCGAGCCGAAGCTGCTGTCCCAGTAGAGCTTCAGACCCGCCGGGGCGGCGACGGTGCGCAACACATTGCCGTTCTGCAGATAGCGCACGTTCGAGTTGTCGTACACCACCGTGAGCACGTCGCCCGCCGCGTAGTTGCCCAGCGTGATGCCCGCGCCGCTCTCATAGGCCTGCAGCAGATTGGAGCCAGCCTCGCAGTACAGCGCGAAGTCCAGGCCTCCGAAGCCCACGTCGGCGCTTGGGTCGCTGTTGAGCCCGAACATCACATCCATGCCCGTCGCCACAGGCACCGCCTCGGCGTAGGCCCCTGCCGTGTAGCTCTGCACGCTGTACACATCGGAGTCCCAGGCGGCCCCGCCCCCTTTGGCCGCCACGTTGCCGGCGACAGCGCAGTTGCCGCGAGCGACCAACGTCACGTCCGCCGTGGCCCCATCCGCCGGCTTTCCGCTGCCCGTGATGCTCGACCACACCGCGCTCTCGCCCAAGGTGGCCACCGCCTCAGGGTTGAGCCCGTTGGTCCACATCACCATCGACGAGATGCCCGGCCCGGTACCGGGTGTGCCGGTGTCTGCGTTGCCCGTCTCCATCGAGCCGATGAGAAAGTGCGTTGCGCCTGGCGTGAAGTCGACCCAGCCGCTGCCGTTGTTGTCGTACTGCCATTGCCCCCCGCTCTTGCGCGCAAACGCGTAGCGGGTGCGCACGCCGTTCATCACGAAGTTGGCGCCCGCCGTGTCGAACACCACCCATCCGCGCTCAGGCCCCTGGTTCGTGAACAGCACACCGTTGGGCACCGACACGATCGCTCCGTTGATCCAGATCGCGCCTGGCGCGTCGATCGGCTGGCCGCTGAAGGTAAGCCCGTGGATGTACGCCTCGTTGTAGTTCGGCGTGCCGCCGAACAGGTCGGTGTTCACCTTGCAGGCCACGCCGATCGCCCGGCCCACCACAGTGAAGTTGCCCGTGAGCGCGTAGGAGGGCACGCCCAGCGCGTTCTGCGACACCACCTCCACCTCGAGTTCGCCGGGCGGCAGGCCGTCCAGATCCACCGAGTTGGCGCTGGTGAGCGCCATGTCGGTCCAGCCGCCGCCGTTCTGGCGCCAGCTCACCGCAAAGAACAGGCCCCGCGCCGGCTCAGCCCAGCTGATCGTCATGCGGCTGCGGTAGGTGGCCCCCACCAGGTACGGCGTTTCGGTGAACACCATGTCGGTAGGCGCCGGCGGCACCTTGCTCAGGCGCGAGATCGAGCGCGGCTCGATCACCAAGCCCTGCTCGATCGCGTCGTACTTGAGTGGGTCGTGCGCGATCCCGGTCACCTCATATTGCTCGGTGCCGTCATCGGCCTTCGATTCGGTGCGCGAGATGCACGTCCACTCGGTGGGCTCCACCACCTCGCTGCGTAGAACCCAGATCGCGGCTGCCGAGGGCACGCTGCTGAACGCGACGTGCACGGTAATCGTGCGCGTGGTGCCAGCGGGCGTGGTGACTGCGCGCGACTCGGTGATGAAGCTAGCCCCGTCAGCCGGGTCCGGCGACATGATCACCAGCCTGAACGCCTCGCCGGCCGGCAGCACCACGTCCGCATCCAGCGTCACGGTGGTGCTGGTGGCGCTGTGCACGCGGCCGCCCAGGCGCTGGCCAGCCTCGTCAGCGTCCGCCACCTGGAAGCGCTGGCCAGGCTTGAGCACCGCGGCCTGTGCACCGGCCTTGAAGGTGACCACTTCGCCAGCCGCCTCGCTGTAGGCGGCCCAGCGACACAGCCGGTGTGCCTGGCCGCGTGAGGTGACACCGATGGGCGCCATCTCGTACTCGACCAGGCCGCGGCGCGCCAGCTCCGCCTCGTCCACGTAGATCTCGGGAACGCGCTTGCCCAGCTGCGTGAGGTCGTTGTAGTAGCACACGAACACGCTGTGCCGCTGCCGGTTGCTCACGCTCTGGTAGGTGAACAGCCCGTCCACCACGTTGCCGTTGGTGAACAGCATCACCGCGTTCCCCGGCGCGTCCTGCGCCACGTGCAGCAGGCTGTCGCCCCAGTAGGTGATGCCGCGGAACACGGCCGCCAGGTCCTGCAGCACCCGATAGGCCTGCACGCGCGTCTGAAGGTACAGGTTGCAGGTGAAACGCGGCTCGGTTCCCCCATAACCGTTGCTCACCTTCTCGTCGCAGTACTGCCCTATGGCGTACAGCGCCCACTTGTCCACCTGCGACGGGAAGATGAACTGCCCAAGGCCCCAACGTGCGTTGGTGCACATCGCGTAGAACACCCAGGCCGGGTTGTTGGTCCACGCGATCTTGAAGGTGCCGTCCCACACGCCGCTGTAGGTGCCGGCCACGGGGTCGTAGTTGCTCGGTACCTGGATGCGCAGGCCCATCAGGTCATAGGCACGCGTGGGCACGCGGTTGAACTGCTTGGCGCTCACCTGCAGCCCCACCACCGCGCAGTTGGGGTAGCGCAGCTTCACCGACTGGATCTCGGTGTAGCTGTCCCAGTAGAAGGCGTTCTGCACGGCCGACGAGGTGCTGTCGTCGGTGATGCGCGTCACGCGGATGTCCCAGGGCCCCGGGCCCGTCAGCGCGAACTTGGTGGCGTACTTGTAGGTGCTCGTCGTCTTGCCGCTGATCGTCTTGCGAAAAACCTCCACGAAGCCGCCGCTGTTGCTCTGCAGCTCGATCGAGTACTCGAAGCTCGCCCCCTTTAAGTCGCCGTTGGAGGCGTCCAGCGTGGAGAGCGCCGGCACCATGATCGTCACGCGCGCGCTGTCCACGCTCGGGTTCGTGATCGTGCGCACCACTGGCGTGAGCTTGACCACCTCCACGCCCACCGCCTGCTCCGATTGCACGGTGTCGATGCCGGGCAGTGCGGCCTGGCCCTGCGTGCCGGGGTTGAAGGCCAGCTGCACGCCGTCGAAGTTGAGCGTGCCGTCCTCGTTCTGCAGCGGCACGCCGTCGAGGTACACGCTCTTCAGCCCGTTTACCAGGCCCTCCACCTCGCCCTCGCTCAGCAAATCCACCAGCTGGGCAAACTGCACGCTGCGCAGGCTGTCGGGTGACTCCACCGGCGTGCGGCTGCCGCCCTTCTTGGCGCCACGGATGGGGCCGGTGCTCATGGGGTCTCCCGATACGGGTCGCCTGGCATGTAGGCGGGCAGCGCCGGGTTCGTGATGGGTGAGCCACCTGGTGCGAGCAGCTGGTCTGTGCTCAAGCCGGCGGAGGCCTGCACCGAGCCCGCAATCACACGGCCAAAGGCCAGCGGCACCGGGCCGCCGGCGTCGACAGTGTTGAGCGCGCCGGCATCCATGCCGTAGCTGGGCGCGTTCTCCGTCTTGTCAGGCGGCTTGCGCTGTGGTGACAGCATCTGCACCACGCCGCTGACCACCAGCATCGCTCCCGCCTTCACGAGGTATTCGTTGCCCACGTACAAGCCCACGGCGATCAGCACTACGCCGATCACCGTTTGCAGCACGCCGCCACGCTTGGCGCCGGCAATCACCGGCACGATGCGGATCGGCTCCTCGCTGCCCACCAGGTCGTTCTTCTGCTCCGCGCCTATGGCCGCGCGCCGCGGTCCGCGCCCCACGAACACGTGATAGGCCTGGCTGCCGTCCGGCCCCACGAACTCGCGCTTGAAGCCTGGCAGCACCGCGCACAGCGCGCGCGCCGCCTCCGCCGGCGTGCTCACCGCCAGGTGAAACACGCGGCCGAAGCGGCGGCCCAGCGCGCCATACAGGCGCACCTCACGCAACAGGGTGCTGTTCATGCCAGCGAGCGGTGGCGCACCACCGCGGTCGTGTGCATCTGCCAGGTGCCGCCGTAGGGGTTGCGGCAGCTCAGCTGGCCATACAGGTGGTGCAGGATCTGGCCATCGCCCAAGTACACCGCGCCGTGGTTGGTCACGTTGGCGGCCACCTGCATCAGCACCACGTCGTGCAGCCGTG
Organism: uncultured Pseudomonadota bacterium; assembly: GCA_946480245.1. The sequence goes on from CAMLIZ010000080.1 coordinate 7,981, forward strand.
GAAAGCCGGGCACGCGCACGAAACCAGCCACCTCGAAGTTCTGCAGGTAGATCTCCTGGCCGGGCTGCCACACGCCGTCGACCAGGCGCCGCTCCCAGAAGCCATCCTCGCGCTCGAAGTCCGGTAGCTCGATGGCGAGCGTGCGCAGGTAGTAGTCCTGAATCAGCGTGTAGCAGTCCAGCACGCCGAAGGCGAACTCGCGCTGCAGCAGCGGCGCCCGCCAGCCGCAGGGCTCCAACTGCACGATCACACCGCTGGGCCAGCCTACGATCAGCCACGGCAGCGCGCTCTTCTCGCAGCCCACCCGGTCGGCCATGCTGGGGTTGGCGCTCGCGTTGGGGTGGCTGTGCACCACTGCCACCACTTCGCCCTGGTCCTCTGCAGCCGCGTAGTCGGCGGGGTCCAGCACGAAACGGTCTTGCGCTGCTGGCGCTCCGAGCATGTTGCGGCAAGGCCAGTAGTGCAGCGTGGGCACGCCGTGCGGGCGGATCACCAGGCCGCAGCATTCGCGCGGCATCGCCACTGCAGCAGCGGCGCACAGCTCGGCGCGCAAGTCGTCGGTTAGCTCGATGGGCATGCGCCGATGCTCGGCGTGCCCGCCTGGCGCAGGTAGTTAAACCGGTTTAACGCCCACCACGCGGGCCCACTAAACACTGCGTAGCTGGCCGGCTCCAGGGAAGCCGCTGAACGGCAGCTCCTTGTTCATGACGCCGCTCGCGTCCACCACCTCCCAGCGAAGGCGGCAGCTCTTCAGGCGCTGGCCGCACTTGTCCAGCGCGGGGTCGGTGGTGGGCGTGTCGTCGAGCATCGCCACCGGCCCGCCCGTGTAGCCGCAATCGGCGCCGCGGTACTGCACCGAGCAGCTGAAGGGGTTCACTTGGCGCCGCGGCAGCATCACGCCTTCCAGGTCGTGGGGGCTGGCCAGCTCCCACTCCACGAGCAGGCGGTTGCGCGTGCGCACGCGGTCCACCGTCCACGTGTCGTCAGGGTAAGCCGCCGTGGGGTCGGCCTCGTCGTTCACCCCGCCGGGGAAGTTCACCGCATCCAGGAAGCGTGCATGCGTACACCGGCGGATCAGCAGCGCGCCCTCCAGGTTGCCGTACTGCCGCAGCAGCACGCTCACCAACCCGCTCACGTTGGATACGCGCAGCACGGGCCGCGGCAGCGGCCCGCTGCTCACCGCGTCGAAGCCCGTGGCTTCGATCGGGAACGGGTTGTACGTGACGCCTTGCCATACCACCGGCTGGCTCAGCTTGTTGGTGCCGTTGTGGTAGTGGAGCACGTCGCCGCCCAGGCCACTCGCGTCCAGCACGTACAACGTGATCTTGGCGGTGCGCGCCAGCTTGGTGATCTCCTGCGCGATCGTCATGGCTCGAACACCTGCTCGAACACCGCGGTGATGTCGCTCTTGCCCCAGGTGTCACTCTGCGTGCGGCGCCAGCTGCGCGCCACCACCTTGATCTCGGCGGTGTGCCACAGCGGCGTCCAGCCGAACGAATCCACGCCGGCGGCGGCGCGGAAGTACTCCACCATGTCGGTGGCGATGTCGTCGTCCACGTCGCGGAACACCACGTCCCACTTCTGCGTGATCGGGTTCAGCCCGTCGGGCTCCCGCTCCTCGTAGCCGTCACCGAAGCGCGTGGCCTTGACGCGCGGCTGCTCGTCCAGCGAGGTGCTGGCGCTCTCCACCCAGTCAAACGGTGCCAGGCTCATGGCTTACCCCCTTGCCAGTACGCCGCCTTGGCGGCTCTGCTCTGCGGCCCACTGCTCGATCGACGTGCGCACCACGCGCGCCAGCGCGGTACCGGCGCCCTGCAGTTGCCCGTTGTCGCCCTGCGCTCCCTGCACCTGCACGCTGATGCTCACGTCGCCGATGCCGCTGCGCAGGTTGTTCATGTGGCGCGGGTCATCCTTCGTCAGCACCTCCTCGCCCACCTGCAGCACGGCCGGCACCTCGTTGGGTGCCAGGCCGGCGATGCCGCCGGAGTGGTAGCGGGGGGCGTAGGCGAACGCTGCGAGCGGCATGCTGCGCGCAGTGCCGCCGGCGCCAACGATGCCGCCGCTGTGGAACTGCGATGCGATGAACTGCGCCGCCGCGGCCCAGAAGCCGTTGGATCCGCTGCCGCCATTTGCACCCGCCGAGCCGCCGCTGCCACCGGAGGGAAACAGCGAGTCCACGAGCTGCTCGCCCAGCCGCTTCGCAATGAGGTCAAGCAGGCTGCGCGCCACGCTCAACGCAAAGTCCTGCACCGCCTCCTTTGCCTTCTTCGTCTTGGTGGTGATGTCCACCAGGAACTGCGAGAAGCCGTTCTGCGTGCTGGTCCGCAGCACCTTTTCCAGCTCGGTCTGCTGGAACTTGAGAACGTCGATCTGCTGCTTGGCCCCTTGCGCGTCGTTGCGCTCGGCCGGCGTGGCGGCGATCTGCTGCTGTAGCTGCAGGATCCGTTCCAGCTGCGGAATCGCCTGCGCACGGGCCGCGAACTTCTTCCTCTCCCCGTCGCTCGTGGTGATGGCGCCGCGCTCCACCTCGGCGTCGATCGCCTGCTCCTGCAGCTGCAGCGCCTGCTGCAGGTCGGCCAGCTGTGCCTGGAAGCTGGCCACTCGCGCCTGGCGCGCCTGCTCGTCGATGGCGGCCTGGCTTTCGCGTGCCAGGGCCTTCAGCTGGGTCTCAAGCGCGGCCTTCTGCGCCGGGTCCACCGCGAGGCTGATTCGCAGCGTGAGGTCGCGCTCCAGGTCGGCGGCCTGCTGCCGCAGCTCGGCCACCTTGGCAGCGGCCTCGGCGTCGGCGCGGGCCTGCGGGTCCGTCTCACGCAAAGCCCTTGCGCCGGCGTTCTGCTGCGCCAGCTGGCGCACCTGCTGCATGGCCTGCTGCCAGATCTGCGCCCAGGCGGTGGCGTTGTCGCGCGCCGTGTTCAGCGCGTCGGCCTCCACGATGGTGCGGCCTTCGGTGCCGGCCTGCCGCAGCTTGGCCTCCAGGCCGAGCAGCTGCGCCTCGATCTGGCTCACTTTGGCCTGCTTGGCCAGCTCGTCCACCGGTTTCTCGGTAACGCGTGCCTGCTCGATCTGCAGCTGCCGTTCCAGGGCTGCCTTTTGCGCAGCCAGGCGCTGCTGATCGATTGCGTTGAGCTGCAGCGCCTGGTCGCGCGCGCTCAGCAGCCCGTTGGCATACGAACGCTCCACCAGCGCCTGGCGTTGGTCGAGGAAGCCCTCCTGCTGCGCCAGCAGCTTCTGAGTGCCCGCAAGGTCCACCTCGGCCAGCGCATCCTGGTACTGCTTGCTGGCCTCCAGCAGCTTCTGGTTCTCCTCCTGCTGCGCCGCACTCTTGTCGGCAGCACGCTGGCGGATCCGCGCCAGCTCGCGCTTGGCCTCGTTGAGGTCCGCGCTCACCTGGTCGATCTGATTCTGCGTCTCACCCTGGCCCACGCCGATGGCGATGCGGCCGCCTCGAGCTTTCAGCTGCTCCAGCTCCAGCAGCCTGGCCGTGAGCGACTGGATGCTCTTCTCCAGTGCCTGCTCTGGCGTCTCGTCGCGCCCGATCGCGCGCATCTTGTCCAGCGTGTCGGACACCGCCTTGCCCACGGCCAGCCACAGGCGCTGCAGGGTGCCCAGTGAATGCGCGGTGCGGCCCTCGATCGTGCTCGACAGCTCGTTCAGCGCTACGCGCATCGCCTCCTGCGAGCGGCCCTGCGCTTCAAGCGAGCGGATGTACTCGTACTGCGTGGCCGTGAGGAAGTTGTAGCTGCGGTTGAGCTGCAGCGCGCCCGCGGCCACGTTGGTGGAAAGGCCGTCCAGCTCCTTCTGCACTTCCTCGGCCGAGCGGCCGGAGAGCTTGCTGATGGCAGTGATCGCGCGCCCCGCCGCACCCAGGGTCGAATCCACATACTGCCCGGTGGCCACCAGGGAGATCAGCGTCTCGCGCACGCTGTTGATCGACACCTGCTGCTCGGCCGCGATGGTCTCGGCCAGGTGGCCCACCTGGTCGGCTGTCTGGCCCGCTGCCTCGCCGGTGAGCGCCAGCTGGCGGCGCAGCTCGGCGCTCTGCCGGCTGCCCTGCAGCGCCTGCACGGCCACGGTGGCAATCGCGCCCACCATCAGGCCCAGCCCGATGTTCAGTGGCGTGAGCAGGCTGCGCAGGACCGTCATCGCCCGTCCCATGCCGCCGAGCACGTCGACCACCTGGCCACCTTGCTGCGTGAACACCTGCAGCACGCTCTGGCCGTTGGCCAGGCCGGTCACGATGTCGGTGATCTGCGGGCTGAGCTGCCGCATCTCGTTGGCGGTGAGCTTCACGCTCTTGCCGGCGTCGTCGCTCGCGCCCTGGAAGCCGCCCAGGCGCTGGCGCAGCGCCAGCAGCTGCGCCCCCAGTGCCTTGGCGCGCTCGGTCAGCAGCGCAAGCGGCGCGCCGCCGTCCCCCTGGCCCGCGCCGCCGGCGGGCGATGTGGTCACCGCATCGAGCTGCTTGCGCAGCGCTAGCAGCTGCGCGCCCAGCCGCGCGGCGCCGTCGCTCAGAGGTTTCAGCGGCGAGGTGCCACCGCTCGGCGCGGCGGTGCCGCCGTTCACGCTCTGCACCTCGCGCTTGAGCTGTGAGAGCGCGGAGAACACCGCGTCGAACAGCGGTGTGATGCGCAGCTTTGCTTCGATGGTCATCGCGTCACTCGTCGCTCAGCGCCTGCAGCGCGTTCTTCAGGCCGTCGCCGCCGTTGAAGCCCAGGTGCGCAGCCAGCAGCTGCATGCGGTCGCGGCGCCTGTCGCGCTTGAGGCTGCGCTCCAGGTAGCCGCGAAACTGCTGCAGCGTGTAGCCCAGGATGTCCGCGTGCCGGTGCCCGTGCGCCGTCAGCTGCTCGAAGGCGTCTGCCCAGCCGAAGGGCTTGCCGCTTGGCTTGGCGACGCCAGGGCCTCGAACGTGCGCCGCAGCCCCGGCATCGCCCGCACGAAAAAATCGCGGTTCACCTGGAAGCACACCGCCGCCAGCTGCGCAAAGCGATCGATGTACAGCGCGCTCACCGATGCGCTGGTCCTGCGGCTGCACAGCGCCACCGCGTCGACCACGCGCGGCCCGTGCTCGCCGCACAGACGCACCAGCGTGGCAACGTCTCCAGGCTGGAACTGGTTGGCCGCCAGGCGTGCCAGCGTGGGCTCGTCCAGCCGCAGCAGCTCGCCGAACATCGGCTCCACAGTGCGCAGCAGCGCGGGCATCTCGCCCACGGTCACCGGCGTAATGGTGATGTCCTCCCCTTCGAGCGGGAAGGTCACCGACAGCGGTTGCACGAACTCGATCGATGGATCAGCCATCAACGCCTCACTCGATCGTGCTCGGCACGGTGAACTTGAAGTACTGCCCGCCCACGTCGGCCGCCAGGCGCCCGGTGTCCTGCAGCACAGTGCCGGTGAACGTGAAGTCCACGTAGTCGTTGCTGAGGAAGTCGATCACCTGGCTGGCTGGGAAGCGCGCGCGGTACACGTCCAAGATGCCGCGCTCGCCGGTGTCCACGTTGGTGCCGCGCAGCACAAGCCACTGCTCCAGCTCGGTCACGGCCAGGCCGGCGATCACGGCCACCGCGCCCTTGTCGTACGCCACATGAAAAGGCTGCACGTACGGGCCGCCCGTGGTGATGTCCAGCAGCTTGATCGAGCCGGCGAACGCGTCGAGCTCGTACTGGTCGGCGGCCAGCGTCTTGGGGCTGCCGGTGGAGTCGGTCACCACCACGTTGCTCACGTTCTTGTCGGGCAGCGCGATCAGGTCGCCCACCACCATGCCGGTTTCCGAGGCATGCGTGAGCGCGGTGCTCGCCGTCACCGAGTCGATGCGCCCGCCCACGGCCAGCGCGAAGTTCTTCTTGTTGAACTCGTCGCTGGTCAACTCGATGGTGGCGCCGGTGGCCTGCGTCATACGGCGCAGCGGCCCGCGGGAAGTGTCCATCGCGCTGTTGCGCTCCACTGCCTTCGGGTCGAAGCGGATGCTCAGCTTGGGGCAGTTGCCCACGAAGCGGCCGATGCCCTGCGTGCCGCCCGGCAGGCGCGGGTAGAGGTCGACGAGGCCGACGCCAGAGAAGCCTTGGGACATGATGGTCTCCTGTGAAAACGCTCGCTACAGCGCGAGCTGGATCTCGAATGAAAGCGGGTACAGCCCGCTCGCGGGCTTGTAGTCCGGCGCGGGGCCTTGCGTGCGCACCAGCGGCCGCAGCCCGCCCGGGGGCACCCAGCCGGCCAATGCCTTGTGCACCTGCATCAGCACCGCGCCGGCCTCCGTGTTGCGGGCGTCCTTCCTGGCCTGGCTCGCGTTGCGCACCTTGAGCCACACGATCCAGCGCTGGTAGAGCTTCTGGCTCGCGCCGTTCGCCGCGCGGCCCGCCTCCGTGGTGTCGAAGCGGTCGCCGCCCCACATCACGTACAGCACGCGCGGGCGCATGTCCGCGTCATCGCGCGCCTGCGCCATGTCCTCGATGCCCTCCACCGGCGTGCCCGTCACCTGGTCGGCCAGGCGCGCCAGCACCAGCGGCCCCACGAAGAGGTAGTCGGCATCGATCGCGCGGCTCACAGGCAGCGACTCCAGCTGCTCGTGTCACCGCCGAACTCGGCGTCGCGACCCATCACCTTGGTGCCTGGGTCGAAGCTCACGCTGCCCAGCCCGGCCTGCGCGGGCGCCGCATCCGGCGGCGTCATCGTGATGTCACCGGTGGCCACGCGGCGGAAGTAGTCGATCGCGCCCTTGTAGTCCATGCGCGCCAGCTCGTCGGCCGCGGCACCGAGCAGCAGGTAGTACGCGATGCGGCAGCAGTACACCTTCACCACTGCGGGCGGGTCGGCCAGCGGCACGCTCATGCGGCCGGCCAGGTAGCCGTCAATCTCGGCCGATGCGTCGGCCAGCTTGCTGTCGAGCACCGCGCCCACCACCGCGCCGGTCATCGGCTCGTTGATGTCGGTCAGCTGCACCAGCTTCGGCAAGCCGTAGCGGTCCTGCATGTCCTGTTGCGTGGCGTACGGCATGGTGCTGGCGTTCGTTGCTGGGCCGCCCCCGTGCGGCGGTTCCCCTCAGCAGGGCTCGCGATGGCGAGGGCACGGGCCCCGCCAACGTCATCGCCCCATCACGGGGGGTGTATTAGGTGCTGGGCTCGATGTCCACCTCGTGCGCCACCAGCATCGGCTCGTTGGTGATCGCTTCCACCTGGTCGGGCGTGAGCTCGCTCAGGGGCACGATGGTGGCCTCGGGGCCGAACTGGCGGCCGGCGCGGCAGAAGCCGATTGCGCTGCGCGCAACGACCTTGAGGCCTCGGGTCGCCGGGCCGGCCGGCGTGCTCTTGCGTTGAGTGGCCATGTGGCTCTCCGTTGGGTTGCAGTGCTACGGCGGCCGCGTCAGGCCAGCCAGGGCGTGACGAGCACCTGCGCGGTGTTCTGCATCACGTTGCTGGCGCCGCTCGCCAGCCGCTCGGCCTTGATCACGTCCAGCGCGGCCTTCTCCAGGCTCGGCGGCACCACGAGCAGGTCGCCCATGATGTTCAGCGGCTTGCCCTTGTCGCCCTTCAGGCTGCCCATCGAGGCACGCGCCGCGCTGTAGTTGGTCGCGTCCAGCGTCTGCTTGCTGGCGTAGGCCAAGTGCGGCAGGCCGTAGCCCACGTTCACGCGCGCGTCCACGCCGTAGCGGTACTTCTTGCGCATGAACACGCTCTCGTCGTTGGGGTCGGTCATGCCCACGAAGCGGTAGTCCTGCCGCTTCTGGAACAGGATCGGCTTGATCGGCCGGCTCACGCTGAGCAGGAACCACGGCGTGCCGGAGCCGCCGCCGAAGTTGCTCCAGGTGCCGATCGACCCGTCCGCGTTTTCCACCGGGTGGTCGGTGTCGAAGAAGTACTGGCCGTCGTAGCACAGCGAGCTGAAGCCGTTGAGCATGGCCGCGAACACCAGCTCGTCCGGGTGCGTCTTGGCCTCGGCGCCCAGCTGCTGCACCATTGGCGTGTAGATGCCCAGCTTGTCGTCGGCGATGTCGTCGCGGTCCACCTCCACGGTGTTCTCGAACGACTTGTTCTTCACCGTGTAGTCGTGGGTCTTCAGGCTCTGCAGCTGGCGGTCGCCCAGCCACTCCCTGAAGCGCGGCATCGTGCCGAGCCAGGCGTACTTCTCTTCGCTGGCGGTGGAGGGCACCACCGTGGCCACGCGCTCGTACACCGAGGGCGCCTGTTGCCACGCGCCTTGGAAGACGAGTTGGAAGCCGCGGAACATGTCCGCGAGGTTCGCGCGATTGATCAGCATGGTGCTGTGCTCCTGTGAGTCGGTTGGGGGTGTGCGCGGCGCAGGGTCAGAACTCGACCCACACGCCCGAGGCGTCCACGTCGCGCACCGTGCCGGCCGCGCTGCGCGTGGCCGAGCCGTTGGTCTTGGCCACCGTCTGGTCATCCACGATGTAGCAGGTGGTGCCGATGTCGGTGAGCGCGATCTGGTCGGTGGATGCGCTGTTCGCAAAGCGCCAGATGCCGCGCTCCACAGGCACCTGCAGGGCGCCGTCGGCGCCGCCGGTGTTGTCCACCCGCTGCAGCGCCACGCCGGCCGCCTTGAGGGTGGTGGAGGTGCTGCCCTTCACCGCGTAGCCCGTTGAGTTCACGCACACGATGCTGCCCGCGTAGATCACGGCGTTGGCCGCAGCCGGCAGGCTCAAGTCCTTGCCCGTCCGCTTGGGGGTGGCGCGGTCGGCGGTGAGTGCAGTCATGAAGGTCTCCTGAAGTCGGAAAGGGTGGCGCTGCGCGTCAGGCTTGCGCCTTCAGCTGCTCGGCGTACTTGGCAGGGTCCAGGCCCAGCTGCGTGGCGATCGCCAGCTGCGAGGTGCTCAGCGCTTGCGCGCCCGTGAGGTCGCCCGGTTCCCTGCCGCCGCTCTGGCCGGTCAGGCCGGGGATCACCGGCGCGCTGGTGATGAACGCGCTCAGCTGCTCGAAGTTGGAGCGGCCAAGCTGCAGCGCCCACTCCTTCTGCGCAGGCAGCAGCTTGTGCGCGGCAATGGCGTCATCCACCGCCTTGCCCACCTTGTCGCCCTGCACCTGCGCGCTGAGCTGTGCGATCTGGCCTTGCAGGGCCTGGATGGTCTGCATCGTGGTGGGGTCTCCACCTTTGAGCTTGCCCACGGCGGCCAGCGCGGCGGCCTCGTCGGCGTCGGATTGCAGGCCGAGCGCGGCGCTCAGTGCCTGCGGCACGTTGGGCTTGGCGCCGGCGGCCACCGCAGTGGCCTTGAGCGTGGTCACGGCAGCCAGGGCCTCGGCCTCGGTTGCGGCGGAGGGGATGCCGAGGGCGGCGATCAGTGCGGCGAGCAGGGCCATGTCGTGGGTCTCCTGGTGAGGTGCGTTGAGCTGTGCGCTGAGTTGCGCGATCGCGGGCTCCATGCCCACGATGGCCGGGTGATTCACCAGCGCTGCGAGCAGCACGTTGGTGACGGCGCCCGTGGCCTCGTCGGCGAGGATCACGGGGCTGATGTAGCGGTATTCGCCCGCGTCGATGTGTGCCTTGGCGGCATCGGTCCAGCGCACCTTGGCGAACAGGCCTTCGCCCTTGCGCCACTCGGTGCTGAGGATCCACCCCGCGGCGGGCGCGGGCGCTCCGTTCTTCTCGGCGCGAATGGTTTGGTGGTCGTAGTCGATCACGATCGGTGTCTTGGCCGCGATCGCGTTGATCGACGCTGCGAGCGCCACGCCTTGCGCGTCGCTCACCTCCCACTGCTTGCCTGTGCCGGGCCGGCCGTCCCGCGCGGCGAACTTGCCCGCGGGCAGCAGCTGCGCCTCACCGTTGCCGGTGAGGCCGATGGCTGCAGCGAGTAGGGCCAGTGCGAGACGCATGGCCGGCAATGTGCCGGGCACGCGCGCAGCGGCCTAGTTAAACCGGTTTACCGATTACCCCAGCAGGCCCTGCAGGTAGCGCTCCACCTCGGTCAGCAGGTCAGCCTCGTCGGCAGCGCCCAGGCGGCCGGTGTCGGGGTTGGCCATGAGCAGGCGGCGCGCCTCCATGCGGCGCGTGCCGTACTCGTGGTACGCCGCCTTGGGGTCGCTGAAGCCCACCTCCACGTATCCGGTGCCCACGTTGAAGGCGAGCGAGTCGCGCATGTGGCGCGTGCGCTCCAGCAGCGAGCCCGGCACGGCGCCGTTGTACTGCTTCTCGTAGCGCTTGCGCGTGCTGTCCTTGATCGGCGACCAGGCGGTGCCGTCGGGTGCCACCTTGGCGTCGAAGCGCGCCTGGATGTTGCTTTCCATCACCGCACCGATCGAGTCGAGAAGCTCGCCGGGCTCACCCATGCGCGCGATGGCCAGGTCCAGCCGCGCCAGCAGCTCACCTGCGGGATCCAGCTCGATGGCAAAGCGGTCGGTCATGGCCTAGACTGGTGGCGCTGTTGCCCGTGGCGTCCCGGAACGTCGCGACGAGGGCGGGTGTGGCCCCTGGCGGGCTTCATCGTATGCGGGCGTCGCGCACCCGCCGGGCAGCAGCTCCCTCGCCTCATCGCAGCCGACCCCACAGCAGCTTGTAGCGCGTGGTGTCGCCCAACGCCTGCCCGTCCATCACGGTGGCGGTACGCACGATGTTCATCGGCACCAGGCCCTTGCGCGTGGCCAGGCGCATGCGCACCGGCATGTCGAGCTTGATCACCAGCTTGGCCACCGAGCCGTCGTCAGCCACCAGGTCCACTACGTACAGCAGCGCGGGCGGCTGCGCGTCCTTTTCCAGCAGCAGTGCGTTGGCACGCTGCAGCAGCTCGGGCAGGCGGCCATACAGCGCCGCCGGTACGCCCACGCCGGCGTCTGCCTTGCTGCTGCGCAGCGCATGCAGCACGTCGGTGTCGCGCACGGCCACCACGGCGCTCGCGGGCTCGATGCCTTGCGTGCCCATCGCGCGCACGGCCTGCGGCGCGATCGTGCCCACATAACGCAGCTCACCGGCCGGCCTGGCGCTGGCCAGCACGTCGGTCACCCAACTGCCGAACTCGGCAGTAGCTGCGCTCACGAAGCCGCTGTGGTCCTGCGTGGCGCGCGCCACGGCCACGGCCGCGCTCAAGGGGTAGCTGTCCAGCGCCTTGCGCAAGCTGCTTTCGTACAGCGCAGCATCGCGGGCCTGCACGCCGGGGTTGTGCGCAAAGCCCGGGTCTACGCCGCGCGGGATGGGCGCCACCTCGCCGGTGCTGGGGTTCACGTAGGTGATCCAGCTCTCCGGCGGCGGCTCGGTCTTGATCTCCTCGCCCCGCGCGCGCCGGCGATCGATGTCGCGCTGGTCCACGGCAAAGGCGGTGCAGCGGCAGCGCCAGCCGCACGGCGGAAAGTGCGTTTGCCAGAAGGGGTGGTCCACCGGTAGGGTCACGCCGTTCCACGGCCGGTGCGAGGCGCGCACGCGCTCGTCCTGCATGGTGCGGTACATCACGTATGGAAAGCGCTTCTTGTTGCGCTCGATGCGCGCCCAGCGGCCGGCAGCCTGACTCTGCCGCATGTTCACGTCGAAGATCAGGCCCAGGCGCCTGTCGTCAAAGTGGCCAATGCGCTGCTCGCCGGTCTGCGGGTCGGTGATCTCCACGTCGCCCCACCAGCCCTTGGCCACGAGCTGCGGGCGGATCGCCTTGCGAAAGTCCGCCAGGCTGCGCCCATCGGCCAGCGCGGCCTCGATCTCGTCGTGGAAGATCTGCAGCACGTCCAGCCGCTGCACCCCGGCCACCGCGAACGCGCGCGTGTGCTCGTCCTGCCACACGTCCTGCCAGCGAAAGCTGGGCTGCAGCAGCGAGCGTCGCGCGAACGCGGCCGCAGCATCCTGCGGCTCGATGATGCCGAGCCGCAGGCCGGCGGGCGGGGTGGTGGGCATGCTCAGGCGGCCTTCGGCGCTTCCTTGGGCAGGAAGTGATAGGCGGCTTCCGGCGTCACGAAGTCGCCATGCTCCTGCACGTTGAGCGTTTGCGT
>CAMLIZ010000081.1 GCA_946480245.1 uncultured Pseudomonadota bacterium
GGCGTGTGCTCCTTCTTCCAGAACGGCGCCTGCGTCTTCAGGTAGTCCATCAGGAACTCGCAGGCCTGGAACGCGGCAGCCCGATGCGCCGAGCTCACCGCGACCAGCACGATCTGCTCTTCCAGCTCCAGCACACCCACCCGATGGATCACGCGCACCGCACGAATGTCGAAGCGTGCAAAGGCCTCGTCGACCATCGCCTCGATCGCCTTCTCGGTCATTCCCGGGTAGTGTTCGAGCTCCAGCCGGCTCACGCCGCGGCCCTCGCCGCGCTCGCGCACCGTGCCGATGAACGCAGTCACAGCACCGACGGCGCCATCCCCGGCGCGCAGGCGCAGCACCTCCGCGCCGAGGTCGAAATCCTCGGTTTGGACGGACACACGCGGCGCGGCAGGCATGGCGCAATTGTCGCATCGGCCCCTAGAATGCCGCGCATGCGCCCGCCCATGTCCACCCTGCCGAGCACGACACCGTTCACGGTGGCGGCCATGGCGCGCAAAGCGAAAAAACAGCCGCTCATCTGACGGGAGCCGCTGTTCCGTCGTCAGGTGAGCGACGGAACGGCCGAAGGCGCAACCTGCCCTTAGTGTGCCCGCTGGCTGCCTCCCGCCGCTTTCCTCGCACGGTTCATCCGCCGTCTTACCCGAGGAGAGTTTGTCGATGTCAACGCCCTTCCCCCGCGGCATCTGGGTGCCGCTGATCACCCCGTTCGATGCGCACGGCACTGTCGACCACGCCGGTCTTGCGCGCCTGACGACGCGCCTGGCCGGCAGCGGCATCGCCGGCTTCGTGGTGTGCGGCAGCACCGGCGAGGCCGCGTGCCTGAGCGACGCCGAGCAGCAGGCCGTGCTGCGCACGGTACTCGACGCGGCAGTCGGCCTGCCGGTGTTGATGGGCGTGAGTGGCGCCGCCACGCAGGCAGTGCGCGACAAGATGCTGCGCTTCGCCGAACTGCCGTTGGCCGGCTTTCTGGTGTCTGCGCCGTCGTACATCCGGCCTTCCCAGGCCGGCATCGCGCAGCACTTCAACACCCTGGCCGACGCCTCGCCGCTGCCCCTTCTGCTGTATGACATTCCGTCGCGCACCGGTGTGCGCATCGAGACCGCGACGATGCTGGCGCTTGCCGCGCATCCTCGCATCGTGGGGGTGAAGGACTGCAGCGGCGAACTCGACCACCTGCAGGCGCTGGTCAGCGACGGCCGGCTGGCCGTGCTGTGCGGCGACGACCATCGGATCCTCGCCTCGCTGTGCCTCGGCGCGGCAGGTGCGGTGGCGGCCAGTGCCCACCTGCATCCGCAGCGCTTCGTCGCGTTGCAGGCGCATGTGGAAGCCGGTCGCCTGGCGCAGGCGCGGGCGTTGTGGGAGGGCCTGTGGCCACTGACGATCGCCTTGTTCGCCGAGCCGAGCCCCGGGCCGCTGAAGGCCACGCTCGCGCCGCTGCATGAGCTGGCCGCCAGCTTGCGCCCACCGATGACGCCGACAAGCGCGGCAGCCTGCGAGCGCGTGGCGCAGGCGCTGGCGGTGCTCAGCCGCCGGTGACCGGGGGGAAAAATGCCACTTCGGCGCCGTCGTGCAGCGCGGCGCTGTCGTCGCACATGCTCTGATCCAGTGCGGCACGCACGGCGCGCGTGCGTGCCAGCACGGCGGCATGTGCTGCGTCCTGCGCGATCAAGTGATCGCGCAGCGCACCCACCGTGCTGCCTTCGGGCAGGTCGATACTGGCACTGGCGCCCAGCGCTTCACGCAGGGAAGCGAAATAGCGCACCGTGACCTTCATGACAGCAACTGTGCGAGCGGCAGGAACGAAACGGTGTCTCCCCGCGCCACCGGCGTGCCCGCGGCCAGGTCCACCAGGCCATCGGCCCAGACCGCCGAGGTGAGCACGCCCGACCCCTGATTGGGGAACAGCTCCAGCCCGCCTTCGGTATTGAGGCGCACACGCAGGAACTCGCGCCGCTTCGGGTCCGCCTTCTTCAGGTCGAAGTCCGCTCGCAGCGGCAGCGCGTTGGGCAGCGCCGCGTCAAGACCTTGCAGCGCATGCAGCAGCGTGCGGCCGGCGAGCAGGAAGGTGACGAAGCTGGACACCGGGTTGCCCGGCAGCCCGAGGAACAGCGCGCGGCCGCCGTCTGCGCGGCGCATGCTGCCGAATGCGAGCGGCTTTCCGGGCTTGATCGCGATCTGCCACAGGTCGAGCCGGCCTTCGGCCTGCACCGCGGGCTTCAGGTGATCCTCCTCGCCCACCGACACGCCGCCAGAGGTAACGATCAGGTCATGCGCCGCGGCGGCGGTGCGCAAAGCTTCGCGCGTGGCGTCCAGCCGGTCCGGCACGATGCCAAGATCGGTGACCTCGCAGCCGGCGGCCTGCAGCAGGCCGCGCAGCATGAAGCGGTTCGAGTTGTAGATCGCGCCCGGCTTCATCGCTTCGGGCGGCGTCTCACCGGGCATCACGAGCTCGTCGCCGGTAGAGAACAAGGCCACACGCGGGCGGCGGCAGACCACCAGCTGCGCTGCACCCACGGAGGCCGCAAGCCCAAGCGCCTGCGGCGTGAGCCGCCGGCCACTGGACAGCACCACGGCATTGGCACGCACGTCCTCGCCGCGCCGGCGAATGGCCTGCCCGGCCTGCGGAACGGTGTTGACACGCACCCCGCCGTCGACCGTCTCGCACAGCTCCTGCATCACCACGGCGTCGGCGCCCGGCGGCACCTGGGCGCCGGTGAAGATGCGCGCAGCGGTACCAGGCTGCAGCGCAACGCCCACGCTGCCTGCGGGAATGCGCTGGCTCACCGGCAGCACTGTGCCCGCGGCGGCGACGTCGGCGGCCCGCAGCGCGTAGCCGTCCATCGCGCTGTTGTCGCCGGGCGGCACGTCGATCAACGAGCGCACATCCTCGGCCAGCACGCGCCCCAGTGCTTCGAAGGTGGAGACGGTTTCGGTCTGCCGGATCGCCGCCTCGCTGGCGCCGGCTGCAAGGCGCTGCAGCGCTTCCTCCAGGCTCAGCATCGAGGGGCGTTCAGGGGGCGTTGTATTCATGGCGCTGGGCATGCTGCATCAACCATCGCGCCACCGCTTCAGGCTCGTCGAGCGGCAGCACCGGCAGGCCGGTGGACACGGGCAGCGCATCGGCGCGGTCGGTGACCACCGCAGTGACATAGGGATCAGCAGGATACAGCGGCGCCTCGCCGACGTCGGCGCGCCAGACCTCGAGCTTCAGCAGGTCGGCATGCCGGAAGCCTTCGACGATCACCCAGTCGGCCACAGGCGACAGCTCGGCAATCAACTGGTGCGCGTCGAGCTCCGCCTCCAGTTCGTATTCGCGCAGCAAGGCCATGCGCTTGCTGGACGCCACCAGCACCTCGAACGCGCCGGCCTTGCGATGGCGCCAGCTGTCCTTGCCTTCATGGTCGATGTCGAAGCGGTGATGCGCGTGCTTGACCACGGACACGCGCTGGCCTTCGCGCTTGAGCGCCGCGATCACGCCTTCGATCAGCGTGGTCTTGCCGGATCCCGACCAACCGCAGACGCCGACGACTTTCATCGCACGACTTTCATCGCATCAGTCCGCGCAATGCTGCGCGATATAGGCCTTCACGCGGTCGGCACTCGGCGGCATCACCTCGAAGTGCTTGGGCAGCTGCTCGATGCCCTGCAACGCCACAGGCCGCTGCGGCTCGCGGCCCAGCGCCTCGTGGATGGTATCGGCAAACTTGGCCGGTAACGCAGTCTCCAGCACCAGCGTCTTGATGCCGGGCAGCGGATGCTCGCGAGCCACCTTCAATCCGTCGGCTGTGTGCGGATCGATCATCACGCCGAAGCGCTGCCATGTGTCGCGGATGGTTGCCACGCGGTCGGCATGAGTGCTCTTGCCGGAGACGAAGCCAAAGCCGGCGATGCGGGCGTTCTCGGCGGGCATCAGCACAAAGGAGCCCTGCGATTCCACCTCGTCCTTGAAAAGATGCCGCGTGCGGGTGCCATCCCGGCCGAGCAGGTCGAACACGAAGCGCTCGAAGTTGGAGGCCTTGGAGATGTCCATCGAGGGGCTGGAGGTCTCGTGCGTCTCGTGGCTCTTGCGCACCCGGTAGGTGCCCGTGCGGAAGAACTCGTCGAGCACGTCGTTCTCGTTGGTGGCCAGCACCAACTGCGCGACGGGCAGCCCCATCATGCGGGCCACGTGGCCTGCGCAGATGTTGCCGAAGTTGCCGGACGGCACCGCGAAACTCACCTGCTCGTCATTGCCATGCGTCGCCTGGAAATAGCCGGCGAAGTAGTACACCACCTGCGCCAACAGACGCGCCCAGTTGATCGAGTTGACGGTGCCGATGCGGTACTCCCGCTTGAACGCGAGATCGTTGGAGACCGCCTTCACGATGTCCTGGCAGTCGTCGAACACGCCCTCCACCGCGAGGTTGTGGATGTTGCGGTCTGCCAGGCTGAACATCTGCGCCTGCTGAAACGGGCTCATGCGGCCGCGCGGGCTCAACATGAACACGCGCACGCCTTGCTTGCCACGCATCGCGTATTCGGCGGCGCTGCCGGTGTCACCCGAGGTGGCACCGAGAATGTTGAGGGTCTCGCCGCGGCGCTTCAGCTCGTACTCGAACAGGTTGCCGAGCAACTGCATCGCCATGTCCTTGAAGGCCAGCGTGGGGCCGTTGGACAGGGCTTCGAGGTAGATGCCCGGCTCCAGGGGCTTCAGCGGCACGATCTCGGGCGTACCGAACACCTCGGGCGTGTAGGTCTTGCGCGTGAGCACACGCAGGTCGTCGGCGGGGATGTCGTCGATGTACAGCTGCAGTATCTCGAACGCCAGCTCGGCATACGGCAACGTGCGCCAGCGCGTGAGCGTGGCCGCGCCGACCGTGGGGTAGTGAGTGGGCAGGTACAGCCCGCCGTCCGGCGCCAGGCCTTCGAGCAGGATCTCCGAGAAACCCCGCTCCGTGCGGTCGCCACGCGTGCTGAGGTACTTCAAGCGAGTTCTTCCTTGCGCAGGCTGACGATGGGCGCCAGCACGGTGGGCAGCGCCTGCAATTGCACCATGGCGTCGCGCATGCGGCCCTCCACGGTATCGTGCGTGAGGATGATCACCTCGGTCTGCTTCTCGCCCTCGTGCGACTCACGTTGCAGCACCGCGTCGATCGAGATGCCATGGTCGGCCAGGATGCCCGTCACGCGCGCCAGCACCCCGGCTTCATCGGCCACGGTGATGCGCAGGTAGAACGAGGTCACCACTTGCTCGATCGGCAGGATCGGCGTGTCGGTCAGGCGGTCCGGCTGGAACGCCAGGTGCGGCACGCGATGGTCGGGATCGGCGGTGTGCAGCCGCGTGATGTCCACCAGGTCGGCCACCACGGCGGAGGCGGTGGGCTCGGAACCGGCGCCCTTGCCGTAGTACAGCGTGGTGCCGACCGCATCGCCCTGCACCACGACCGCATTCATCGCGCCTTCCACGTTGGCGATGAGGCGTTTCGCGGGGACCAGCGTGGGGTGCACGCGCAACTCGATGCCGCCCACGTCATCGCGCCGCTTGGTGATGCCCAGCAGCTTGATGCGATAGCCCAGTTGCTCAGCGTAGCGGATGTCCTGCGCCTGCAGCTTGGTGATGCCTTCCACGTGCGCCTTCGCGAACTGCACCGGCACGCCAAATGCAATGGCGCTCATGATCGTGGCCTTGTGCGCAGCGTCGACGCCTTCGATGTCGAAGGTCGGGTCGGCTTCGGCATAGCCCAGGCGCTGGGCTTCCTTCAGCACCGTACCGAAATCCAGCCCCTTGTCGCGCATCTCGCTGAGGATGAAATTGGTGGTGCCGTTGATGATGCCCGCGATCCACTCGATGCGATTGGCGGTCAGGCCTTCGCGCAAGGCCTTGATGATCGGGATGCCGCCGGCCACTGCGGCCTCGAAGCCCACCATCACGCCCTTCTCGCGCGCGGCCGCGAAGATCTCCGTGCCGTGCACGGCCAACAACGCCTTGTTGGCGGTGACCACGTGCTTGCCGGCGGCGATGGCTTCCATCACCAACGTGCGGGCAATTCCATAGCCCCCGATCAGCTCGACGACGATCGCGATCTCCGGGTTGCGGATCACCTCGCGCGCGTCGGCCACCACCTTGGCACGGTCGCCGACGATGCGTTTCGCGCGCGCCGTGTCAAGGTCGGCCACCATCGCGATCTGGATGTCGCGGCCGGCGCGGCGGCGAATCTCCTCCTGGTTGCGCTCCAGCACGTTGAACGTGCCGCTACCGACGGTTCCGATGCCGAGCAGGCCGACTTGGATGGGTTTCATGTTGTCTTGCATCAGAGGGAGTGGCGTTTGCGGTAGTGATCGAGGAAGCGCGCAATGCGCCCGATCGCGTCCGTGAGGTCGTCGGAGTTGGGCAGGAACACCAGGCGGAAGTGGTCCGGTGCGATCCAGTTGAAGCCGGTGCCCTGCACGATCAGCACCTTCTCCTCGGCCAACAGCTCGTAGGCGAATTGCTGGTCGTCGCTGATCGGGTAGATCTTCGGGTCAAGCTTCGGAAACATGTACAGCGCGGCTTTCGGCTTCACCACGCTGACGCCCGGAATCTGCGTCAGCAGCTCGTAGGCCAGATCGCGCTGGCGACACAGCCGGCCGCCGGGTGCGACCAGATCCTTGATGCTCTGGTAACCGCCCAGCGCCGTCTGGATCGCCAGTTGCCCCGGTGTGTTGGCACACAAGCGCATCGAGGCCAACATGTTCAGGCCCTCGATGTAATCCCTGGCATGACGCTTGTCGCCCGACACCACCATCCAGCCCGCCCGGTAGCCACAGGAACGATAGTTCTTCGACAGGCCGTTGAAGGTGAGCGTGAGCACGTCCTCGGAGAGCGAGGCGATGCTGGTGTGCACGTTGCCGTCGTACAGCGTCTTGTCGTAGATCTCGTCGGCAAAGATGATCAGCTGATGCTGGCGAGCGATCTCCACCAGCTCGCGCAGCAGCTCGGCGGGGTACAGCGCGCCGGTGGGGTTGTTCGGGTTGATGATCACCAGCGCCTTGGTATTGGGCGTGATCTTGCGGCGGATGTCCGCGATGTCGGGCATCCAGTCGCTGCCCTCGTCACAGATGTAGTGCACCGGCGTGCCGCCGGACAGGGCCACCACGGCCGTGTACAGCGGGTAGTCGGGCGCCGGGATCAGCACCTCGTCGCCGTTGTCCAGCAGCGCGTTCATGCTCAGGGCGATCAGCTCGGAGGCGCCATTGCCCAGGTACACATCGTCCACGGTGACGCCGGGAATGCCCTTTTCCTGCGTGTAATGCACCACCGACTTCCGCGGCGCGAACAAGCCCTTGCTGTCGGTGTACGCGGCCGCGTGCGGCAGGTTGCGGATCATGTCCTGCACGATCTCGTCGGGCGGCTCGAGGCCGAACGCGGCCACGTTGCCGATATTCAGCTTGATGATCTTGTGGCCCTCTTCCTCCATCTGCCGCGCCTTTTCGAGCACGGGGCCCCGAATGTCGTAGCAGACGTTGGCGAGCTTGCTGGACTTGGCAATCGGCTTCAAGGGAATGTCTCCGTGAGCCGTGCAGCGATACCCATTTGCATTAAGTTGC
Source organism: uncultured Pseudomonadota bacterium (assembly GCA_946480245.1). Next base: position 7,570 of record CAMLIZ010000081.1, read on the forward strand.
CGCACCGCAAAACCTATAATTTAACCATAGGGGTTAACTCTTGAAGATTCAGCCTGACCGTCTCGAAGGCGCCAACGCCATCAATCGCCATGAATCCGGCCGCGTATGGGTGAACGGGCAACTGCATGATGGCAGTGTGCTGGTGCCTTGGCGCGGCCCGGTTCACCACTGGCCCGCGCCTTCGCTGCAGGATCTGACGGAAGCGCATTTCGAGCAGGTGCTTGCGTTGCAGCCAGAGCTCGTGATCTTCGGCAGCGGCAGCAGGCTGCGCTTCATCTCCGCGGGGCTCACGCGTTCGTTGATCCTGCACGGCGTGGGCGTCGAAACGATGGACACCGCTGCCGCCTGTCGCACCTACAACGTGCTCGCGATGGAAGGGCGCTCAGTGGTGGCTGCATTGATCGTGCAAGCGTGATGCGTACGCGCAAATCTTGCTGCACCCCCTTGATGGGGAGCCTGTATGGACAAGCAGTACCGCTTATAATTGGAGGCTAGCCCGCCGGGGCCCAAGTCACGCCAGACAATTCACATGACGCCAGCCCTCAACAAACCCCTGCCCGATTTTGAAGCGCATGCCACCGGTGGCGTGAAGTTCACTCCCCAGGCGTTCGCGGGTCGAGCGATCGTGCTGTATTTCTACCCCAAGGACAATACACCGGGCTGTACCACGGAAGCCATGCAGTTCCGCGATCGGCACAAGGATTTCGTGAAGGCCGGCGCAGTGGTGTTCGGCGTGTCGCGCGACAACATGGCCTCGCACGACAAGTTCAAGCAGAACCTCGACCTGCCTTTCGATCTGATTGCCGATACCGAGGAAAAGCTCTGCCACATGTTCGGCGTGGTCAAGAACAAGATCATGTACGGCAAGAAGGTCAAGGGCATCGAGCGCAGCACGTTCCTGATCGACGGCGACGGTGTGCTGCGCGAGGAGTGGCGCGGCATCAAGGTGGCCGGCCATGTGGACGAAGTGCTCAAGGCAGTGAAGGGCCTGAAGAAGGCTGCCTGAGCCCGTACCTGCCCCATCCTCATGAAGCCGGCCTCGCGCCGGCTTCATGCTTTGCGGGTGCGTCGTTTGCCGTGACTTCCTTGCCGAGTCCCCGGGGCTAGCGGCAGGCCCTGTCGTCACTTTTCGTTGAGCGACGGGAGGCGTTGTGCATAATGGGCCATGCACGTGAGTTGTGAAACGCGCATCCCCCAGATCAAGCCGCCCCGGTTCGGAGCGGCTTTTTTGTTTTTTGCGAACCACCCACCACTCCATGCCACTTCCCAAGCTGCCGACCCGCCGAGCTGCCCTGCTGTCTGCTGAAGACTTCGAATCCCAAGCCGCCCCGCGCGCCGGCAAGAAGGCGCTGAAACCCGAACCTGCCTCGGAACCCGCCGGTCCGCCACTGACCGAGTTCTACGAAGAGGCCCTGCCGGCCGCGGCGCCGACGCGCCCTGCAACCGTTGCCGAACCGACGCGCCGCAGTGTGGAGCCGGCGCCGCGCGAGCGCCGGGCCCGAAAGCCCGTGCACCAGGGCCCGCCCAAACTCTTCGTGCTCGACACCAATGTGCTGATGCACGACCCGACGTCGCTGTTCCGCTTCGACGAGCACGACATCTACCTCCCGATGATCACGCTCGAGGAGCTCGACAACCACAAGCGCGGCATGAGCGAGGTGGCACGCAACGCGCGCCAGGTGAGCCGCGATCTCGACGTGCTGGCCACCGACTCGGGGGCGCTTGACGCCAAGTCCGGCATCCCGCTGGCTAAGTCCGGCCACAAGGAAGCCGGCGGCAAGCTGTTCTTCCAGACCGAGCTTGTGGATGTGCAGTTGCCCGCGGGCCTGCCCCAAGGCAAGGCCGACAACCAGATCCTGGGCGTGGTGCAGTCGCTGCGCGAGAAGCACAAAGGCGATCGCGATGTGGTGCTGGTGTCCAAGGACATCAACATGCGCATCAAGGCGCGTGCGCTCGGCCTGCCCGCGGAGGACTATCAGAACGACAAGACGCTGGACGACGTCGACCTGCTCTACACGGGTGTGCTGCCGCTGCCCGCCGACTTCTGGGAGCGCCACGGCAAGACGATGGAGAGCTGGCAGCAAGGCGGCCACACCTTCTATCGCATCGCCGGCCCGCTGGTACCCGCGCTGCTGATCAACCAGTTCGTCTATCTCGAAACGCCCGGTGCCGCGCCGCTGTATGCGCGCGTCACCGAGATCACCGGCAAGACCGCCGTGCTGAAGACGTTGCGCGAGTACACGCATCAGAAGAACGCGGTGTGGGGCGTGACGGCACGCAACCGCGAGCAGAACTTCGCGCTCAACCTTCTGATGGACCCGGAGTGCGACTTCCTCACCCTCACCGGCACGGCAGGCACCGGCAAGACGCTGATGACGCTGGCCGCCGGCCTGGCGCAGGTGATGGACGAGCGCCGCTACACCGAGATCATCGTCACCCGCGTCACGGTGCCGGTGGGCGAGGACATCGGCTTCCTGCCCGGCACCGAGGAAGAGAAGATGAGCCCTTGGATGGGCGCGCTCGACGACAACCTCGAGGTGCTAGCCCGCAGCGATAACTCCGCTGGTGAATGGGGCCGTGCAGCCACCAACGACCTGGTGCGCAGCAAGATCAAGATCAAGAGCATGAACTTCATGCGGGGGCGCACCTTCCTGAACAAGTTCGTGATCATCGACGAGGCGCAGAACCTCACGCCCAAGCAGATGAAGACCTTGATCACCCGCGCCGGCCCGGGCACCAAGATCGTGTGCCTGGGCAACCTGGCGCAGATCGACACGCCCTATCTCACCGAGGGCAGCTCGGGCCTCACCTACGCGGTCGACCGCTTCAAGGGCTGGCCGCATTCGGGCCATTTGATGCTGGCACGCGGCGAGCGCTCTCGGCTGGCGGACTTCGCGTCCGAGGTGCTGTAGCTCAGGGCTTCAGGTACTCGAAGAAGGCGCGTGCATTGGTCTCGCGCCCCAGGAACTCGCCCACCAGTTCGCGCGGCGGCCGCTGGCCGCCGTTGGCGAGCACGACGTCCCGGTAGCGGCGGCCCACCGCCGGGTCGAGCTTGTCCGCCGCGAATGCGGTGCGCAGATCCATCGCGAGCACCAAGCTCCAGAGATACCCGTAGTAGCCGGCCGCATAGCCGCTGACCACGTGCTCGAAGCCGGCCGGAAACATGGTGCCGGGTACATACCCCATCGGCGTATCCCCTTCCATGCGCACCCACAACGCCATCGGGTCGACGGGCTCGGTGCCGTGCAGCGCGATGTCATAGCTCGCGTACAGGTGCTGGCGCGCAAACTTCACGCCCTTGCCGTAATCGCGTGCGGCACGCGCCTGCTCCAGCAACTCGGGCGGCACCGGCTTGCACACCGGGCACACCTGCGCGAAGCCGCGCATCACCTTCGGGTCGTAGACCCAATCCTCCAGCATTTGCGACGGTGCCTCGACGAAGTCGCGTTGCGTGCTGGTGCCGGCGAGCGACGCATAGCGGGTGTGCGAGAGGTTGTTGTGCACGGCGTGGCCCAGCTCGTGCAGGAGGGTCTCGAGTTCGACCAGCGTCAGGCCCTGCCGGTCGAGGTTGACCACCAGCGCCGCCTGCGGCAGCCGGTCCTGCAGCGTGGATCCGCTGCGGTAAGCCCACACCGCAGCGTGGTTGTACTTGCCCGGCCGGGGATACGGATCGACGAGCAATGTGGCCAGCGCCTTGCCCGTGGCCGCGTCCGTCACCGCGTAGGCCTGAACGTCGGGGTGCCACAGCCGCACCGGTACCCGCGTGTAGCGCACGCCCATCATCTTCTCGATCAGGCGCAGCGCGAACTGCAGGCTGGGCTGCGTCGGGAAGTAGGCCCGGAAGCTCTCCTGGTCCACGCGGAATCTCTCGCGCCGCACTCGCTCTGCGTAGAACTGCAGGTCCCAGCGCTCGAGCACTGCCGCATCGCGCGCCAGACCGAGATGCGACGCCTTGGCCTCGCGCAGCTCCTGCAGCTCGTGCCGCTCGGCATCGGTCACCGCCTCCTGCACCTCGTGCAGAAACCCGGAGACAGCTGCCGTGGTGCCAGCCATCTCACGGCGGATCGCGAAGTCGTCGTAGCTGGCCATGCCGAACAACTGGGCGTACTCACGCCGCAGCTGCACGATCTCGGCCAGCAGCTTCAGGTTGGCGTCACCGCCTTGATTGGTCTTGGCGCGCCACATGCGCTCTCGCGTGTGCGCGTCCTCCGCCGCCTGCATGACGGGAAAGTAGACCGGGTACGACAGGCCCAGCCGCACGCGGCCGTCGGACTCGCGGGGCGCGCTCTTCCACACGGGGTCGGGAACACCGCGTAGCTCGGCCTCGGTGAACAGCAACTGCGTGGGGTCGTCGCGCAGATTCTTCTCGAACTGCTGGGCCAGATCGGCCACGCGGTCGTTGATCGCCTTGGCTCGCGTACGACGGTCTGGCGGAAGGCCCACGCCGCCGTCCTCGAAGCCTTGCAGCATCACGCGCAGCAATTGCTCGTCGATCGCGTCGGCCGGGTGCAGCTGCTGCACCGTGCGGTACATCGCCTCGTTCTGGTTCAAGGCAGAAGTGAAAGTCGCCCAGCGCAGCGTGCAGGCCTGCGCCGCGTCACGCATCGCCGGATCCGGGTGCACGTTGGCCAGCAGGTCGATCGGATCGGTGTGGTCCTGCACCTGCGCCTGCAGTTCGTCGTAGGCTCGCAACCATCCGTCCGGCGCATGCCGCTCGAGCGCTGCAACGCGCTGGCCCGCATCGGCCAAGGCCTGGTCGCAGGAGGCGCGGAGTTCCTCAGGCGTGCGAAAGCTGGGGAACGCCGGCCCGGGCACGCTGGGCAGCGGAGCCACCGCGTGACGCGCAGCCGGCTTGTGCGCCTTGTGCCTGGCCGGTTTGGCAGCAAGGTTGAAGGCCGCCACCGACAACGCGACGGCAAGCAGCAGGTTCTTCATCGGGCATCCTGTCGAGCGTGCCGCCGACGGCCGGCGGTGCGCGCGATTGTGCCCGGGCCGGGCGCTTTAGCCGGCCACGAGATCCTTGATCTGCTGCAGCGCGCCCGGATCCTCGATGGTCGTCAGGTCGCCCGGGTCCCGGTGTTCGCACACCGCCTGAATCGCGCGACGCAGCAGCTTGCCCGACCGCGTCTTGGGCAGAAGGCTCACGAAGCGCACGCGCGCCGGCCGCGCCACCGCGCCCAGCTGCTGGTCGACGTGCTTCATCACCTCGCCTTCGAGCTTGAGCTGAGCCTGCGCATCGGCGAGCACCGCGGCGTCGCGCGGCACGGCAAAGGCCACCGCCACCTGCCCCTTCACCTCATCGGCCACGCCCACGACCGCCACCTCCGCCACCGCCGGATGGCTGGACACGCTCTCCTCGATCTCGCGTGTGCCCAGGCGATGACCTGCCACATTGATCACGTCGTCGGTACGCCCGAGGATGAAGTAATAGCCGTCCTCGTCGCGCATCGCGTAGTCGAACGTGCTGTAGACCAGCTGGCCGGGGACGCTCTTCCAATAGGTGTTGACGAAACGCGCGTCGTCGCGCCACACCGTCTGCATGCAGCCGGGCGGCAGCGGGCCGCCGATGGCGAGCAAACCCTTCTGGTGCGGCCCTTTCAAGGGCTCGCCGGTGGCCTCGTCCAGCAGCTTCACGTCGAAGCCATACATCGGCACACCAGGGCTGCCGTACTTGGTGGGCTGTGCCTGCACGCCGTGCGCCAGCGTCAGGATGGGCCAGCCGGTCTCGGTCTGCCAGTAGTTGTCGATCACCGGCTTGCCCAGGCCGTCGGCGATCCAGCGCGCGGTAGGCTCGTCCAGCGGCTCGCCGGCGAGGTACAGCGCTTTCAGCGAGCTGAGGTCGTAGCGCGTCAGGTATGCCGGGTCATGCTTCTTCAGCACGCGAATCGCGGTGGGGGCGCTGAACATCACGCTCACACGGTAGCGGTCGACCAGCTGCCACCAGATGCCGGCGTCGGGACGGATGGGCAGGCCCTCGTACATCAGCGTCGCCATGCCGGCGATCAGCGGGCCATAGACGATGTAGCTGTGGCCCACCACCCAGCCGATGTCGCTGGTGGAGAAGTAGACGCCGCCCGGCTCGCCCATGAAGATGTGCTTCATGCTGGCGGCCAGGGCCACTGCATAGCCGCCGGTGTCGCGCTGCACGCCCTTGGGTTTGCCGGTCGTGCCGCTGGTGTAGAGCGTGTAGCTGGGGTGCGTGGCCTCCAGCCAGACGCACGGTACCTGCACGTCCATGTGCGCCGAGCGCTGCTCCGCGTAGTCCAGGTCGCGGCCGGCAATGCGCTGCATGGGGCTCATGCCCCTGTCCACCAGCAACACCTTCTCGGGCTTGTGCTGGGCGAGCCGGATGGCCTCGTCGAGCAGTGGCTTGTAGCCCATCACCTTGCCGCCGCGGCTGCCCGCATCGGCGCTGACGACCAGCTTGGGCTGTGCATCGTCGATGCGGCTGGCCAGGCTGACACTGGCGAAGCCGCCGAACACCACCGAGTGGATGGCGCCGATGCGCACGCAGGCCAGCATCGCGAACGCCGCCTCGGGAATCATCGGCATGTAGATCAGCACTCGGTCGCCGGGGCGCACGCCCTGCGCCTGCAACACCGCGGCCATGCGCTGCACCTCGGCATGCAGTTCCCGGAAGGTGTAGGTGCGCTCCTGCTCGGTCTCGGTGGACACGAAGATCAGCGCCGGCTGGTCAGCACGGGACGCCAGGTGGCGGTCCACCGCGTTGTGGCACAGATTGGTCCGGCCGCCCATGAACCAACGGGCGAACGGCGGCTCGCGGTAGTCGCATACCTGCTCGAACGGTTGCTGCCAGTCGATCAGCCGGGCCTGCTCGGCCCAGAAGCCGTCGCGGTCGTCGATCGAGCGGCGATAGAACTCGGCATAGCGGGCCATCGCGTGTCTCCTCGGTGGTGTTCGTCAGCGGAAGGGGCATTTCAGGAAGGGGCACTGACGACAGCCTGACACTGCCCGGAGGCGCCCGCAACCGGCTTGACCCGGCTCAAACCGCCTCGCAAGTGGCAACCGATTGCAAGCAAGGCGCTGCGCATGCGCTATTGCGCATTGATTCAGGTGAGGCCTTTGCTATCCTGCCCTCCGTGCGTTTCCCCTGCCCTCCCCTCCATGCCCGTGCGCGTTGCCTCGCGGCGTGCCTGGCCGCGGCTGCACTGCTCGGGCCGCTGGCCGCCGCGGCCGCACCGGAGGCGGACAAGGTCGAGGGCACCTCGCCCGATCGCATCCACCGCTTCCTTCAGGAGCGAGGGCTGCTCGACGGCGCGGCCCTGAAGAACGCCACCCTGGCACAGCAGGTGCGCGACCGGGCATCCGACCTGGTGCTGTCGGCGATGAACTTCATCGGCGTGCCCTACCGTCGCGGTGGCAACAGCGAGCAAGACGGCTTCGACTGCAGCGGCTTCACCCGGCATGTGTTCGACAGCACGCTGGGTCTGGTGCTGCCCCGCCGTGCCGACGAGCAGGCGCGCGCCCCCGGCCTGCAGGCCGTCAAGCGCGACGAGCTGAAGCCGGGCGACCTGGTGTTCTTCAACACGCTGCGCCGCACTTTTTCGCACGTGGGCATCTACATCGGCGAAGGCAAGTTCATTCACGCGCCACGCACCGGCAGCGAAGTACGCATCGAAGACATGCACGCGGGCTACTGGGCCAAGCGCTTCACCGGCGCCCGCCGCGCCGCCGAGGCTGCCGAGCCAGCCCAACCGACGGCTGCCGCGCCTTCCACACTGGTTGCGCCACAGGAGCCGGTGGTTCCGGCGCGCGCCGCCGTAGACCTGCGGGCACCAAGGCCAGAGTAGCGGCGGCACAATGCCGCCATGGCCGACTCTGTCATTCCGCTGATCGACCTGCGCAGTGCCCTGCGCGTGCCGGCGATTCCGGCCGTGCTGGCCGCGCCCACCGGTCACCTGGCAGACCGCCTGGGCCGGGAGCTGCGCGACCTGCGCATCTCCGTCACCGACCGGTGCAACTTCCGCTGCGGCTACTGCATGCCGAAGGAAGTGTTCGACCGTGACTACAAGTTCCTGCCGCATGCCGAGTTGCTGAGCTTCGAGGAGATTACGCGGCTGGCGCAGCTGTTCGTGGCGCACGGCGTGCGCAAGCTGCGCCTGACCGGCGGTGAGCCGCTGCTGCGTCGCCACCTGGAGACCTTGGTGGGCATGCTTGCTGCGCTGCGCACCCCCGGCGGCGAGCCGCTGGACATCACGCTGACCACCAACGCGTCGCTGCTGGCGCGCAAGGCGCAGGCGCTGAAGGACGCCGGCCTGCGGCGCGTCACGGTCAGCCTGGACGCGCTCGACGACGCGGTGTTCCGCCGCATGAACGACGTCGACTTCCCGGTCGCCCAGGTGTTGCAGGGCATCGACACGGCACTTGCCGTGGGGCTGGGTCCGGTGAAGGTGAACATGGTCGTCAAGCGCGGCGTCAACGAGCACCAGATCGAGCCGATGGCGCGCCACTTCCGCACGCACTACGGAGCACAGGCCGTGTTGCGCTTCATCGAGTACATGGACGTCGGCTCCACCAACGGCTGGCGCATGGACGAAGTGCTTCCCTCGGCCGAGGTGCTGCAACGGCTGCAGGCCGTGCACCCGCTGCAGCCGCTGCAAGCCGCCCAGCCTGGGGAGACCGCCGAGCGCTGGGGCTGGGGCGACGGCCGCGGCGAGATCGGCCTGATCTCCAGCGTGACGCGCGCGTTCTGCCACAGCTGCAACCGTGCGCGCCTGTCCACCGAGGGTCGGCTCTACCACTGCCTGTTTGCCAGCCAAGGACACGACCTGCGCACCCTGATGCGCGGCGGCGCCAGCGACGAGCAGATGGCCGCGGTGATCGCAGCGCTGTGGCAACAGCGTGACGACCGCTACTCCGAGCTGCGCGCCGGCCAGCCGCCCGACAGCGGCCCGCCCCTGCCGCGGGTCGAGATGCACTACATCGGCGGCTGACGCGCGATGGCGCCGAACGCCATCACCGGCCTCGTGCTCGCTGGCGGCCAAGGGCAGCGCATGGGCGGGCTCGACAAGGGGCTGCAGGCATGGCGCGGCGAGCCGCTGGCACTGCATGCGCTGCGCCGACTGCGAGCGCAGGTAAGCTGCTGTGCCATCTCGGCCAACCGGCACCTGCCGGTCTATGCCGGCTTCGGCGTGCCAGTGTGGCCCGACACGCTGCCCGACTTTCCCGGCCCGCTCGCTGGCTGGCTGAGCGGCATGACGCACGCCGGCACCCCGTGGCTGCTCAGCGTGCCCTGCGACGTGCCCGCCTTCCCTGCGGACCTAGCCGGGCGGCTAAGGGCCGCAGTGGTCGAGGCCGGTGCCGACCTCGCCTATGTGCGCACGGCCCAGCGCGCACACCCGGTGTTCTGCCTCTTGCGCTGCACGCTGGCGCCTGCGCTGCAGGTCTTCCTCGAGGCCGGGCAGCGAAAGGTACTGGCCTGGCTACAGGCGCAACGCCATGCCGTGGCGACATTCGACGACGAAGCGGCGTTCGCCAACTTCAACACCTTGGCCGACCTGAATGACCGCCACTGACGGCGCGACAGCAACAAAGGGTTAACGCGCCTGCCTAGAATCGACAGTTGGCTTTGTCGAGCGGCTGGGCACGCTCGTCCCCGACGAACTCGGGCAGTTTCAGTGCGCACTGCAGCTGCCGCGGCATCTGGCCTCGGCGCCCAACGTCGCGCTCGCGACTCCGACCCTGACAACATCATCATGACGAGAGCACAACTGGCGGCCGGTGCCGCACTGTTGGCCGCTGGCGCGGCCGCGCTGCTGTGGCAGGCGGGCCGCGCCCAAGTGCCGCCGGCTACGGATGCACGCGCCAACTCGCCGCAGGTGGTGACCGTGGTCACCGTGCAGCGGCGCGACGTGCCGGTGGCCGTAAGCGCGAACGCCACGGTGGTGTCGCTGAACACGGTGGAGTTGCGCCCGCAGGTGGCCAGCACCGTGGCGCGGGTGGCGATCCGCGAGGGTCAGTTCGTGCGACAGGGCGAGCTCCTGTTTGCGCTGGACGACCGCGCCGCTCGCGCCGACCTGGAGAAGGCGCGGGCGCAGTTGCTGCGCGATCGCGCCACGCTGGCCGACCTGCAGCGCCAGTGGCAACGCGCACAGGACCTGCGCGCACAGAACTTCATCGCCCAAAGCGCCGCCGACAGCGTGCACAGCCAGCTCGACGCGCAGCAAGCCTCGCTGCGAGCCGACGAGGCGGCCGTGCACGCCAGCGAGGTGGCGCTGGGCTACATGACGATCCGCTCTCCGCTGGCCGGACGCGCGGGCGCGATCTCCGTCTATCCCGGCAGCCTAGTGCAGCCCAGCGGCGGCCCGCTGGTGACGGTGAGCCAGATCGACCCGATCGGCGTCAGCTTCACGGTGCCGGAATCCGAGCTCGGCGGCCTGCTCGGTGAGCGCGCGGCGGCGATCGAGGTGCGCCTGCCCGACACCGGCGCCACGCTGACCGGCCGCGTGAGCTTCGTCGACAACGCGGTCGACCCCGCCACCGGCACGATCCGTGTGAAAGGCACGCTCGCGAACCCCCAGCGCCAGCTGTGGCCCGGCCAGTACGTGAACGTGCGCATGACGCTGCGCACCCTGCAAGGCGCCACCGTGGTGCCCCAGGCCGCGCTGATCCTGCGCGGCACCGACCACTTTCTCTACATGGTGGACGCGGCCGGCAAGGCGCAACTGCGCCCGGTTCGGCTGCGCCTGGCCAGCGGCGAGCTGGCGGTGGTCGACGGCGTGCAGCCCGGTGAGCGGGTGGTGCTCGAGGGCAAGCAGAACCTGCGCCCCGGCATTCCGGTCAAGGAGGCGGCGGCACTCGAAGGACGCAAGCCGTGAACGGCCACCTCGCGGAGGCGTTCATCCGCCGTCCGGTGATGACGGTGCTGCTGAACCTGGCGATCGTGCTCGCGGGCGTGCTGGCGCTGGGCAAGATTCCGGTGGCGGCGCTGCCCAGCTACAACACGCCGGTGATCCAGGTCAACGCCGTGCTGCCCGGCGCCTCACCCGAGACGATGGCCAGCTCGGTGGCATTGCCGCTGGAAAAGCAGTTCTCCACCATCGCCGGCCTGTCGGTGATCAGCTCCACCAACACCATCGGTGCCAGCGCGCTCACGCTCGAGTTCGATACCGCGCGCGACATCGATGCGGCGGCGGTCGACGTGCAGGCAGCGCTGTTCCGTGCCCAGCGCGCGCTGCCCGACGAGATGACCACGCCGCCGTCGTACCGCAAGGTGAACCCTGCGGACGCTCCGGTGCTGCTGGTGGCGCTCACCTCGCCCTCGATCGATCTGGCGCAGCTCGACGACTACGCCGAGAACCTGATCGCGCCCACGCTTTCCACCATCGACGGGGTGGCCCAGGTGCTGGTGTATGGCCAGAAGCGCTACGCGGTGCGCATCCAGGTGCGCCCCGACGCGCTGGCGCAGCGCGACATCACGCTGGACGAGCTGCGCGCGGCGGTGGGCGCCGCAAATGCCAATTCGCCGGTGGGCGTGCTCGACGGGCCGCGCCAGACCTTGACGGTGCAGGCCAACCGCCAGCTGGAGAACGCCGCCCAGTTCGCGAACATCGTGGTCGCCTCGCGCAACGGTGCGCCGGTTCGCCTGGGCCAGGTGGCCGAGGTACGTGACAGCTATGAATCGCTGAAGACGTTGGCCACCTTCAACGGCGAGCCGTCGATCACGCTGGCCATCCAGCGCCAGCCGAATGCGAACACGGTGCAGGTGGTCGATCGCGTCAAGGCCACCTTGCCGCGCTTCCAGGCGCAACTTCCGGCGTCGGTGACCATCCACCAGCTCAACGACCGCTCGGTGTCCGTGCGCGACTCGCTGCACGACGTGAGGCTCACGCTGGCGCTCACCGTGGTGCTGGTGGTGCTGGTGATCTTCCTGTTCCTGCGCCGGCTGTCGGCCACGCTGATCCCGACGCTGTCGCTGCCGGTGTCACTGATCGGTGCGCTGTCGCTGCTTCACGCAGGCGGCTACAGCCTGGACAACATCTCCCTGCTGGGCATCACCTTGGCCGTCGGCCTGGTGGTGGACGACGCGATCGTGATGCTCGAGAACATCGTGCGCCATGTGGAGGACGGCATGCCGCCGTTCGCGGCCGCCGTGCGCGGTGCGCGCGAGATGACGTTCACGATCCTGTCGATCTCGGTGTCGCTGGTGGCGGTGCTGATCCCGATCTTCTTCATGCCGGG
>CAMLIZ010000082.1 GCA_946480245.1 uncultured Pseudomonadota bacterium
GGTCCAGCTGCTTGCGGGTGGCTTCGTCCAGGTCGGAAGCGAACTGCGCGAACGCGGCCAGCTCACGGTACTGGGCCAGGTCGGTACGGATACCGCCGGACAGCGACTTGATCAGCTTGGTCTGGGCAGCGCCACCGACGCGCGACACCGAGATACCGGCGTTGATCGCGGGACGGATGCCGGCGTTGAACAGGTTGGTTTCCAGGAAGATCTGGCCGTCGGTGATCGAGATCACGTTGGTCGGCACGAACGCGGACACGTCGCCCGCCTGCGTTTCGATGATCGGCAGTGCGGTCAGCGAGCCGGTCTGGCCCTTGACGGCGCCCTTGGTGAACTTCTCGACGTACTCGGCGTTCACACGCGCGGCGCGCTCGAGCAGGCGGCTGTGCAGGTAGAACACGTCGCCGGGGAAGGCTTCGCGGCCCGGCGGGCGGCGCAGCAGCAGCGAGACCTGGCGGTAGGCGACGGCCTGCTTGGACAGGTCGTCATAGATGATCAGCGCGTCCTGGCCGCGGTCGCGGAAGTACTCGCCCATCGTGCAGCCGGAGTACGCCGAGATGTACTGCATCGCGGCCGATTCGGATGCCGAGGCCGCGACCACGATGGTGTAGTCCATCGCGCCATTGGCCTCGAGCGCGCGCACCACGTTCTTGATCGACGATGCCTTCTGGCCGATCGCGACGTAGACGCAGGTCATGTTCTGACCCTTCTGGTTGATGATCGCGTCGAGCGCCACCGCCGTCTTGCCGGTCTGGCGGTCGCCGATGATCAGCTCGCGCTGGCCGCGGCCGATAGGCACCATCGAGTCGATGGACTTCAGGCCGGTCTGCACCGGCTGGCTCACGCTCTGGCGTGCGATCACGCCCGGCGCGACCTTTTCGATCACGTCGGTCATCTTGGCGTTGATCGGGCCCTTGCCGTCGATCGGCTGGCCGAGCGCATTGACCACGCGGCCGATCAGCTCCGGGCCGACCGGCACTTCCAGGATACGGCCGGTGCACTTGACGGTGTCACCTTCCGAGATGTGCTCGTACTCGCCCAGGATCACCGCGCCCACCGAGTCGCGCTCGAGGTTCAGCGCGAGGCCGTAGGTGGGCGTGCCATCGGGGGCGGGCGTGAACTCCAGCATCTCGCCCTGCATGACCTCGGACAGGCCGTGCACGCGGCAGATGCCGTCGGTCAGCGACACCACCGTGCCCTGGTTTCGAATGTCCGTCGAGGCTTGCAGGCCCTCGATGCGGCTCTTGATCAGTTCGGAAATTTCAGCGGGATTCAGTTGCATTGCTTTCTCCCAGACGGCTTCGAGAGCCTTCTGCTGCAGACCTTTAGGCGGTGAGGGCGGCTTTCATTTGTTCAAGCCGTGCCTTGACCGATGCGTCGAAGACCTCGTCGCCCACCACCGCGCGAATGCCGCCGATCAGCGCGGGATCGAGCTGCACGGAGGCGTTGAGCTTGCGGTTGAAGCGCTGCTCGAGCGCGGCCACCACCTGCGGCAGTTGCGCGGGCTCGATCGTGAAGGCGCTGTAGATCGTGGCGTCGGACACGCCGGTGGCCTCGTTGACGAGCGAGCGGTACTGCGCGGCGATTTCGGGCAGCGCCGTGACGCGGCCGTTGTCGATGGTGGCGCGCAGCAGGTTCTGCACCAGCGGCGACAGCTGAATGCTGTGCAGCGCGCCCGCGGCCACCTGGTACACCTGGTCCGGCGTGACCTTCGGGTTGTCCGCGAACTGGCGCAGCGAGGCATTGCCGGCAACCTGCGCCAGCGCGTCGAGCTGTTCGGCAAGGCCGCGTGCGTCCGCGCCCGTCTCCTTCGAGGCGCGGAAGAGCGCTTCGGCGTACGGGCGGGCGATGGTGGCGAGCTCGGCCATGATCAGAGTTCCGCCTTCAGGCGGTTCAGCAGATCGGCGTGCACGGCAGGGTTGACCTCGCGACGCAGGATCTGCTCGGCGCCCTTGACCGCCAAGGCGGCGACCTGGTCGCGCAGCGCCTCGCGCGCCTTCACCGACTCCTGCTGGGCTTCGGCGCGGGCAGCGGCGACGATCTTCGCGCCCTCTTCGTTGGCGCGGCCCTTGGCCTCTTCGATCATCGAATGCGCCAGGCGCTCGGCGTCGGCCAGCCGCTTGGCGGCGTCGTCGCGCGCGGCAGCAAGCTGCTCCTCGACGCGCTTGTTGGCCACGACCAGTTCGCTCTTGGCCTTGTCGGCGGCCGACAGACCCTCGGCGATCTTCTTCGCACGCTCGTCGAGCGCCACGGCGATCGGCGGCCAGACGAACTTCATCGTGAACCAGACCAGGATCGCGAACACGATCATCTGGACGATCAGGGTACCGGTGATGCTCACGTTAGTGCCTCAATGACTTCTACGACAGGATTCGAAACCGGCCCGCAGCGGCGAGCCGGCCACCTTCTGGAGGAGTCGTCGAATTACTTCGCGCCGCCGAGCTGGGCGATCTGACCCAGGAACGGGTTGGCGGTGGCGAACCACAGCGCGATACCGGTGCCGATGATGAACGCCGCGTCGATCAGGCCGGCCAGCAGGAACATCTTGGTCTGCAGTTCGCCCATCAGCTCGGGCTGGCGCGCGGCCGACTCGAGGTACTTGCTGCCCATGATGCCGATGCCGATGCAGGCACCGATGGCGCCCAGACCGATGATCAGGCCGGCGGCGAGGGCAACAAAGCTGATGACTTCCATGGTGACTCCTTAGAGGATGTGAGAGTGAAGGTGAAGGGGGAAAGCGAAACGATCAGTGCGCGTCGTGCGCCTGGCCGATGTACACGAGGGCCAGCATCATGAACACGAATGCCTGCAGCACGATGATCAGGATGTGGAAGATGGCCCAGGCGGTGCCGGCGATGATGTGGCCCAGAGCCAGGCCGATGCCGGTAGCGCTGAGAGACCAGGCGCCGCCCATCATCGCGATCAGCAGGAAGATCAGCTCGCCGGCGTACATGTTGCCGAACAACCGCATGCCGTGCGAGACCGTCTTGGCGACGAACTCGATGATCTGCATGGCGAAGTTGAACGGATACAGCGCCCAGTGGTTGCCGAACGGCGCGGTGAAGAGTTCATGCACCCAGCCGCCAAGGCCCTTGATCTTCACGTTGTAGATCAGGCACACCAGCAGCACGCCGACCGATAGGCCCATCGTGATCGACAGATCCGCCGTGGGCACGACGCGCAAGTAGGCGTGGTGCGGATCGTGGCCGGCGGCCGCATTCGCGTGCTGCCACAGCGCCGGCAGCAGGTCGACCGGCAGCAGGTCCATCGTGTTCATGAACACGATCCACACGAACACCGACAGCGCGAGCGGCGCCACCAGCTTGCGGCTCTGCGCGTTGTGCACGATGCCACGCGCCTGTGCGTCCACCATCTCGACCAGGATCTCCACGGCCGCCTGGAAGCGCCCCGGCACGCCGGAGGTCGCGCGACGTGCAGCGCGCCACAGGAACAGGAAGGTCAGCGCCGCCAGCAGTGCCGAAAAGAAAATCGAGTCGACGTGGTAAACGGAGAAGTCCGCCACTGCGTTCGAAGGCTTGTTCTGCCAGAACGTAAGGTGGTGGATGATGTACTCGCCCGCGCTCAGCGGCTCTTGACCTTCGGCTGCCATGTCGATTCCGTAAGTTCAGTCTCTTGTCAGCGGCGCCACAGCAGCGCCACCCAGTACACCTTCATGCACACCACCAGGCCGGCCAGCAGCGCGGGCCAGCTCAGTGGTTGCACGATCCGGTTCGCCAGCATCAGCATGACGACCGAAACCCCGATCTTCACCATCTCCCACAACATGAAGCTGACGGCACTGTTGCCGGGCGACATGCCGGAGAGCCGGCTGGTCATGCCGCGCGCCATCAGCACGCCCGGCACCACCACCGTGGCGCAGCCGTACAACGCCGACCACGCCACTTCCATTCTTCTGGTGATCAGCCACCCGAGGGCAGCCACCACCACGCCCACTGCGGCCTGCACCGCAATCACCCGCCACGGTGATACCGGCGGATGCTTCGCACGCAGCGCCTGCGCCTCTTCGCGGCTCAGGGGTTTACGCACCGGCTCTGCCCAGGCGTCCGTATCGTTGGGGTCGTCCCAGGCGCTGCGATTCATCGAATTCATGAAGGCGCGAGCGCGCGAGTTACGTCCGGTTCCGGCAAAGCCGCGGGATTATACGTAAAAACCCGTGCCAGCCCACCAGCACCTCACCGGGCTGGTGCAGCGCGCGCCCGGTGTTGGCGCGGAGCTACAGCGCCGCGAAGTTGACCGGCAGCCCCGGCACCTCAACGCGCATCTGCAGCACGCAGCCGGCCCAAGGCTGGCGCGCCAGTTCCTCGGCACTGCGCTTGTCGCGCGCGGTGGTGACGAACAGCGTCCTCAGGTCGGCGCCGCCGAAGCAGGGCATCGTCGCGCACTGCACCGGCAACTTCACCTCGCGCAGCAGCTCGCCGCGTGGCGACAGGCGCAGCAGGCGCGCGCCCTCGAACATCGCCACCCAGTAGGCGCCCTCGCTGTCGACCGCCGCGCCGTCCGGGCGACCGCCGTAATGCGCAAGATCCTGGTCGGGCTTGCGCAATGGAAAGCGCGCCATCGTGCGCCGGTTCGACAGCGTGCCCTCTTGGGCATCGAAATCGAACGCGAAGATCGTGTGCGGCTTGGTGTCGGTCCAGTACATGGTGCGCCCGTCAGGGCTCCAGGCCAGGCCGTTGCTCACCGCGACGTCGCGCAGCACCTCCGCGAGCCGGCCGCCGGCGTAGCGGTACAGCTTGCCCTCATGGGCTCGCGCGTCGTGGAGGGTGCCCACCCAGAAGCGCCCCTGTGCGTCAGCCTTGCCGTCATTGAAGCGCTGCGTGGCCGGGTCGTACGGAGGCGCCTGCAGCCGCTCGCGGGCGCCGCTGCCGGGATCGAAGCGCCACAGCCCATTGCGCAGTGCCAGCAGCAGGCCGCCGCCGAGCAACGGTGCGGCGCTGCCCACGTCGGTCTCGAAGGCCCACTGGTCGTGCAGACCACTGGCCGGGTTGTAGCGATGCAGCGCGTGCCCCGGGATATCGCACCAGTACAGCACCTGCTCCTGCGGATGCCAGAACGGCGACTCACCGAGCCGCGACGGCGGCACCGGCAGCGGATGCGGGTCGTAGTGCAGTGGGCTCATCGTCAGACCAGCGCAATCTGCAGTTGCATCCACGCGCTGATGCTCTCAGCGGGCGCGAGCGCGCGCCAGCCGTGGTGCGCCGGCTCGGCCATGTTCATCGCGTTGTTCACGTGGCTGACCGGCTCGACCGCAAAGAACGGCTCGTGCGGCGGCGTATACAGCACCAGCCGGTCGAGCGACGAGCTGAGCGCCAGCGACAGCTTCTCGTCGCGGATGCGCACGGCGCCGGTCCAGCCGTCGAAGCAGTGGTCGAAGTCGAGGTGTGACACGTCCGCATCGATGCCCGGCTGCGCCACCCGGCGCGTGGGCAGCTTGACCGCATCGGCCTCCCAGCGTTCGCGGATCTCCGCGTGCAGGCGGCTGCGGCTGCGCTTGGGAAAGTACGGATGCCAGCCGAGGCCTGCGGGCGCGGGATGCGGTGCGTCGTTGCGCAGGCTCATCTCCATGCGCAGGCTGTCGGTGCCGAGCACGATGCGCTGCTGCACCTCGAACGCGAATGGCCAATCGGCGTCCGGCGCGTGCTGCAACGCCAGCACCACCTCGTGCTCGTCGCGCGACAGCACGGTCCACGGGCGATGCCAGCCCACGCCGTGCAGCGAATGCGGCGAGTCCGGAAAGTTGGGCACGGTGTCGTAGCGCCTGCCCTGCCAATGGAAGTGGCGGTAGCCCACGCGGTTGGAGTACGGCACGAGCGGGAAGCACGCGCTCTGGCCGACTTGCGCCAGGGTCTGCGGGTCGGCCTCGCGCAGCACAGGCAAGGTATCGCGCCACAACCCGGCGATGCAGCCACCGAGGTCGGGCCGCAGCGCCAGCTTGAGCGCGCCGTGCTGCAGGTCGATCACGGAACCGTTGGAAGGTGTCATGGTGCGGCGTGATGCAAAGCGGTCGATGCTACCCCCGTACCGCGGCGGTAACGGCGCATCAAGGTGCGTCGGTGTGCGTGCCGCCGATCAGCGTGTGCACGTGCGCGCCCACCTCCTGGGTGCGCAATGCGGCCAGGCCCGCCTGTGCGCCGCGCATCAGCAGCCCCAGGTCGGACGACAGGGCCACGTAGTCGAAGCCGGTGGCGCGCAGCTGCGCCACGTGCTCCGGCGTGCCGCCGAGGGCCCCGATCGCCTTGCCCACCGCATGCGCGCGCTGCACCGCCTGCGAGAGCAGCTCGGTCACCTGCGGGTGCTGCGGGTCGCCGTGGTGGCCAAGTTGGGCCGACAGGTCGACCGCACCGATGAACAGCGCATCCACGCCCGGCACGTCGGCCACCTCCTCCAGCGCCAGCAGACCCTGCGGGCTCTCGAGCTGCACGATCACGCCGATGCCGGCATTGGCATGCTTGAAGTACTGGGGCGCCGTGCCATAGCGTGACGCGCGGCTCATGCCCGCGACGCCGCGCACGCCATGCGGCGGGTAGCGCGTGGCCGCGACCGCGCGCCGCGCCTCCTCGGCGCTCTGCACGAACGGGAACATCACCGTGCCCGCACCCGCATCGAGCACGCGCTTGACCATCACGATGTCGTTCCATGGCACGCGCACCACGGGCGCGAGCTTGGTGGCCGACAGCGCCTGCAGCATCTGCACCAGCTCCATCACGTCGACCGGCGCGTGCTCCATGTCGAGCAGGGCCCAGTCGAAGCCCGCGTGGCCCACGGCCTCGGCGACGATCGGGCTGGCCGACACCACCCAGGTACCGATCGGCGGATGGCTGCCGGCGGACTTCAGCAGCTGGCGAAACGGGTTCATCGTGGCTCCTTCGGTAGCGCGTGGCCGGCGCGTTTCAGTAGCGCGAGGCGCCCAGATCGAGCTCGGCCTTCAGGTAGTGTGCGCCCGGGATCGGGTTGAAGTAGTAGGGCGGCACCTCCTCGAAGCCGAGCGACGCGTACAGGCCGCGCGCGGCCTCCATGTCGTCCAGCGTGTCGAGCAGCATCGCCGAGTAGCCGGCCTCGGCAGCGCGGTCCATCAAGGCCTGCGCGATCACACGGCCGAGGCCGAAGCGGCGAAACGCGCGGCGCACGTACAGGCGCTTCATCTCACAGGCGTTGGCGTAGTCGCAGTCGGGCAGCGGGCGCATCGCGCCGCAGCCGGCCACTTCGCCGTCCACCAGCGCCAGCAGCAGCGCGCCGTACGGGGGCGCGTAGTCGCCGGGCAGCCTTGCGAGCTCGGCCTCGAAGCCCTGGAAGCACAGATCGATGTCCAGGCTTGCCGCGTACTCGCGAAAGATGTGGCGTGCGCTGTCGAGCAACTGCGGCGTGTCGGCGGGCACCAGGTGCACCGTGGGGGTGTGCTGCGCTTCCATCAGTCGCCCGGTGGCAGCCCGCCGGCAGGGACGGTGACGATCGAGGCGGAAACCTTCAGCAAGGTGAGAGAGCAGCGTGCGGCAAGGGGAGCAACGATAGCGCGAGTGGCGCCGACCTGCCAACGCAACCGCGGGAGAACCCCAGCCGCCAGAAGGCCGCGGCGGCGCGCTGGCTCAAGGCGCGAAGCCGAGCACCACGCGCCGCCCCCTCGCGCTCTTCTTCTCGATCTTCGTGACCACCACGTGGCCCACCTGGGCCGTGTTGCCGACATGGGTGCCGCCGCAAGGCTGAAGGTCGACGCCTTCGATCTCCAGCACGCGCACGCGGCCCAGCCCGCGCGGCGGCTGCACGCTCATGCTGCGCACCAGCTGCGGGTTGGCGTCGAGCTCGGCCTCGCTGATCCAGCGGTGGCGCACCGGGTGCGCGGCAGCCACGAGGGCCGCGATGCCGGCGCTCAAGGCCTCCTTGTCCAGCGGCTCGCTCATGTGGAAATCCAGGCGCGCGTAGTCGGCGGTGATCGAGCAGCCATTCACCGGGTGCGGCACCAGCGCGCACAGCAGGTGCGTCGCGGTGTGAAAGCGCATGTGGCGCAGGCGCCGCTGCGCGTCGATCTGCGCACGCACGGTCACGCCGGGGGCCAGCGTGGCGAGCAGCGCCTCCTGCCCGGGCGCTGGCAGGTGCACGATCTCACCCGGTGCCTCGCCCTTGCGTGTGTCGGCGATCTGCAAGATGCGACCGTCGGGCAGCTGCAGCGCGCCGCGGTCGCCTGCCTGGCCGCCGCCTTGCGGATAGAACACCGTGCGGTCGAGTTGCACGCCGCGCGCGTCGAGCGCGGTGATCACCGCGTCGCAATGCGTCAGCGTGGCGTCTTCGCGAAACAGTTCGTCGGTCAAGGGGTAACTCCTGGGCTGCGCAGCCATACAGGGCCGCGCGGCGTGCTGAACAGTGCCTCCAGCACAGGACCGGCGCCGGCTTCCCGCTGCACGCCTTGCGGCTGCAGCACGGCCGCCGCCTGCGCCGGGAGTCCGCGCACGATCAGCTGCTGCAGTTGCAGCCCGCTGTCGGGCAGCGTGTCGACCGGGTGCGGCCCAGCCCATTCGATCAAGGTGGGCAAGGCCCCGTCGCACAGCAAGCGGCCATCGTCGCGCACCACGATGCGCCATTGCAGGCGGCCAGCAGGGGTGTCCCGCTGCGCGTGCAAGGTGGTGCCCGGGTTGTGACCGCTGGCGACCAGACCCCAGCGATGCATGTCGAGGTTGCGCGTTCCGGCGGCCCAGTGCAACAGCTGCGGTTGTCGCGCCAGCGCGGCCTGCAGGGCCGGATCGTCGAGGCCGAACCAGCGCGCGCGGCCCGGGTCCGGCGCATCGGGGTCGATCGCGATGATCTCGAGGTACGTACGCGAGTACTGCGGCGAACGCGCCACACGCAACAGCCGGTTGTGCGTGCTCATCAACGCATGTTGCCCGCCGGGGCCGGGCGTGACGCCGAGGGTGGCCTCGCACCATGCCGCGCCCTGCTCGAGCGACGCCGCGGCCACCACGAGATGGTCGACCTCCACGCTCACAGCGACAACATCCCCTCGATGAGCGGAACCACCTGTCCGCCGACCCATAGGCTGCGGCCGTCGTCGTGCAGGTGCACACGGCCGGTGCGGCCCATGCGCGTGCCCTGGCTCGCGACGTAGCGCGCCGGCAACCGGCCGTCAGCAATCATCCAGCGCGCCAGGTTGGCGTTGAAGCTGCCGGTCACCGGGTCCTCGGGCACGCCATGCCCGGGCACGAAGAAGCGCACCTCCACATCGGCCGGGCCGCGGGCCGGGTAGCGCCCGACCACGCCGACGTCGCATTGGCCCAGCGCCTGCATGTCGGGCTCGAGCGCCAGCACCGACTCGGCACTGTCGAGCTCGAGCGCGAGCTGGCGCGGGCCGTTGGTGAGCCAGGCGGCGGCCTTCAGTTGCCGCGGCTGCACGCCGAGCGCGCCTTGCACGCGCTCCAGCAGCGCTGCATCCACCGGCTCGACCTGCGTGGGCGGCGCGGCAAACGCCAGCCGCTCGCCGTCGCGCCGGATGCGCACCAGCCCGACGCCGCATTGCTGCACCACCTCCTCACCATTGCGCGGCACGCCGCCGGCGGCCAGCCATGCGAAGCAGCTGCCCAGCGTCGGGTGGCCGGCGAACGGCATCTCGCCACCGGGCGTGAGGATGCGTACGCGATAGTCGGCCCCCGGGTCGGTCGGCGGCAGCAGGAACGTGGTCTCGGACAGGTTGGTCCAGCGCGCGAACGCACTCATCTGCGCGTCGCTCAGGCCCTGCGCGGCGTGCACCACCGCGAGCGGATTGCCACGCAGCGGCTGCTCGGTGAACACGTCCACCTGGTGGAAGCGGTAGGTCGTCATCGGGGCCCTCACTTCGCCGGCGCCGGCTGCAGCGCACCGGCCAGCACGCCGGCGAGCTTCTCGATGCCCTCGGCGATGCGCTCGGCCGACACCGTGACGAAGCTCAGGCGCAAGGTGTTGGCTTGTGCGTCGGCGCAGAAGAACGCCGCGCCCGGCACGTACGCCACGCCGGCCGCCACCGCCTGCGGCAGCAGCGCCATGGCGTCCAGGCCAGTCGGCAGCTGCAGCCAGAAGAACATGCCGCCGGCCGGCATCTGCCAGTGACAGCCGAGCGGCGCCAGGTGGCGCTGCAGGGCTGCCTGCATGGCGTCGCGCTGCGCCTTGTAGCGCGCACGGATGCCTGGTAGGTGCTGCTGCAGGAAGCCGGTGCGCACCACCTCGTGCACGATGCGCTGGTTGAAGCCGGGGGTGTGCAGGTCGGCAGCTTGCTTGGCCTGCAGCAGCTTGGGGCACAGCGCCGGCGGCGCGATCACGTAGCCCAGCCGCAGCCCGGGCACCAGCACCTTGGAGAAGGAGCCAAGGTAGACCACGTTGTCCGGATCGCGTGCAGCCAGCGGCGCCGGCGGCGGCGCGTCGTACCAGAGGTCACCGTAGGGGTTGTCTTCCAGCAGGGGCACGCCGGCCTCGGCGGCCGCCCGCAGCAGCGCGTCGCGGCGCGCCTCGGGCATGCTGCGACCGCTCGGGTTCTGGAAGTTCGGCAGCACGTACAGGAAGCGCGCGCCGCGCACCGCGCCCAGACCTTGCGGCAGGGGGCCGTGCTCGTCGCAGGCCACCGGCACGAAGCGCGGCTCATAGGGCGCGAAGGCCTGCAGCGCGCCGAGGTAGGTGGGCAACTCCACCGCCACCGTGGCGTCGGCATCGATCAGCACCTTGCCGCACAGATCCAGGCCCTGTTGCGAGCCGGCGGTGATCAGCACCTGGCTGGCGTCGACCTTCAGGCCCTGCTGCGCCATCTCGGCCGCCACCCATTCGCGCAGCGGGCCGAAGCCTTCGCTGGCGGCGTACTGCATCGCCTCGCGCGGTGCGTCGGTGAGCACGCGCTCGGTGGCTTCGCGCAAGGCCTGCACCGGGAAGCCTTCGGCGGCAGGCAGGCCGCCGGCCAGCGAGATCACGCCGGGCTTCTCGGTGACCTTGAGGATCTCGCGAATGATCGACGGGTTCAGCCGCTCGGCGCGGCGGGCCAGGGTCCAGCTCATCGGGCAGTTTCCTCTCCACAGATCCAGTTCACCGCGGCGTCGGCATGCAGCACGGTGGTGTCCAACAGCGGCACGGCGGCTTGCGTGCCCGGCGGCAGCAGCAGGCCGATCTCGGTGCAGGCCAGCGCCACCGCGCTGCAGCCGCGCGCCGCCAGCCGCTCGATCACCTGCAGGTAGGCTGCGCGCGATGCCTCCTGCAGCTGGCCGCGGCACAGCTCCTCGAAGATCACGCGATGCACCAGCTCGCGGTCATCGGCCGGCGGCACCATCGTGTCCACGCCGTGGCGCTGGCGCAGATGGTCGCGCAAAAAGGCCTGCTCCATGGTGAAGCGGGTTCCGAGCAGGCCCACGCGCTCGTGGCCCGCGGCACGCAGCGCAGCGCCGGTGGCGTCGGCGATGTGCAGCAGCGGCAGGCCCGCCGCCTCGGCCACCGGCTCGGCCACGAGGTGCATCGTGTTGGTGGCGATCAGCAGCGCCTGTGCGCCTGCCAGGCGCAACCCTCGCCCGGCGTCGCCGAGCACGCGTGCGGCTTCGCCCCAGGCGTCGGCCCGCTGCAGCGCCGCGATGGCGGCGAAGTCCACGCTGTGCAGCAACAGCGGCGCGCTGTGCAGGCCGCCGAAGCACCGCCCCACGCCCTGGTTGATCAGGCGGTAGTAGACGAGGGTCGATTCCCAGCTCATGCCGCCGAGCAGGCCCAGGGTTCTCATGATCGCGAAGCTCCAACCGGCATGCGTTTGCCGAAGCCGACGGTGAACACCACCGCCAACGTGAACAACACCGTGGCCGCGTCCAGCGGCTCGCCGAGCACCGGCACCGCCATCAGCAGCGATAGGAACGGCTGCAGCAGCTGCACCTGGCTCACGCGGACGGCGCCGCCGAGCGCCAGGCCGCGGTACCAGGCGAAGAAGCCGAGCCACATCGACACCACGGTGACGTAGGCGAAGCCGCCCCAGGCCGCCGGCGCCACCGCTTGCGCCGGCCAGCTGAGCCAGGCCGCGGGCAGCGTGAACGGCAGGCTGAGCACCAGCGTCCAGCAGATCACATGCTCGGCCGGCATCTGGCGCGACAGCTGCGCGCCGCACACATACCCACCGGCGGCGCTGAGCACCGCCCCCAGCAGCAGCAGGTCGGCCGATTGCAGCTGGCCCGCGCCCTTCCAAGCCGCAAAGCCGAGCACCAGCAGGGTGCCGGCCACGGCACACAGCCAGAAGCCGCGCGACGGCCTTTGGCGCAGCACGAGCGCCGCCACCACCGCGGTGGCCAGCGGCAGCAGGCCCGTGATGACGGCTGCATGGCCGGACGGCACCCGCCGCAGCGCAAGCGCGAGGAACAGCGGAAAGCCGAGCACCACGCCCAGTGCACCGAGCGCCAGCACGGCCCACTGGCGCCCCTGTGGCCGGGCAGCGCGCACCAGCACCAGGTACAGCACCGACAAGGCGCCGGCGCCCGCTGCGCGACCGAAGGTGACGAACGTGGGCGCAAGTTGCGGGGCCGCCGCGGGGCCGGTGGCCAGGCGCGTCATCGGCAGCGTCATGGCAAACAGAGCCACGCCGAGCACGCCCAGCCAGAGGCCGCGAATCTCGTCGCGTCGCGTCTGCAGCGACAAGGTCAGGACGCTGTTCATGCCTTCGCCATCCAGGCGGCGGTGAGCACCAGCAGGGCGGCCAGCGCGCGGTTGAACCACAGCAATCGTGCGCCCTGCGCCAACCAGTGCCGCAGGAGCGAGCCGACCAGCGCGTAGGTGAAGTTGCTGGCAAACGCATACGCCGCCATCACCGCCAGCACCACGCCCAGGCGCTGCGCGGTGTGCGCCGCGTCGGCGCCCCGCACGACCACCCAGCCGGCGCTGGCAGTGAGCGCCAGCATCCAGGCCTTGATGTTGAGGAACTGCAGCAGCACGCCCTGGCCGAAGCCCACGTGGAGCGGCGGCTCGGCGGCCGCCAGCGCTCGCGTGCCGGCCAGCCGCCACGCCAGCCACAGCAGGTAGCCGACGCCGACGGCCTTGACGCCCACGCGCATCGCCGGCGCGGCCAGGATCAGCGCGCCCGCACCGGCGCCGCACAGCAGCAGCAACAGCGACCAGCCGGCGGGCACCGCCACGCAGAACGGCAGCGTGCGCCTCAGGCCGAAGTTGGCGGCCAGCGCCGTCGACAAGGTGGTGTTGGGCCCGGGCGTGAAGGACATGGCCGTGGCCAGTACCAGCAGCGCGGTGAACTCCTGCGCAGACATCGGGCCAGTCTACTCACGGCCACCAGCACAGCACCAGTACACTCCAGCACACGTCGGCGCCTTCTGTATTGGCGACCGCACCAGCACACGCCACCGATGAACGCCCCCCACGATCTGCCCGCCATGGCGCTGTCACGCGCCGCCGGCGCCACGCTGACCGAGCAGCTGGCCGCCCGCTATGCGGAGCGCATCCGCCAGCGCCTGCTGATGCCGGGCGCCCGCCTGCCCTCGGTGCGCGAATGCGCGCGCCGCCACGAGGTGAGCGCGGCCACCGTGGTGGCGGCCTACGACCAGCTGCTGGCGCAAGGATTGGTCGAGGCGCGGCGCCAGCGCGGCTTCTTCGTGCGCGAGCCGCGCCCTGCACTGGCGCAGCGCAGCCCGGCAGTGGCGGGCGGCAGCCGGCCGGCACCGATCGACGCCACCGCACTGATCCGCAGCATGTTCCACCAGGGCTCGTCGCTGCCCGCACCCGGCATGGGCACCTTGCCCGCGGAATGGCTGGACCTGCCGCTGCTGCACACCGCCCTGCGGCGCGCGATGGGCGCCGAGGCCGGCAGCGCGCGCGCGGCCAGCCTGCAGTACGGCGATCCGGCGGGCGATCCGTCGCTGCGCACCGTGCTGTGCGAGCGGCTGGCCGACCTGGGCGTGGCCTGCACGCCGGGGCAGGTGGTCACCACGCTGGGCGCCACACATGCGCTGGACATCGTGTCGCGCACCTTGCTGCAACCGGGCGACGCCGTGCTCGTCGACGAGCCGGGCTGGGCGGTGGAGTACGCGCGCCTGACGCGCCTGGGCATCCGCCTGCTGCCGGTGCCGCGCGGCCCGCAAGGCCCCGACCTGGCGGTGCTGCGGGCGCTGCTAGAGGCGCACAAGCCGCGCCTGTACGCCACCGTGTCCGTGCTGCACAACCCCACCGGCTGCTCGCTGCCGCTGGCCGCTGCGCACCAGGTGCTCAAGCTGGCCGAGGCGCACGACCTGCTGATCGTGGAGGACGACACCTATGCGCACCTGGCGCCGGCGCACGCGCCGCGGCTGGCCGCGCTGGACGGATTGCAGCGCACGATCTATGTCTCCGGCTTCTCGAAGATCCTGGCGCCCAACTGGCGAGTGGGCTTCGTGGCCGCCGCGCCGGCGCTGGCAGAACGCTTCGTGGACACCAAGCTGCTGTCCGCCCTCACCACCCCGGCGCTGCCGGAGCAGGCCGTGGCCTGGTGCATCACGCAAGGGGCGCTGCGCCGGCACACCGAACGCGTCACGGCCCAGCTGGACGCCGCGCGGGCGCGCAGCCAGCGCCTGGCGTTGGAAGCGGGATGCCGCTTCGTGACGCCGCCGCAAGGGCTGTTCGGCTGGGTGGATACGGGCACCGACACCGAGCAACTGGCACAGCGGCTGCTGGACGAGGGCTGGCTGCTCGCGCCCGGCACGCTGTTCCATGCCACGCCGCGGGCCAGCACGCTGATGCGCATCAACTTCGCCACCTCCCAGGACGCGCGCTTCTGGCAGGCGCTGCAGCGGGCGCGCACGTGACCTGCCGGCCGCCATGCGCAAACGGCGTGCCTAGCACGTGCCTGTCATCCTGGAAGGTTTTGCATACGCAACTGTGTGTGAGCGGCGTAACATCCCCGCTCCCGATGCACCCGGGACCCCTGTCTTCCAGTCGTGACTTTCGAATCCACCCTGCCCTTCGGAGAGCCTGAGCTGATGCGCGCCAGCGCGTTCCAGCACTATCTCGACGAGCTGGTCAAAGGCACCGGCGGCGCCGCGTCGGCCAGCCGGCTGTCGCAGCTGACGCCATCGCTGCTGCAGGATCTGATGCGCTTCGAGCAAGGCGGCAAGCAGACCGAGCTGCTGGAGGTGGTGGCCGCCTGCCTGCGCCACGCGCGCCCGCTGTGCATCCACCTGCGCTGCGACAGCAAGGTGCTGCCGCTCACGCTGTTCCCGCTGCAGCGCCTGGCGCACTGCCCGGTGCCAATGCCCGAGTTGCTGGCCTGTGCGCTGAACACGCTGGAGGTGATGCACGTGGAGCCGGCGATGCTGCGCCCGCCCGGCGACAGCACCGCCGCGCTGGTCGGCGAGCTGCACCTGTACCACCCGCTGGCGCCGGTGACCTGGGAACTGGCGATGAGCGGCTCGCGCGAGGATCTGCTGCCCGAGATCGCGGGGCCCGCGGCGTACCGCATTGCGCCCGGACTGGCGCTGCGCGACCTCACGCTGAGCCCGTCGCTGCGCGCGGCCATCAAGCGCCTGCAGCGCAGCACCTGCGGGCTGCGCGAGATCAGCGAGTGGCCGGGCCTGAGCCGCGCACGTGCCATGCGCCTGCTGAACGCGCTGTACCTGCAGGCCGGGCTGATCGTCAGCCGCACCCACCCGGCGGCCACGGCACGCTAGCTGTTCGCCTGCGCTGCGGCGCCACGCTTGCGGTACATCCCCCAGGCTTCCATCGACAGCACCACCTCACCGTGCTGGTTCAGCGTCTCGGTGCGTGACTTGGCCAGGCCCATGTCGGGCCGGCTGCCCATCGGGCGCGCTTCGAGCACCGTGGTGCGCACCTGCAGCACGTCGCCCGGGCGCACCGGCTTGAGCCACTGCAGCTTCTCGACGCCGGGCGAGCCCATGCTGGTGCTGGCGAGCAGGTAGGCGTCGCACATCAGGCGCATCGTGAGCGAGGCCGTCATCCAGCCGCTGGCGATGAGGCCGCCGAACATCGTGTCCTTCGCGGCTGCTTCATCCACATGGAAGCGCTGCGGGTCGTAGCGGGTGGCGAACGCGATGACTTCTTCGCGCGTCACTTCCACGGTGCCGGACAGCAACTGCGCGCCGGGCTGGAAATCCTCCCAGGCATAGGTAGGTGTGCTCATCAGACGATCGGCGGCGGCAGTTGTTCGGTGGCCACCGCGCGCTGCACCGCCGGCCGCTCGAGCATGCGTTGCAGGTAGGGGCCCAGGTGCGGCAGGCTGCGCGCCGGGCGCGCAAAGTTGCGCGTCCAGCGGCCGAGCATGAAGGCGTAGGGATCGCAGGCGCTGTAGCGCTCGCCCAGCAGCCAGGGTGCGCCATGCGAGGCCAGTTGGGCATCGAGCTGGTCGAGCAGTGCGCTGGCCTGCGCCTCGGCCTGGCGCTTGGCCTGCGCGGCGCCTTCGGTGTTGCCCGGATCGACCATCCGCTCGGGGTAGTAGTAGCGGATCAGCGTGGGTTGCAGCGTGTTGGTCATCCACACGAGCCACTTGTAGAAGTGCGCGCGCTCGGCGGTGCCCAGCGGCGGCGCCAGCTCGTTCTCGGGGTGCGTGTCGACGATGTGCAGGCAGATCGCCGCCGCCTCGTAGAGCACGAGGTCACCGTCGATCAGCACCGGGATCAGGCCGTTCGGGTTGAGCTTGAGGTAGGCCGGCGATTTGTGCTCGCCCTGGTTGCGGTCGACCAGCTTCAGCTCGAAGGGCAGGGCCATCTCCTCGAGCAGGATGTGCGGGGCGAGGCTGGCGTTGCCGGGGAAGTAGTGGAGGTGCAGCATCCTTCAATTCTCAATCACGCAACCCGCCTCGGGCTGCGGCCCCCCGCCGGCCACGCGCACCGGCTCGGGCACCGCGTAGCCGTAGCGCACTGCCGTGAGCTCGGCCAGGATCGAGATCGCGATCTCCGGCGGCGTGCGCGCGCCGTTCTTCAGCCCCACCGGGCCGTGCAGCCGCGCCAGCTGTTCGGGCGAAACGTCGAAGTGCTCGGCCAGGCGCGCCTTGCGCTTGGCCTGGTTCACGCGCGAGCCGATCGCGCCCACGTAGAACGCGTCGCTCTTCAGCGCCTCCATCAGCGCCAGGTCGTCGAGCTTGGGGTCGTGGGTGAGGGCGATCACCGCGGTGTGGCCGTCGGGCTGCAGCTCGACCACGGTGTCGTCGGGCATCGCGCGCAGCAGGCGTGCGCCGGGCACGTCCCAGGCGTCGGCGTATTCCTCGCGCGGGTCGCAGATCAGCACCTCGTAGTCGAGCGCGCGCGCCATCGTGGCCAGGTACCAGGTCATCTGGCCGGCGCCGATCAGCAGCAGGCGCCAGCGCGGGCCGTGCGTGGTGGTGAGGGTCACGTCGGTGAGCTGCAGCTCGTCGCTCTTGCCGGCGCTGGCCAGCGTGACGCTGCCGTCGGCCATCGACAGCACGCGCCGCACCAACTCGCCGCGGCCCAGGCGCTCCAGCAGCTCAGGCACGCGCGAAGCATCGGTCACCGGCTCCAGCACCAGCTCCAGCGTGCCGCCGCAGGGCAGCCCGAAGGCCTGCGCCTCCTCGGCGCCCACGCCATAGCGCGTGACCTCGGGCTTGGCCAGCGCCAGCGCGCCTTCCTTGACCTTGGCGATCAGGTCGTCCTCGATGCAGCCGCCCGACACCGAGCCGGCGATCTGGCCGTCGCCGCGCACGGCCACCAGCGAGCCGATCGGGCGCGGCGCCGAGCCCCAGGTGCGCGTGACGGTGGCCAGCACCACGCGGTGGCCCGCTTCGCGCCAGGCCACCACCTGACGCAGGATCGTGAGATCGACGTTGTCCATGGCGCACAAGTTTGCGCGCTTCGCCGCGCGCCTGCAGCGCACGCCGGCTTGGCCCCACGCTAAGGGTTTGCCCGTGCGTGCGGCGGGCCGGCCATCGTCCTAGCATGGCCCCTCCATGCCGGCGGCATTTCGTCACGGAACGCCAAGGTCACAGGCAGGCCGACGGTACGCAACCGAGGAGACACGAATGAGCTTGACGATCACGCTCAGCGTCAACGGCGAATCCCTCACCCGCGAGGTGGCGCCACAGACGCTGTTGTCCGAGTTCCTGCGCGAAGGCCTGCAGCTGACCGGCACGCACATCGGCTGCGACACCACCCAGTGCGGCGCCTGCACCGTGCACGTCAACGGCCGCGCAGTGAAGAGCTGCACGATGCTGGTCGCGCAGGCGCAGGGCGCCGAGGTGCTCACGATCGAGGGCCTGGCCGCGGCCGACGGCACGATGCACCCGATGCAGGAGGCGTTCCGCCAGTGCCATGGCCTGCAATGCGGCTTCTGCACGCCCGGCATGGTGATGAGCGCGGTCGAGCTGGTGCAGCAATGCCCGGGCGCCAGCGAGGCGCAGATCCGCGAGCGGCTGGACGGCAACTTCTGCCGCTGCACGGGCTACCAGAACATCGTGAAGGCCGTGCAGCAAGGCGCTGCGGCCATGGCCAAGTGACCGGAGAACCGCGATGAACGCACGACAAGGTTTCGTGGGCCAGTCGGTGGTGCGGCGCGAGGATGCGCGCTTTCTCACCGGCCGCGGCCAGTACACCGACGACATCACGCTGCCGCACCAGAGCTACGGCGTGTTCCTGCGCTCGCCGTATGCACACGCGCGGCTCAAGCGCCTGGACACGGCCGCGGCACGCAAGGCGGGCGGCGTGCTGGGCATCTTCACCGGCGACGATTTCAAGGCGGTCGGCGGGCTGCCCTGCGGCTGGCTGATCAACAGCATCGACGGCCAGCCGATGAAGGAGCCGCGCCATCCGATCCTGGCCGACGGCAAAGTGCGCTATGTGGGCGACCGCGTGGCGCTGGTGGTGGCCGAGAGCGTGGAGCAGGCCAAGGCGGCCGCCGCGCTGATCGACGTGGAATACGAGGAGCTGCCGGCGGTGGTGGACATCGCCGACGTGGCCGACGCGGGCGCGGCCGTGCACGACGAGGCGCCCGACAACCAGTGCTACCTGTGGGCCATCGGCGACAAGGAGGGCACCGAAGCGGCGTTGAAGGCGGCGGCGCACGTGGCCACGCTCACCTTCCGCAACAACCGGCTGATCCCGAACGCGATCGAGCCGCGCGCGGCCAACGCCAGCTACAACCCGGCCGACGACAGCTACACGCTGTACGTGGCCAACCAGAACCCGCACGTCGAGCGGCTGCTGATGTGCGCGTTCGTGCTCGGCATTCCCGAGCACAAGATGCGCGTGGTCGCGCCCGACGTGGGCGGCGGCTTCGGCTCCAAGATCTTTCTCTACGGGGAGGAGACGGCGCTGGTGTGGGCCAGCAAGCAGCTGAAGCGCCCGATCAAGTGGACGGCCGAACGCAGCGAGGCCTTCCTGTCCGACGCGCACGGCCGCGACCACCTCACCACCGTGAAGCTGGCCTGTGACAAGAGCGGCAAGTTCCTCGGCATGAGCGTGGACACCACGGCCAACCTGGGCGCCTACCTGAGCACCTTCTCGAGCGCGGTGCCCACCATCCTGTACGCCACCTTGCTCGCCGGCCAGTACGCCACGCCCAAGATCCACGCCCAGGTAAAAGCGGTGTTCACCAACACCGCGCCGGTGGACGCCTACCGCGGCGCCGGCCGGCCCG
>CAMLIZ010000083.1 GCA_946480245.1 uncultured Pseudomonadota bacterium
GGAAGGCGCCGGCCAGCGAGCCCATGCCGCCCACCACCACCACCACGAAGATGATCGAGCCCACCACCGCGGCCATCGTGGGCTCGGTGACGAAGGTGATGCCGCCGATCACGCCGGCCAGGCCGGCCAGCGCGCAGCCGCTGCCGAACACCAGCATGAACACCAGCGGCACGTTGTGGCCCAGCGCCTCCACCATGTCGGGGTGCGTGAGCGCGGCCTGGATCACCAGGCCGATGCGCGTGCGCGTGAGCATCAGCCACAGGCTCACCAGCATCAGCAACGCCACCAGCATCATGAAGGCCCGCGTCATCGGGAAGCGCGAGCAGCGCACCACCACGTCGCCAGCGGCGCCGCACACGTCGGCCGGTGCCGCGCCGAGCACGATGCGCAGCCCGTCCACGGACGACTGCACGATCGTGAAGGCCGAACCTTGCAGCGCGTCGGGCGGCGGAAACGACACCGCGGCGCGGCCCCAGATCAGCTGCACCAGCTCCAGCACCACGTACGACAGGCCGAAGGTGATCAGCAGCTCGGCCACGTGGCCGAAGCGGTGCACGCGCCGCAGCGCGAAGCGCTCGAACAGGGCCCCCAGCCCGCCCACCAGCAGCGGTGCCACCAACAGCGCGGGCCAGAAGCCGATCAGCCCGGCGAGCGTGTACGCGAAGTACGCGCCGATCATGTAGAAGCTGGCGTGGGCAAAGTTCAGCACGCCCATCATGCTGAAGATCAGCGTGAGCCCGGAGCTCAGCATGAACAGCAGCAGCCCCGAGGCCACGCCGTTCAGCACGTTGATGAGCACTTGATCCAAGGGAAGGTTCCTGGCCGGAATGAAAGGGGCCCGACGGTCAGCCCGCGGGCCCCAGGGCTGGCGGAAGCAGCCGGGTCAGGGGCGCTTCATCTGGCACGACGTGGGCGTGCTCGCGACGTACGCGTCATAGGCTTTCACCGGCGCGAAGTTGTAGCCGGTGTTCTCCACGCTGTACGGCTCCTTGGGCGTGGCCTTCTGCCACACCGAGATGTACACCGGCTGCTGCAGCTGGTGGTCGCTCTTGCGCATCTCGACTTCGCCGTTGAAGCCCTTGAAGCGCTCGCCCTCCATCGCCGCCGCCACTTTCACCGGGTCGGTGGACTTGGCCTTGGCCATCGCGTTGCTCAGCGCGGCATACACGTTGTAGATGTCCAGCGTGTACCAGTCGTCGTTGAACTTGGCCTTGAACTCGTTGGCGTACTTGGCCGTGTCGCCGGGCAAGGCGTTGTGCCCGTAGCTCACCATGAACACCTTGCCGGCGGCGTCGGCGCCGAGCGCCGTGGGCGTGCCGGTGACGCTGGCGTAGTAGGTGTAGAACTTGACGTTCAGGCCGGCGTCATGCGCCGCCTTGATCAGCAGCGTGAGGTCGGAGCCCCAGTTGCCGGTGATCACGGTGTCGGCGCCCGAAGCCTTGATCTTGGCCACGTAGGGCGCGAAGTCGCGCACCTGCGCCAGCGGGTGCAGCTCGTCGCCCACGATCTGCACGTCGGGCCGCTTGCGCTTGAGCAGTTCCTTGGCGAAGGCCGAGACCTGGCGGCCGTGCGAGTAGTTCTGGCCGAAGATGTAGACCTTCTTCACGTCCTTCTGGTCCTTCAGGAACGTGGTGAGGGCCTCCATCTTCATGGAGGTGTCGGCGTCGAAGCGGAAGTGCCAGTACTCGCACTTGCTGTTGGTGAGGTCGGGGTCCACCGCCGCGTAGTTGAGGTACAGCACCTCCTTGCCGGGGTTGCGCTCGTTGTTCTTGGTGACCGCGTCGGTGAGCGCCAGCGCCACGCTGGAGCCGTTGCCCTGCACGATGTAGTGCACACCCTGGTCGATGGCCGACTTCAGCGCGTTCAGGCTCTCCGACGGGCTGAGCTTGTTGTCGATGCCGATCACCTCGAACTTCACGCCGGCCGGGTTGATGCTGGGCGTGTTGTTGAACTTGTCGGCGAAGAACTGGAAGCCCTTCAGCTGGTTCTGCCCCACGGGTGCCATCAGGCCCGACAACGGGTCGATCCAGGCGATCTTGACCGTCTCGCCCTTCTGCGCGAAGGCGATGCCGGCGTTGAGCACGAGCGTTGCCGCCACCGACAGGTTGAACAGTCTGCGCGTGAATTTCATGGGGTTGTCTCCAGCGTTTTCAGTTGAGCCACGGAAAGTTAACGGAACGACGCGGGTAAGGGCTTCAGGGACTACCCCAGCCTCGCTGTCGCGCGCGGGACATCGCCGCTCGCTAAGCGGTGGGCAGCTTGTGCTCCTTGAACTGCTCGCGCAGGCGCAGCTTCTGGATCTTGCCGGTGGCGGTGTGCGGGATCTCGCTCACGAAGGCCACGTCGTCGGGGATCTGCCATTTCGCGATGCGGCCTTCGAAGAAGGCCAGCAGTTCGTCGCGGCTCAGCTGCGCCCCGGGCTTCTTCACCACCACCAGCAGCGGGCGCTCGTCCCACTTGGGGTGGCGGCACGCAATGGCCGCGGCTTCGTGCACGGCCGGATGGGCCATCGCGATATTCTCCAGGTCGATCGAGCTGATCCACTCGCCGCCGGACTTGATCACGTCCTTGCTGCGGTCGGTGATCTGCATGTACGCGTCGGGATCGATCGTGGCCACGTCGCCGGTGGGAAACCATTGGCCATGTCCGGGCACCTGGATCAGCGGCGATTGCGCCTGGCCGAAATAGCTCTCGATCACCCAGGGCCCGCGCACCACCAGGTTGCCGCTGGTGGCGCCATCCCAGGGCTGCGGGTGGCCGTCGTCGTCGACGATCTCCATGTCGATGCCGTAGATCGCCTTGCCTTGCTTTTCCAGGATGCGCTGCTGCTCCTCGCGCGGCAGGCCGGCGTGCTTGGCCTTGAGCTTGCACAAGGTGCCCAGCGGCGACATCTCGGTCATGCCCCAGGCGTGGATCACCTCGACGCCATAGTCGTCCTGCAAGGTGCGCATCATCGCGGGCGGGCAGGCGGAGCCGCCGATCACCGTGCGCTTGAAGCTGCTGAACTTCAGGTCGTTCTGCTTCACGTAGGTGAGCAGCCCCAGCCACACGGTGGGCACGCCGGCGCTGTAGTTCACCTGCTCCTGCTCGAACAGCTCATACAGCGACTTGCCGTCCAGGTGCGGCCCTGGCATCACGAGCTTGCAGCCCACCAGCGCGCCCGAATACGGCAGCCCCCAGGCGTTGACGTGGAACATCGGCACCACGGGCAGCACCACGTCCTTGGCCGACATGCACATCGCGTCCGGCATGCAGGAGGCGAAGGCATGCAACACCGTCGATCGATGGCTGTAGACCGCACCCTTCGGATGCCCGGTGGTGCCAGAGGTGTAGCAGATGCTGGAGGCGGTGTTCTCGTCGAACTCGGGCCAGGTGTAGTCGCCGTCCTCCGCCTCCACCAGCTCCTCGTAGCACAGCAGTCCGGGGATGCCGCTTTGCGCCGGCATGTGGGCGCGGTCGGTCATCAGCACGAAATGGCGCACGCTCTTGAGCTGCTCGGCGAGCTTTTCCACCAGCGGAAGAAAGGTGCAGTCGAAGCAAAGCACCTTGTCGGCGGCGTCGTTGGCGATCCAGGCGATCTGCTCGGCGAACAGCCGCGGGTTGATCGTGTGGCACACCAGCTGCGAGCCAGAGCTGCCATAGTAGATCTCGACATGGCGGTAGCCGTTCCAGGCCAGCGTGCCGACGCGGTCGCCGGCTTGCAGCCCCAGCCGCGCCAGCGCCTGGGCGACCTGGCGCGACCGGCGCTCGCAGTCGGCCCAGGTATAGCGATGGACGTCGCCCTCCACCCGCTTGGACACGATCTCGGTATCGCCCGAGTGGCGGGCCGCGTGCTTGATCAACGACGAGATCAGCAGCGGCATCTGCATCATCTGGCCCATGAGCGCCATGTGGAACCTCTTCAAGACGACGGATGCATCGATCATCGGAGCGCAAGCCCGTGCTTGGCAAGGGGACAAGTCCCGTGCCCTTGTCGCTGCAGCGACAGGCGGGCATGGCGCTCGCCTACACTGAAGTCATGGTCTTCGACCAGTTTCACTGGCGCAATTCGTTCGAGCAACTGGGCGAGCGCTTCTTCACGCGGCTGCCGGCCGCCGCACTGCCCGATCCCCGCTGGGTCGCCGTGAGCGACGACTGCGCGTCCGAACTCGGCCTGCCGCCCGACTGGCAGCGCAACGGCGACGCCCTGCAAGTGTTCAGCGGCAACGCACTGTGGCCCGGCATGCAGCCGCTGGCCAGCGTGTACAGCGGCCACCAGTTCGGCGTATGGGCCGGCCAACTGGGCGACGGCCGCGCGCTGTGGCTGGGGGAGCTGCAAACCCCCGCCGGCCCGCGCGAACTGCAGCTCAAGGGCAGCGGGCGCACGCCCTACTCCCGCATGGGCGACGGCCGCGCGGTGCTGCGCTCCACGATCCGCGAGTTTCTGTGCTCGGAGGCGATGGCCGCGCTCGGCGTGCCCACCACGCGCGCGCTGTGCATGGTGGCCTCACCGCAGCCCGTGCGGCGCGAGGAGGTGGAGAGCGCTGCCGTGGTGACGCGCGTTTCGCCCAGCTTCATCCGCTTCGGCCATTTCGAGCACTTCGCGCACACCGAGCCGGACACCGACGCGCTGCGCAGCCTGGCGGACTTCGTGATCGCGCAGCACTACCCGTCGCTGCGCGACGACCCGGCCCCTTATGCGGCCCTGCTCGCCGAAGTGTCGCGCCGCACCGCGCATCTGATCGCCGCCTGGCAGGCCGTGGGCTTCTGCCACGGCGTGATGAATACCGACAACATGTCGATGCTCGGCCTCACGATCGACTATGGGCCGTTCGGCTTCCTGGACGCGTTCGACCCCGGCCATGTCTGCAACCACTCGGACCATCAGGGTCGTTACGCCTACGCCCGTCAGCCCAACGTGGGCTTCTGGAACCTGCATGCCCTGGCCACCGCGCTGCTGCCGCTGATCGGCGACGAGGAGGCCGCGCTCGCCGCGGTGGAGACCTACAAGCAGGCGTTTCCCGAGGCGCTGCTGGCGCACATGCGCGCCAAGCTCGGGCTCGCCACGGCGCAGGAGCACGACCCGGAGCTGATCGACGGGCTGCTGCAGCGCATGGCCGCCGACCGCGTCGACTACACGATCGCGTTCCGGCGGCTCGCGCAGTTCTCCACCGACGCGGGTGCCACCAACAACGCAGTGCGCGACCTGTTCATCGACCGCCCGGCCTTCGACGCCTGGGCTGATCGCTATGCCGGGCGGCTGCGCGCCGAGGACAGCGTGGACGCCGAACGTGCGCGGCGGATGAACGCCGCCAACCCGAAGTACGTGCTGCGCAACCACCTGGCCGAGCAGGCCATCCGCCAGGCGCGCGACGGTGACTACACCGCGGTACAGCGCCTGATGAAAGTTCTGCGTCGCCCGTACGACGAACAGCCCGAGCATTCGGCGTATGCCGACTTCCCGCCCGACTGGGCGCAACACCTCGAGGTGTCCTGTTCATCATGAGCCGATCCGACAAGCCGCATTCCCACGACGACCCACGCTATCCGGTGCACAAGAGCGACGCCGAGTGGCGTGCCGAACTCGATCCGATGCAATACCAGGTGGCTCGCCACGCCGCCACCGAACGCGCATTCACCGGCAAGTACTGGGACCACTGGGACTCGGGCCAGTACAAGTGCGTGGGCTGCGGCACGCCGCTGTTCGAGTCGGGCACCAAGTTCGACGCGGGCTGCGGCTGGCCGAGCTACTGGCAGCCGGTCAACAGCGAGGTGATCGAGCGCGTGGAGGACGCCAGCCATGGCATGGTGCGTGTGGAGGTGCGCTGCAACAAGTGCGGCTCGCACCTCGGTCATGTGTTTCCCGACGGGCCCGCGCCCACCGGCGAGCGCTTCTGCATCAATTCGGCAGCGATAGACTTCGCTCCGAAATGACGCACCCTGCTCGATGAAGCTGTTCTTCGATTTCCTGCCGATCATCCTGTTCTTCGGCTCCTTCAAATATGCCGAAGGCCACAAGGACTGGGCCGCCGCCTTTGCGAGCCAGCACTTCGGCGGCCTCGTCTCCGGCGGGGTGGTGGGGCCGAACGAGGCACCGGTGCTGCTGGCCACGCTGGTGGTGATCGGCGCCACGCTGGCGCAGGTGCTGTTCCTGGCAGTACGGGGGCGCAAGATCGACCTGATGCTGTGGGTCAGCCTGGGCCTCGTGGTGGTGCTGGGCGGCGCCACCGTCTGGTTCCACAACGACACCTTCATCAAGTGGAAGCCCACCTTGCTGTACTGGGTGATGGGCGCCAGCTTCGCCGTCAGCCAGTGGCTGTTTCACAAGAACCTGCTGCGCGTGCTGCTCGGCGAGCAGATGCAACTGCCCGACTTCGTCTGGCGCCGCCTCAACGTGGCCTGGGTCAGCTTCTTCGCGTTGATGGGTGTGCTCAACCTGTGGGTGGCGTTCCACTTCTCCACGGACGCCTGGGTCAACTTCAAGGCGATCGGCGCTACGGGGCTGATGCTGGCCTTCACCGTGGCGCAGGGCCTGTACCTCGGCCGCTACATCGAGGACGAGGCGCAGGACAAGCCCGAGGGCACGCAATGAGCGGCGTCAGCGCCGAGCAGATCCGGGCCGTGCTGCAAGTCGAACTGCAGCCCGACGCACTGGAGGTGGTCGACGACAGCCACCTGCATGCCGGTCACGCGGGTGCACGCGAAGGGCGGCATTTCACGGTGCGTATCAGCAGCCGGCGCTTCGCCGGTTTGCCCCGTATTGCGCAACATCGCCTCGTGTATCATGCCCTGCGCGATCTGATCCCGAGGGGCATCCACGCCCTGGCCATCGAGGCTCGCAGTCCCGATCCGTCCTCCTAGCGCTCCCCGATTGTCGGAACCAAATCACCGCTCCTGCGTCTCAGGCTGGGCGGCGTCAAGGCCGACCGGATCACCGGGTTTCCATTTGTTTCGCTGAAAGGCTTTTACTGCCATGAACCACAAGTCGTTCGGCCTGCGCTCCGCCGTGGCCGCCACCGTTTTTGCGCTGATGGCCCCGCTGGCCGTGTATGCGCAGAACGTCGCCGTCGTGAACGGCAAGGCCGTGCCGAAGTCGCGTGTCGACGCACTGATCAAGACCGCGGTGAAGCCCGGCCAGCAAGTACCTCCCGAACTCGAAGCGCGTGCGCGCGACGTCGTCGTGATGCAGGAGATCTTTGCGCAGGAAGCCGAGCGGCGTGGCCTCACCGGCACGCCGGAGTTCAAGGCCCAGATGGAACTGGCTCGCACCCGCGTGTTGCTCGACGCGCTGCGCCAGGATTTCGAGAAAAAGAACCCCGTCACCGAAGCCGATGCCAAGGCCGAGTACGACAAGGTGAAGGCCGAAGCCGGTACGGGCATGGAATACCACGCGCGCCACATCCTCGTCGAGAAGGAAGACGAGGCCAAGGCGCTGATCGCCCAACTGCAAAAGGGCGCGAAGTTCGAGGACCTCGCCAAGAAGAACTCCAAGGATCCCGGCTCTGCCGAACACGGCGGCGACCTGGACTGGGCCAGCCCGACCAGCTACGTGCCTGAATTCAGCGCCGCAATGGTCAAGCTGAAGAAGGGCGAGATCACCTCCGAACCGGTGAAGAGCCAGTTCGGCTATCACATCATCAAGCTCGAGGACACGCGTGAAGTGAAGTTCCCGTCGTTCGAGGAAGTGAAGCCGCAGATCGAGCAGCGCCTCAGCCAGATGAAGCTGCAGAAGTTCCAGGAAGACCTGCGCGCCAAGGCGAAGACCGACTACAAGTTCTCCGCGCCGCAAGCGCAGTAAACGCCAGCAGCACGGCATGCACATAGGGCGCTTCGGCGCCCTCCTTTGCTTTCAGGCCACCAGCCGGCCTGCCTCGATGTGCAGTTGCCGCTCGCAGCGCGCGGCGATCTCACGGTCGTGCGTGACCAGCACCAGGGTGGTGCCCGCCTCCCGGTTCAACTCGAACATCAGCGCCATCACGCGCTCGCCGGTGGCGAAGTCCAGGCTGCCGGTGGGCTCGTCGGCCAGCAGTACGGCAGGCCGCACTACGAAGGCGCGCGCCAGCGCAACCCGCTGCTGCTCGCCGCCCGACAGCACCTTGGGATAGTGGTTCAGGCGCTCGGCCAGGCCCACGCGGCGCAGCATCTCGGTGGCCTGCTGGCGCGCGTCGCGCTGGCCCAGCAGTTCCAGTGGCAGCATCACGTTCTCCAGCGCCGTGAGGTTGCCCAGCAGTTGGAAGCTCTGGAACACGAAGCCGAGCGTGCGGGCGCGCGCCGCGGCGCGCGCATCCTCGTCGAGGGCGAAGAGATCCTGCCCGGCCAGCCTGACCTTGCCCGAACTCGGCACGTCCAGCCCGGCGATCAATGACAGCAAGGTGCTCTTGCCGGAGCCCGACGCGCCGACGATCGCAGCCGATTCCCGCTCGCGCAGCTCGAAACTGATCTCATGGAGAATGGTCAGAACGCCTGTGGAGTCGGTCACCTGCTTGCTGACACGCTCCACTGCAATGATGGGTTGGGACATGACGGATCGTTGGCCTTCCTCGCTGCGGCGCCCTTCACGGCGTGCGTGGCTCGCGAACTGTAGCGCGCTGGCGCTGGGCGCCGCGTTGCCGGGGCTTCAGGCAGCCACGCCCGCGCAGCGCATCCTGGTGGTGGGCGACAGCCTGTCCGCCGAATACGGCCTGGCACGTGGCAGCGGCTGGGTGGCGCTGCTGCAGAAGAAGCTGCAAGCCGAAGGCAGCAAGGCCGAGGTGATCAATGCCAGCATCAGCGGCGACACCACGGCCGGCGGCCGCTCGCGCCTGCCGGCGCTGCTGGCCCGACATCACCCGACGATCGTGATCATCGAACTCGGCGGCAACGATGCGCTGCGCGGTCTGCCGTTGAAGGCCACCGAACAGAACCTGTCGGACATGGTGTCGGCCGCACAGGCGGCCGGTGCACGTGTGCTGCTGGCCGGCATGCGCATGCCGCCGAACTACGGCCGCAAGTACGGCGAGGATTTCGCGGCGCTATACCGCCAGGTGGCGCAACAGCACAAGGCGGCGCTGCTGCCCTTCCTGTTGGCCGGGGTGGCGGACGCGCCGAACGCGGACCAGCTGTTCCAGCCGGACCGCATTCATCCGCGCGCCGAGGCACATCCGACGATCCTGGCCAACGTGTGGCCGGTGCTTGCGCCGCTGCTGCGACGCTGAGCAAGCGCAGCAACTAGCGAAGCTGCTGCCGCGCGCCGTTGCCCGGGCGGCCGTCGTCATCCCGGTTGTCGCGCGGCTCATGCGGACGCTGTCGATGTTCGTCGCGTTCCTCGCGCAGGGCAGGCGGCGCGGGTCGCGCACTCGGCGGCAGACCTTCTCTCGCCGCGGGCGGCGGGCCTGATCTCGCCCCGGGGGGCAGCCCTTCTCTCGCACTCGGCGGCGGCCCCTGCCGCGCACCGGCAGGTGGAGCGGCAGGCCGTGATGGCGACGCGATCGGCGGCCGCGCCGACGGAGGCATGTCGGGCGGCGACGCATTGCCTCGCGACGGCGGCGCTGGCACCCGGGCACGCCACGGCTCGGGCTCGGCACGCGGAGGCCGGGGTTCCGTCACCCGCGGCTGCGGTACGCGGGCGGCAGGCGGCACGGCGCCGGGTACGGAAGGCAGCACGCGTGACGGTGCCACTGCGGGTGGTGCATGCCGAGCCGCGCCGTCCGGTGAAGTGTGGGCGGCCGGCGGCGGCGCGGGTGGTGGCGGCCGGCGCTCGTTGCCGTGCTGAGCCACCCATTGCTGTGCCAGATGGGGATCGACCCCGCGGACTCCGCGGTCAACAGGCTGGCGCTGCCTGAGCACGTCGGTCGACACCACCGTCACGCCGCCCGGCATCGCGCGATTCACATACTGAGCGGTGCCACGCGGCGGCTCAGCGGGCCGGTACGCCCGTTCGGGTGCATGGGGATTGATGCGCCGCCAGTGGTCGCGATCCACCGGATACCAAGGGTGATACACCTCGCGTGGCGCGAGCGGAACCCACCCCACCAGACCCGGCGAGCCGACCGTGACCGACACGCTGACCGACGGCCCGCCGACCCAGCCGACCAGCGCCGGCGCATACACCGGCCGCGCCACATACGCGCCCGGCACCCAGCACCAGTGGCTGCGCCACCAGAGCCAGCGTCCATAGTGGAACGGCGCGAAACCCCAGGGCGCGTCGTCCACCCAGGTCCAGCCCCAGGGCCGCACCCAGGCCCAGTGCCCATAGCGGTATGGCGCCCAGCCGGCACTCACCTGCATGGGCACCCAGATGGCGCCGTACTCAGGGTGCGTGTCCCATTGACCGTAGCGGTCCAGGTCTTCGGCGCCCGTCATCTCCGGTGACACATAACGGTCGGCGCGATCGTCCTCGCGCCGGTCGGCGGCTTGCGCCCAATCGGTGAAGCCATCGTTCTGGGGTTCGGACCAGGTGTAGTGCGTCACACCCACTTCCTTCCAGAATTCGGCGCGCCGGCCACGCGGCACCACCAGCGTGCTGTCGTCGGCATCGAAACGCAGCTCACCGCGCCACACGGTGGCGCTGCTCACTTCGTCGTCGTTGTCGATCCGGTAATGGCCCGCATGCAGCGGCAGAAAGCGACCATCGGCGGTGCGCAACTCGAACTCGCGCGCGCTGTCCTCGGCGCGCAGGCGAACCGCGGCGCTGCCGCGCAGCAGTTGCAACTGCATGTGCTGGTCGTCGAGCGCAAGCACGTCGAGCTGCGTATCGGCGGCCAGGCGCAGGCTGGTCGAACCGATGCGCACCTCCGCACGCCCGTCGCGGTCGGTGGAGAGCCGGTCGCCGGTCGTTACCGGACGGTTGCGCTCCGCAACCACCCAGTCGGACTGCTCGGCGTCGTAGATCCACACGGTGCCGGCCAGATCGGCGAGCCGCCCCACGCGGCCCGGAGGATCGGCCCAGGCCGCGCCGCAGAACAGGAACACCAGGGCCAGGACGGCCCAGTCACGCCACCGCGTCGGTCGCATCGCACACCTCGCACCGAAAGACATCCACTGCTCAACGCGCGACCCGGCCGGGCCGCCGACGCGGCTTACCCCGCCGAGCCCAGCAGGGCCAGCAGAGCCGCCTCGTCAAGCACCGGCACACCCAGCTCCTGTGCCTTGTCGAGCTTGCTTCCGGCCTCGGCGCCGGCCACCACGTAGTGCGTCTTCTTGGACACCGACCCCGCCACCTTGCCGCCTTGCGCCTCGATGCGCTCCTTGGCCTCGTCTCGGGTCAGCGTGGGCAGAGTGCCGGTGAGCACGAAGGTCTTGCCGGCCAGCGGCTTCGGCACTTCGTCGGCCGCCGCACCGCCGTGCTCCTCCCACTGGATGCCAGCGGCCCGCAGTTGCTCGACCACCTCGCGGTTGTGCGGCTGCTGGAAGAAGGTGTGGATGCTTTGCGCCACCACCGGCCCGACGTCGCGCACCTCGAGCAGTTGGGCCTCGCTGGCCTCCACGATGCGATCGAGCGCGCCGAAATGGCGCGCCAGGTCCTTGGCCGTTGTCTCGCCGACGTGGCGGATGCCCAGCGAATAGAGAAAGCGCGCCAGCGTGGTGTGCTTGCTCTTCTCCAGCGCGGCCACGAGGTTCTGCGCGCTCTTCTCGGCCATGCGCTCGAGCGCGGCGAGCTTGAGCACGCCCAGCTTGTACAAGTCGGGCAGCATGCGCACCACGCCGCCGTCGACTAACTGGTCGACCAGCTTGTCGCCCAGGCCTTCGATGTCCATGGCGCGCCGCCCCGCGAAATGCAGGATCGCCTGCTTGCGCTGCGCCGGGCAGAACAGGCCGCCCGAGCAGCGCCAGTCCACCTCGCCCTCCTCGCGCGTGATGTCGCTGCCGCAGATCGGACACTGTCCCGCCAGGCGCTTGTAGAGGTCGAAGGGCGCGCCGATGTCGGGCGGGCGCTTGTCCAGCACCACGGCCACGACCTCCGGAATCACGTCGCCGGCCCGGCGCACGATCACGGTGTCGCCCACGCGCACGTCCTTGCGTCGGGTTTCGTCCTCGTTGTGCAGCGTGGCATTGCTCACGGTGGTGCCGCCCACGAACACCGGCACCAGCTTGGCCACGGGCGTGAGCTTGCCGGTGCGCCCCACCTGCACGTCGATGTCGCGCACCTGCGTCAGCTGCTCCTGCGCCGGGTACTTGTGCGCCACGGCCCAGCGCGGCTCGCGGCTCACGAAGCCCAGGCGCTGCTGCAGTGCGCGCGAGTTCACCTTGTAGACGACGCCGTCGATGTCGAAGGGCAGCGCATCGCGCTGCGCCGCAATGCGCCGGTGGAAGGCCACCAGGCCGGCCGCGCCCTGCACCACCTCGCGCTCTGCGTTCACGGGCAGACCGAACCCCTGCAGTGCGTCCATCAAGCCACTGTGCGTGGGCGGGATCTCCCATCCCCGCACGTCACCCAGCCCATAGGCGAAAAAGCTCAACGGGCGTTGACGTGCCACCCTGGGGTCGAGTGTGCGCACCGCGCCCGCTGCCGCATTGCGCGGGTTCACGAAGGTCTTTTCACCGCGCTCGCGCTGGCCCTCGTTGGCGCGCTCGAAATCGTCGCGCCGCATGTAGACCTCGCCGCGCACCTCGATCACCGGCGCATCGGCGCCTTGCAGGCGCAGCGGGATCTGGCCGATGGCGCGGATGTTCTGCGTCACGTCCTCGCCCACCTCGCCGTCGCCGCGGGTGGAAGCCTGCACCAGCACGCCGCGCTCATACCGCAGATTGACGGCCAGGCCGTCGAACTTGAGCTCGGCCGCGTATTCGACCGGCGGCGCGCCGTCGCCCAGTTCCAGCTCGCGACGCACGCGCGCGTCGAACGCAATCGCGCCGCTGTCCTCGGTGTCGGTCTCGGTGCGGATGCTGAGCA
The DNA here is from genome assembly GCA_946480245.1 of uncultured Pseudomonadota bacterium. Next base: position 12,851 of record CAMLIZ010000083.1, read on the forward strand.
TCGGCACGCTGTGGCGCACCGGCGTAAAACCCGATAGCACCTGCCCCAGCACACGCTGGGTCGGCGAGTCGAGCGTGCGCAGTTCGGGGTGCGCCTCCTCCAGCGCCTGCAGTTCGTTGAAGAGCTTGTCGTACTCGGCGTCCGGAATCTCGGGGTCGTCGAGCACGTAGTAGCGGTGTGCGTGGTGCTGCAGCAAGCGACGCAGTTCAGCGGCGCGCTCGCCGGGCGATGTGTTCTTCTCCATGGTGCGATTGTCGCTAGCCGCGCGCAGGGCGGGTGCGCCGCGCGATCTCGGCATACATTGCAGCCAGCGCCGGCACGTGGGCCCGGTGGATTGGCGCGAGAGGAACGCATGACCCCTGCTCATTCACTACGCGCGCTCTGCGCTGCTGGCTGGCTGGCGCTGGCCGGGTGCTCGGCGGCAGCACCGCAAGCCGCCGCGGTGCCTGCCGAGCCGGCTGGCGCCGAGGCGCAACTGCAAGCATTGATTGGCAACGCCACGTGCAGTGACGACTCCCAGTGCCGAACGCTCGGCTGGGGCGCCAAAGCCTGCGGCGGTCCGCAGCGCTGGGTGGCATGGTCCACGCAAAGCAGCGACGGCGCCGCGCTGGAAGCGCTCGCCAAGGCGCATGCCGAACAGGAGCGCAAGGAACAGCAGCGCCTCGGCATGGCGTCCAACTGCGCTTACGTGGCCGACCCCGGTGCTCGCTGCGTGGCACAGCGCTGCGTGCTGCGTGAACGGGAGGGCGTCGCGCTGCCGCAATAGCGGTTTCGTTCGACGCAGAAAAAACGGCCGCTCGCGCGGCCGTTTCGTTGCGGGGAATCCCCCGTGTCACCGGTGGGCTGTATGCAAGCCCTTGCGCCCTTCCGAGCCCCGATGCTTTTGCTGGATGACCACGTCGGAGGTGTCCACCGACAGCAGCGTGCTGCCGATGGCCGCACCGGTGCCGTCGTGGTACACGAGCGCACCCAGGTAGCGTTGGCCGGGCCGCACCACCCAGGCCGCTGCCACTGTGGCAGTGCCGCCAAGGAACACGCGCGACGGCGCCGCGGCGATCAGGTGTGCGCCGTTGTCGTGCTCACCCACCACCCACGCGAAGAGCTTGAAGTTCGACAGCCCGCCCTTGGGTGCGTAGCCGATCACGCAAGCCTGGTAGGCGCCCGCGCCCGGCCTCGGCAGATCGACCTGCTCGTTGGCCGTGACACCGCCGCTGGAGCCGACCAGGGCCGAACCCGCGTACACCTCGAGGTCGAGGTCGTCCTGCCCCTCGCCCGAGGTCTCGCTGTCGTACAACGCAAAGCGCGCATGCAGCGCACCGGCCGGCACGTTGAAGTCGAAGCAGGTGGCATCGTCCTTTGCCACGCTGCCTGCACGCACCATGGCCGGATCGAGCCCCGACTTCGACACCGAGAACCTGCCCGCGTAGCCGGTGGATACGCGGAACACCTTGGCGCCGGCCAAGCGGCTGTCGCTGATCTCGCCCGGTGCCGACAGCAGGCTCGCGCGCGCGGTCAGCGGGCTTTGCACGCGATGCGTGCCGTCGCTCCACAGCAGGTTGCCGAATGTCCAGTCGTTCACCTTGGCGGAGGTGCGGGTGAGGTTCACGCTGAACGAGCCACTCTGACCTGGCGCAAGCGTCAGGACTGAAGGCGACACGCTCACCGCGAAGCCCGGGAGGCTCGCGCTGGCGCTGTAGGTGGCGCTGGCATTGCCCACGTTGGTCACCGTGCGCTGCATCGTCACCTTGCCCACCACATCGGCCGTGAGCGAGGCGAGGTTCAGGTTGTGCGTGGCGATCGAGCCGAAGTTGGTGCAAGTGCTGCTGGCGCTGTCCAGCACGCCGGCGCCGCACAGGAACTGCAGGTAGTCCACCGGCCCTGCGTCGTACACCAGGCCGGGGCTGGCCGCACCATTCGGGTTGACGTTGCCCGCGCCGTAGCCCCAGCGGTCGGGATCGACGGCACCGCTTGGCAGCTTCACCGGCACCGCGGAGGTCATGATCGCCGACTTGATCGCTGCCGGCGACCAGCTCGGGTGCAACTGCCTCAACAGAGCACCGATGCCGGCGATGTGCGGGCTGGCCATCGAAGTGCCCTGCAGGAAGTCGGACGCCCCGGGCGGCACGAAGCTGCCGTTGACGATGCCCTCGTGCTCAGCCGCGGTGGGCTGATAGGCGAAGGCCGCCAGGATCGATACGCCGGGCGCGGCGATGTCCGGCTTCAGGATCTCGGCGTTCGCCAGGTTGGGGCCGCGCGACGAGAAGTCCGCCATCACCGGTGCCACCACGCCGGGGGTCTGGGCGCCCACGCCGATGGCGGCCGTGCTGCCCACCTGGCTCGCATAGCTGTGGATGGCCGTGTAAGCCGAGGCCGGCAGGTGCACGCTGGGCACGAAGTGCGCGTCGTCGGCCAGGTCGGCGGCGCCGCCTGGCGTGTTGAGCAGCACCATGCCCACGCCGCCGGCGAGCTTCACGGTCTGGCTCTTCTCGACCCGGGCATTGACGCCGCGGTCGCACACCACGATCTTGCCGGCGGCCAGCGCCGGGTCGAGCGTGCCGGGGAAGCAGCGCTGCGCGTCGGCCGGCGCGGCGCCGGCCATCGCCACCGCGGTGGCGTTGACGATCGGTGAGGACGGCAGGCCTCGCGACAGCGACGGCCCGGTGAACTGCTGGCCGTTGCCCAGCGTGAGGGTGGCCGTGAACAGCCGGTCGTGCGTGGACGCCGCCACGGTGGTGAGCCAAGGGCTCATGTGGGCCACCGTGTCGGCCGGGCCGGAGTTGCCGGCCGAAGCGGCCACGAACACGCCAGCCGCCGATGCGTTGAAGAACGCCACTTCCACCGGATCGAGGAAGTTGGTCTGCGCACCACTGATCGAATAGTTGATCACGTCGACGCCGTCGGCCACTGCCTTGTCGATGGCGGCGACGCTGTCGCTGGTGAAGCAGGAGTTCTTGTTGCCGCTCGGCTCGGACGGCGCCACGTAGGTCCAGCACACCTTGTAGGCGGCGATGCGCGCGCGCGGCGCCATGCCGGAGATCTGGCCCATCAGCTGGCCGTTGACGAAGGCATCGACGCCGGAGTTCCCGGCGGCGGTGGAAGCGGTGTGATCACCATGGCCGCTCTGGTCCCGCGGCGACACGTAATCGCTGCCATCAAGCGTGAGACCGGTGATGTTGAAAGTCGCGTTGAAGTACTGCGCACCGATCAGCTTGTTGTTGCAGTCGGACGCCTTGAAGCCTTCACCGGTCTGGCACGTGCCATGCCACTTGGCCGGCGGCGGGCCGTACACCACCGTGCCGGCCTGGTAGGCCGGGATGGGCTTGCCGGTCGAATCCACCTTGTCCGAGAACGACGGGTTCTCGGGCCAGATGCCGCCGTCCACGATGCCCACGATGATGTCTTCGCCCTTCACGAGCCTGCCGGCCGCGTCCAGCTGGGACCACAGCCCGCCGGGCGTGCTCAGGCCGAGGAAGGCCGGTGTGCGAGAGGTGTCCATCGCACGCGGCTCGTCGGGCGTGACCGACACCACCCCGGCGGTGCTGGCCAGCTTCTGCACTTCGGCGGGCGTGAGCAGCGCGGTGAAGCCGTTGAACGCAACGTTGTAGCGGTGCAGCACGGGCGCGGCCGGCGCTTGAGCCAGTGCCTGGTTGCGACGCGCATCCAGGTAGCCAAGATAGGCGCGCGACGCATTGCTGCGCGCGTCGAACTTGGTGCCGCCGGTGGGCCGCGTGGGCGCAAAGCCGTTGACGCCACCCGTGTAGGCGGCCAGCGGCTGGTCGGCCAGCTGCACGATGTAGGCCTTGCGGGCGCCGGTCTGCGCACCCGCGGCCAACGTGATCGCGGCCAGCCCGAGCAGGACCGCGGTGTGTTTGAAGTTCATGACCCGTTTCCTTTTGTCGTCAGGCCGCATCGCCACGGCGGCGCAGCACCAGGCCGAACAAGCCGGCCGCCATCAACGCCACGGTGGTGGGTTCCGGTACCGGGCTGAGCGCCACGTTGTCGAGCCCGAACTGGCCCAGGTTGGCGTTCGGGTTGGAGCAGGAGCCGTCACCGGCCCAGGTGCAGGCGGAGAACTCGACGGAGCGCAGCCAGCCCAGGTCCGCCGGCGCATAGTTGTTGAACGCGAAGCTGCCGTCGCTTGCGCCCAGGCCGAACTCGAACGCCTTGTTCACCACGCTGCCGTCGATCGTGGTGGCGCGCACTTGAACGAAGCCCACGTCCAGCCCCGGCAGCGGCGCCGGCGCGATGAAGCCGGCGTCGAAGCCGAGCAGTTGGAACGCCTGCCCATCGCTGCGCGACACCGAGACGCGGCCATCGTTGAGCGCCATATAGAACTGGCTCTCGTTGCCGCTGGGGCACACCACGCCACCACCGAAACAGCCGGCTGCGGTGTCGACCACGGCGAAATCGCTGTGCACCGTGACGTCAAAGCCGTTGTCGACGAGCGTGGCGCCGTCGAAATAGATGTCAGGCGTGAAGCCTTCGAAATCCACGTTGGTCACCGCGGCCTGCGCGGCGCCACCCCAGAGGGCCATCCCTGCCGTGGCCGCTGCAATGGCGCGCCACGGCCCATACCGCTTGAGCATGTATCACCTCGAGAAGTTGGTCAGACGATGATCTGTGCACGCACCCGGCCCGGCGGTTTGCGCCATTCGGGCCAGGAACGAACTCCGGCTCCGCCGCCGGTGGTGCCGTGCAGCGGAAGGCCGATCATCGTGAGAATCTTCTCGATCCAGCCGCGTACCCCGGGATAGTCCGGGCCTCAAACTAGGGGCAGCGAAATCCCGTAATGCAGGGTTTGCGCGATTGACGCGTCAGCTGAACAAGCGCCGCGCGGCAGGCGATCCGGCAGCCAGGTCACGCTCCTCGAGCGCGCGGTACAGCTTCTTCAGCTCGTCGCCGATGGCGGCGAACGCGTGCAGCGTGATCGGGCGGCCCTCGTCGTCCACCAGCGTGGCATCCATGTCGTCGGCGAGCGCGCGCGCGGCAAGCTGCCACGCAGCGAAGGGCTCCACGCTCTCGGGTGTCTGCGGCACGTCCAGGCCCAGCGTGAGGTCACGCACTGCAGCCTGGTTCGGGTCGTCGGCCAGCGCGGCCTGCGGGTCGAAGGCCAGCACCAGCACGGGCGGCGCCCCTTCTTCTGCAGCGGACAGCACGAGGCGGCCCGGCACCACGCCGGCCACGAAACCCTGGCGCTGCGCGCACTGGTGGATGTAGCCCACCGACCACGCGGCACCGTTGGCGCGCAGGTGCACGGTGAGATGCGCATCGAGCGGGCTGGCGAACGCGTCCAGTTCGCGCGCGCGCGACACCACGTCGATCATGTCGGGGAAGTCCGCCATGGCGCCCACGGCTTCGGCGAAAGACTGCACCTTCTGCACGAACTCCGAGTACTCGATCTGGTTCAGTGCGCCGTGGCGATTGGCCAGTTGCACGCCGGCCTGGAACTCCCCGTAGCGCTGGCCGCTGGCCGGCAGCTCCCACTCGCCGCTGTCGGCGTTCAGGCCTTCGATCAGGAAGGCTTTGGTACCCGCGCGCCGGCTGGGCGGCAGGTGCATCAGCGCCAACTCGCCGGTGATCGGCGCCTCCAGCGTCAACGGCGCGATCGCGTCGATCAGTGCGTCCAGCCGCGGGGGACGGCGCAGCAGCGACGCACGCGGCAAGGGCGGCGGTGCCAGCTCAGGTTCGACTGCGACGTCGATCGACACATCGGCCGCGGGCGCTGGCGCCGCGCCGTCGAGCCCCGGCTCGACACGCTCTGCCGGACCCAGGGGCGGTTCCTCTGGCCGCGCGCGTCGAGGGCTCGCCTTGCGCGCCGTCCAGGCGCCCTGCGCCACCACGCCTGCCAGCACCAGGCCGGCGACGACTGCAAGAGAGACGGTGAGGCTCACGCTGCCTCGGCCAGGCTGAGCGCGGCGTCCATGTCCACCGCCACGATGCGCGACACGCCCTGCTCCTGCATGGTCACGCCGATCAGCTGCCGCGCCATCTCCATCGCGATCTTGTTGTGCGAGATGAAGAGGAACTGCGTGCCCTTGTCCGACATTTCGGTCACCAGCTTGGCATAGCGCTCGGTGTTCGCGTCGTCCAGCGGGGCGTCCACCTCGTCCAGCAGGCAAAACGGCGCCGGGTTGAGCTGGAAGATCGCGAACACCAGTGCGATCGCGGTCAGCGCCTTCTCGCCGCCCGACAGCAGGTGGATGGTGCTGTTCTTCTTGCCCGGCGGCTGCGCCATCACCTGCACGCCGGCGTCCAGGATCTCGTCGCCGGTCAT
>CAMLIZ010000084.1 GCA_946480245.1 uncultured Pseudomonadota bacterium
GGCCGCATCCGCGCCGGCGTGCTGGAGCAGGTGGCGGTGGACCTGCTCGACGAAGCCGGCGTGAGCAGCCGGCTGCATGCCGAAGGCCTGCCGCACGAGGGCTTCGACCTGTGCTTCGACGGCCAGCGCCACCGCATCGACCTGCGTGGGCTCACCGGCCAATGCGTCACCGTGTATGGCCAGACCGAGGTGACGCGCGACCTGATGGACGCGCGCCGCGCCGCCGACCTGCCCACCGTGTACGAGGCCGAGCAGGTGAGCGTGCACGACTTCGACACCGAGCGCCCGCGCGTGCGGTTCCTGCACCAGGGCCAGGCGCACGAGATCGCCTGCGACTTCATCGCCGGCTGCGACGGCTTCCACGGCGTGTGCCGCGCCAGCGTGCCCGCCGCCGCGGTGCGCAGCTTCGAGAAGGTGTACCCGTTCGGCTGGCTCGGCGTGCTGGCCGACGTGCCGCCGGTGTCGCACGAGCTGATCTATGCCAACCACGAGCGCGGCTTCGCGCTGTGCAGCATGCGCTCGCTGCAGCGCAGCCGCTACTACGTGCAGTGCGCGCTCGACCAGCATGCCGAGCACTGGAGCGACGACGAGTTCTGGGCCGAGCTGAAGCGCCGCCTGCCGCCCGACACCGCGACCCAGGTGGTCACGGGGCCGTCGATCGAGAAGAGCGTGGCGCCGCTGCGCAGCTTCGTGGCCGAGCCGATGCGCTTCGGCCGCCTGATGCTGGCCGGCGACGCCGCCCACATCGTGCCGCCCACCGGTGCCAAGGGCCTGAACCTGGCCGCCGGCGACGTGGGCCTGCTGTCGCGCGTGCTGGCCGAGTTCTACCGCGGCGACCGCGCGGGCATCGACAGCTACAGCGAGCGCTGCCTCAAGCGCGTGTGGAAGGCAGAGCGCTTCTCGTGGTGGTTCACCTCGCTGATGCACCGCTTCCCCGACAACGGCGACTTCGGCCAGCGCATGCAGCATGCGGAGCTGGAGTACATCGTCGGCTCGCGCGCCGCGCAAACGGCGATTGCCGAGAACTACGTCGGGCTGCCGCTGGGCTGAAAGGCGGGCGCCCGTGCACCGGCCGGGCCGCGTCGCGGATACTGCGCGCCATGCCACGCCGCCTTCACCTTGAACTGCAACGCTGGTCGATCGCCGCCCGGCGCTGGTCCGGCCTGATCGGCATTGCCGTGGCGCTGGTGGCCACCCTCGGCACCTGGTACCAGGGCGCGCTGATGCGCGAGCACAACCGGCTGTCGGTGGCGCCGCGCCTGCGCCTCGTGCCCTATCTGGAGGGCGAGGGCCGGCGCAACGGGCTGTACCTCGAGAACGTGGGCCTGGGGCCGGCCGAGCTGGTGGCGCTGCGCGTGACCACCACCGAGCGCACCTACGACCTGATGCAGCCCGGCTCGCAGCGCGCGGTGCTGCAGGGCCTGCACGCGGACCTGCGCTGCTTTGCCGAGACGCAGCCCGAGCCCGGCGTGTACGTGAAGGCCGGCAGCACCGAGCCGCTGTTCGTCGCCACGGCGGCCACCGCCATGCCGGGCTGCTTGTGGAACGTGGCCAACACCTTGATGCGCCACGCGCTGGAGGTGGAGGCGGAGTACCGCTCGATGTACCTGCAGAGCTTCACGCTGCGCCAGCGCGTGCGCGTGGATGCCAATGCATTCACCAGCCGCGGCGTGCAGGCGCCGGCGCCCGTCAGCCGTCCGTCGCGCTGACCACGCGGCGGCGCTCCACGTAGTAGGGCGTCACCGCCTTGCTCGCATCCGGGCAGCTGGTGGCATTGCAGGCGGTCACATCGATCGTATAGACACGCCGCTGCTGCGCCGTGCCGGGCGAGGACTCGCCCTCGTTGTAGGTGGCCACGCTGCAGCTCACCGTGACGTGCATGCCGAGGTCGGCGCTCAGGTCGAGCGTGCTGCTGCCGCAGCTGTTGTTGCGCAGCGCCTGGTACAGGCCCCACTCGGCGCCGGCCTGGGCCGCCTGCGCTGCGCGCGCGGCCTGGATCTGCTGTGCCACGCCACCCTGCTGCGCGCCGGCCAGCCGGACGACCGCCGCGGCGATGACCGCCAGCACCACCAGCACCACGATGGCGGCCACGGCGCCGAATCCGCGCTGCTGCCGACGCAAGAAGCGGTGCCAGCTCATGGCGTGTTCATCACGTGGGCGCCCATCAGCAGGCTCACGGTCTCGTTGTTGCGCATCAGCTCCAGCTGCATCGCCACGAAGCCGCTGTGCTGCGTGGCACCCGCCGTGGGGCTGTACACGAAGCGACAGCTCTTGACCCGCGTGGCCAGCACCGCCGCGCCGGTGGTGGCCGGGCACGACGCCGGATAGCTCGCGTTGAACGGCCGCGTGAGCCGGTACAGCGTGCCGGTGCCGTCGCCGCCGCTGGACCCGGCGCCGCTGCACACGTAGAACACCGTCGGCGTGGCCGCCGGCACCACCACGAAGCGGCCGCCCTGGTAGCCGCTGTCGTTGATGCCGCTGCCGATCGTCAGGCTGGACAGGCGGATCGTGGTGCCGCCCACGCTCAAGGCCGCGCCCGGCGCAGCGGAGATCGCGGCCCGGTTGCTGCCGGTGTACACGTCGTTCGGGTTCTGGTTGTCCACCACCACGTAGTCGCCCACCGCCGGCGTGGCGGCCAGCGGGTTCATCACGTCGAACTGCGTCGTGCCGCCGCTGGCGGCGTTGAGGTCCAGCGGCAGCGAGCCGCTGTTCACGGTGTCGGCCTCCTTGCGGAAGCGGCCGCCGGCCGTGGTGGACACGAGCTCGAAGCAGTCGGTGTTCGGCGTGCGGATCGAGTTGGGCACCGCGACGCGCACGTCGCGCTTCATCGCATGCAGGGCGGCTGCCGCCTGGTCGGTGAGGTCGCCGCGCACGCGCAACGCCATCCAGCTGTCGATGGCCGGGCGCAGGAACACCGTGAGCGTGGCCGCGATCACGCCGGTGATGATGATCACGATGATCAGCTCGGGCAGGGTGAAGCCGCGTTGGCGCATCGTCAGCCGCCGTAGTTGGTGCGCCAGCCGACGAGCGTGAGCGAGTCGCTGCCGCGCGTCACCGTCACCGCGATGCGCAGCGCCTCGCTCACGCCGGCCAATGCGGCGCTGGTGACGCTCACGCTCACGTTGTAGCTTGCCAGCGCAGCCACCGCCTGGCCATCGATGCTGCACGGCGCCTTGCTGTAGCCGTCGTAGTCGCGCACGTCGTTGAACGTGTCGCGCGCGCACCCTGCGGGCGACGGGTTGGCCGCCAGCGCGTAGGGCTGCATCTGGATCTCCTCGAGCATCTCTTCGGCGATCGCCAGCAACTGGTGCTGCACCATCGGGTCGGCCGAGCCGCGCACGGCGGTGGAGAAGGCGAGCATCACGCCGGCCACGCCCACGCCGAGCACGACGATCGCGATCACCATCTCCACCAGCGTGAAGCCGCGCTGCCACCTATTCGACATGGCCGGTCTCCCCGATCACGCTGATCGTGTCGCTGCCGCTGATCGTGATGGTGCGGCTGCTCGCCAGGGTGCCGGCAGCGTCGCTGGTGACGCGCCCCGTGGGCTGGAAGTACAGCGTGCCGGCGGGGCTGACGCTGGCGCTGCCGACGTTGCTGCTCGCATAGGTGCTGCTGCCGTCCGGCCCGGGCAAGGCCGCGGTGCAGCCGGTGGCCGGGTTGGTCGCCGCGATCGTGAGCGTGACGCTGCCGCCGGCCACGCTCGCGCACACCAGGCGCCGGTGCGACACGGCGCTGGCGCGCGCCAGACGCAGCGCGCTCACCACCTCGTCGTGCCAGCCGTCGTTGCGCAGCGACAGCGCCGCGTCCAGCTTGGGCATCGCCACGGCCGCCAGCACCCCCACCAGCACCAGCACCGCCACCAGCTCGGGCAAGGTGAAGCCGCGCTCAGAAGATCTCGCGCACATGGACGGTCTTCTTCGTTTCGGGGCTGTAGATGCCGAACGACGCGCGCGCCGACGGATCGCGGTCGAAGCTGGTGGCGCAGGTGCCGTTCTGCGAGCGCAGCCAGGCCAACGCCGCGCCGCTGGTCACCGGGTGCGCGCCGGTGCAGGCCTGGTCGGAGCCGCTGCTGCCCAGATTGAAGGCCACGTCCACGCTGCCGGTGCTGCCGCCCGAGGGCGCCGACAGTGTCAGCGTGCCGCGGCCACCGCTGAGCAGCCCCGGGCCGCTGGCGCTGGTGGTCCACGCCCCCGCTGCGCCGGTGCCGGTGCGCGTGTTGGAGAGCGCGACCGCGCTCGCGTTCACCACGCTGCAGTTGTCCGCACTGTTCAGCACCCACGCGCTGGCACTCCAGTACTCGGCCTGGGCCTGCATCTGCAGCGCGGCCTTCTCGGAGCCGAACGCATTGAACAGGCGCAGCCGGCCGCTGCGCAAGGGCGTGCTGCCCTCGGCATAGCCCGCGGAGCTGACGCCGTCGCTGTCGATCGCCCGCACCACGAGCGTCTGTGGTCCCGTGAGCTTGTTGGTGAAGGTGTAGATGGGCGAGGCGCTCGCCACGCCGCCGGTGAACAGCGATGCGGCCACCGCGGCGCTGCTGCCGAAGCTGCCGGCACCGAGCGCCACCGCCTCGCTCAGGCTCACGCTCTTCGCGAAGTTGGGCGAGGTGTTCGCGCTGCCGTCGTAGTTGAGCGTGGTGGCGTTGGCCGCATTGCGCGCGGTGAGGGTGACACCGAAGGGCTGGCCCGAGTACGTGAACGGGTTGCAGGCCGGCGTGACCGACGCGTCGAAGTGATGCGGCCGGAACGGCCCCACGGCGCCTGTGCTGGCAGCCGAGCTGCCGCCCGTGGCGAGGTACCAGCATTGCTTGCCGGTGCCGACATAGGGGTCGCCGAACACGGCGTTGCTGCACGACACGTTGCCGCTCAAGCCCGCAAGCATGTAGACCCGGCCGTTCAGCCCGTAGTACACGGTGGCCGTGGTCCCGGTGGGCAGCGCGCAGGTGCCCCACTCGTTGGCACACCACACCGGCACGCCAGCGCTGGAACCCGCGGGCCGGTACACGCTGCCGAGGTAGCCGCCGCTGGCCAGCCGTGCGCTGAGGTCGCCGCGACCCACTTCGGACCACGCCACGTTGCCCGCCGTCGCGACGCCGTTGCTGAATCCGCCCAGGCTGCCGGCGAGGCTGCCATCCACCGCGCCGGCACCTTGCGGCTGCGTGCGCACCCAGCCCAGCGTGGCGCTCTCGGGCGACGACTCGCGGCCGAAGTTGGGCGTGGTGGCGCCGTTGAAGTTCTGCGCCGTCACGGTGGCACTGAACGGCGTGCCGGCCACCGGGGTGCCGGCGCTCGCGCTGACCGCGAGCTGGTAGGGCGCGGCGATGAACGTGTCCGATCCGGTGAGCGCCAAGCCGGCGTCGCTGCCGCTGCCGGCATAGGCGGCATTGAGCGTGAGCCGGCCCACGTCGTCGTATTGCACCGTGGTGCTGGCCACACCGCTGCCATTGAACGCGAGCGACACAGTGCGCCCGCTGCCGCCGCACGCCACCGCGTTGCCGCCCACGCTGACCGGCAGCGTTCCGCTGCCCGGGTTGTCGTAGCTGCAGGTGAAGCTCACGCTCTTGCTCACGTTGGCAAACGCCGGCACGCAGGCGAGGCTGTTGTCGGCCTTGCGCACGGCGCTGACGCTCACCGTTTGCGGCACGGCGGCCACATGGTCGGGCACGTCGAACAGCAAGCCGGCCTCACTCGCCGTGAAGCTGCACGAGGTGAAGTCGCAGGTGCTGCTGCTGCTCGGGCTGGGCGACACGCCGCTGGTGCCCATCGTCACGCTGCCGGCCGTGACCAGCTGCATCTGCACGGTGGTGGAGCTGCTGCCCGCAGGGATCGTGAAGTTGCCGCTGCCCGCGGGCCACACCACGCTCACCCCGGTGCCGGTGGCCGTGATCGTGCCGCTGGCGCCCGAGGTGCTTTGCGCGCTGCAGGCCGCGTCCTGGCACGCCACCACGGTCCACGTGGTGGGTAGGCAGGTGATGCCGCTGGCGCTGCCGCGCAGCTCCACATGGTGCAAGGGCGGCGTGCAGCTGTGGTTCACCGCGAGGTCGGCGGCCAGCTCCACCGCGGTCATCTCGTAGTTGTAGATGCGCACCTCGTCGATGCGGCCGTTGGCCGAGTTGCCGCTGCCGCCGCTGGGCGTGACGCCGCTCGAATGGTTGTCGCCGAGGAACAGCGTGCTGATGCTGGGGTGCAGGCTGCCGGTAGTGGTGCCGTTGCTCACCGCCACCTGCGTGCCGTTGACGAACAGCCGCATCGAGCTGGCGTTGCTGCCGCTGGCCAGGTGCCAGGTGGCGGCCACGTGCACCCAGGTGTTGGCGGCGAAGTTCTGCACCGCACTCGTGGCGCTGAGCACCGTGCCTGCACTGTCGGTGAGGCTGAACTTCAGCGCCCCGCCGCCCGCGCGCATGAGGAAGAACGGACGGCTCGCCGAGGTGGTGGCATCGAAGAAGGTGGCCGCCGTGCCGCTGGTCCACACCACGTTGGAGCGCACCCAGAACGACACCCCGCCTTCGGCGCCCAGCAGGCTGGCCACCGGCAACGCGGTGTCGACCGCGCTGATCGTGTTGGCGGAGGTGTTGGCCGGCACGTCCAGCCCGCGGCACACGTAGCCGTAGGCCGTGTTGAGCGCGCTGCCCACCGCGGTGCCGTTGTGGCCGTTGCCCGAGCTGTCGCTCACCTCGCCGACCGCCCCCGACCAGCTGAACTCGTCCATGCGGTATTCGGCCACGCGGGTCGGCGTGGTGTCGGCCAGGAACCAGCGGATCGCGCTGCCGTTGGCGTTGTAGCCGCTGTTGTACGAGTACTGCGTGTAGTCGGTGGCCGATACCTGCACGCCGATGGTGGCGTTGCTGCCGCTCGCATTCGCATTGCCGTACTGGTACTTGAACTCGCCGTTCTCGAACAGGATGATCTGGAAGGTGTACGGCGTCCGTGTGCCGTACTGGTACACGTTGTTCCACGACACCACCACGTAGCGATTCGGGTACGTGCCCTTTTGCTGCCACGTGACGTTGCCGCTGCCGTTGGCGCCCGGGTTCAGGTCGGTCCAGTAGGCGGCGATCACGTTGGTGGCCGTGGTGGCGGTGCAGCCGCCGCGCGTGGGCGCAGTGCCCAGCGGCATCTGGTCGTTGGTGTAGTCGCGGAACAGGCCGGTGTCGGCGCCGAACTGCAGCATGCCGTTGGCCAGCACGCGCACCGAGCTGTAGGCCGTGCCGGCAAACGTGAACGTGAAACCGGCGGTGAAGGTGATGGTGGCCTGGTCGTCGTCGTCCGGGTACTGGGTGCACTTGTTGTCCCAGTTGACGACGGTGCTGGCGGTCTCCCACGCATAGGAGTCGCTGCGGAAGGCGTAGGTGGCGGCGCTGCACGGCAAGGCGCACAGCGCGAGCCACGCGAGCACGAGCGCGGCCACGCATCGTTGCGTGGCCGCGCTCGCCAGAAGCCGGGACAGCAGGCCAGTCATTCGCGCGACGCTACGGCAGCCGCTCGGCCACCGCAGCGGGTTCAGTGCGAATCAGGGGCCGGCGCGGACACCGGTGAACGTGGCCGTGCCGCTGCCGGCATTGCCCGAGGCGGTGATCGTGCAGGTCGCGGTGGTGCCCACCGGGTCGGCGATCACCGCCGAGGTCACGGTGTAGTTGGTCGGCAAGCCGCCTTGCAACAGGCCACCGACGTCGGTGCAGTTCTTCACCGACACGCACACGTTGGCGGTGGCGACATGGTTCTTCGCGCTGCAGCCGGCGTAGTTCAGGCTCATCGCCGAATTGGCCGCACCGGCCACGCCGGCCAGGCTGGACGACTTGGCATCGCTGCTCAGGTCGATGAACTTCGGCAGCGCGGTGGCGGCCAGGATGCCGAGGATGACGATCACGACAATCAGCTCGATCATCGTGAAGCCCTTTTGACCTTGTTTCATGAGTTCTCCTTAAGCAAGAGGTCAGTGGCAGGAAGCGTCGACGATGTCGACTTCAGGGAACACGTCCGGGCTGGATGCCTGGACATAGAGGAACTCGCAGGGCGGATCGCCCAGGCCGATGAACAGCGCCGGCGCACCGTGCACCAAGCCGCGGCGCAGCTCGAAGGCGCCGTTGCCGCTCGTGCTCAGCGCCGCGGCGCGCGCGATGCCTTCCGGTGCCGCAGCCGGCCAGCCGTTGACACCCGCCACGCTCACACCGTCCAGCACCAGCCGGCTGCAGTCCGGCACCACGCCCGATGCCGCAGCGCCGAGACAGCGCGCATGGAACGCCGCGGCCGCTGCGCGCACCGTGGCCACCGCGGTCTGCAGGCGCACCGGCCGCGCATAGCCCATCAGCTCGCCCAGGCGGCCGAGCAGCACGGTCAACGACACGGCGATCACGATCAGGGCCAGCATGATTTCGAGGCGCGACATGCCGGTCGTCGACCGGGCGGTGGCTTGACGTGGGATGTCGGCATCGCGGCTCATTTCTTGAGTGCCACATGGCCCAGGTCCCACATCGGCAGGAACACGCCGAGCGCGAGGATCAGCACCAGCACGCCGAGGAAGACGATCATGATCGGCTCGATCTGCTGGGCCAGCGTCTTCAGCTCGTACTGCACCTCGTTGCTGTAGAGATCGGCCACCTCCTCCATCAGCTCGTCGACCGCGCCGGTCTCCTCGCCGACGCCGATCATCTGCAGCACCACCGGCGTGAACACGCCGGCCGCGATGGCCGCGCGCAGGATGGTCTCGCCGCGCTGCACGCCGTCGCGCATGCCTTCGATGCGCTTGGCCAGCCAGGCGTTGTCGGCCGTCTGTGCCACCACGGCCAGCGCCTGCTCCACCGGCACGCCGCTCTTGAGCGCGAGCGCAAAGCTGCGCGCAAAGCGCGCCAGCGTGGCCTTCTGCACGATCTTGCCGGCGATCGGGATGCGCAGCTGCGCGCGGTGCCAGGCCAGCCGGCCCTCGGGCGTGGCCTGCCAGTGCACGAAGGCCGCCGCCGCGGCCACGGCGCCCAGCAGCAGGGCCCAGCCGTACTGGATCGTGAAGTGCGAGGTGGCCAGCAGGATGCGCGTGGGCAGCGGCAGCTCGGCATTGAAGCTCTTGAACACGCCGGCGAACGCGGGGATCACCATCACGTTGATCACGCTGATCGCGCCCACCATCGCCAGCATCACGAAC
Organism: uncultured Pseudomonadota bacterium; assembly: GCA_946480245.1. Next base: position 9,136 of record CAMLIZ010000084.1, read on the forward strand.
ATCGGGTAGCGCAGCGCCGACTTCACCTGCTGGCGCATGAACACCTCGAACTCGAGGTGCTTGAACAGTCGCATGAACACTTCGTCGAGGCGCCCGGTCATCTCGCCCACACGCACCATCGCGACGAAGAAGGGGTCGAACACGCGCGCATGCTGCGCGAACGACATCGACAGCTCGATGCCCGACTCCAGGCTGCGCCGCACCTCGGCCAGCGTGTCCTTGAAGCTGCGGTTCGCGGCCGACTCCTGCAGGCCGAGCAGCGCGCGCAGGATCGGCACGCCGCTGCGCAGCAAGGTGTTGATCTGGCGGCAGAACAGCATCAGGTCGACCATCGTGACCTTCGGCTTGAACCAGGCGCGCCAGTCGAGCTCGGGCGAGGCGCTGCCGCTGGCAGCGGGCTTGTCGTCGTCGGCGCTGATGTGCAGCGGCGTCACGCCGCGCGCCAGCAGCAGGTCGGCCACCGCGGCCGCACTCGCGCCTTCGAGCGTGCCGTTGACGGCACCTGCGGCAGAGCGGCCGGAGTAGGCGAAGCGCGGCATATCAGGCGGCCGGCCGCCGGGCCGCCCCAAGGCCGGCCAGCCCCCTCGGGGGGCAGCGCAGGCGCGAAGCGACCAGCGGGGGGGCCGTCATCTCACTCGTCCAGCTGCGTGGGGGTGGGCAAAGCCACGGGGTGGGGCGGGCGGGCCGGGGGGTACACGGGCACCGCGGGGCGGCGCCGCGGGTGGCCGCCCCGCGGGGGCCGCGCCGCCTGCTGGAACGCCGCGGGGTCACCGTGGTTCATGGCCTCCACCAGCGTCTGCGTCATCTCCACGAATTCGTACACGCCGGTGCGCCCGGAGAAGCCGGTGTCGTTGCAGGCCGAGCAGCCGCGGCCACGGTGGAACTGGTGCGCGTCCACCTGGTCACCCAGCTCCTGGTGCAGCCACTCGTGCTCATGCGCCTCGGGCCGCACCGCCTCGCTGCAGTGCGGGCAGATCACGCGCACCAGGCGCTGCGCCAGCACCAGCTGCAGCGACAGCGCCACCATGTAGCGCGGCACGCCCATGTCGATCAGGCGCAGGGGCGTGCTGAGCGCGTCGTTGGTGTGCAGCGTGCTCAGCACCAGGTGGCCGGTGAGCGCGGCGCGCATGCCGATCTCGGCGGTGGTCTGGTCGCGCATCTCGCCCACCAGCACCACGTCCGGGTCCTGGCGCAGCGCGGCGCGCAGCACGCGGTCGAAGCTGAGGTCGATCTTCTCCATCACCTGCACCTGGTTCAGGCCGGGCAGGCGGTACTCGACCGGGTCTTCGACGGTGATGATCTTGCGCTCGGTGCTGTTCAGCGAATTGAGCGCGGCGTACAAGGTGGTGGTTTTGCCGCTGCCGGTGGGGCCGGTCACCAGCACCATGCCGCTCGGGCGCGCGATCGCGCGGCGCAGCGCCTTGTCCACGCGCGCCGGCATCTTCAGGCCTTCCAGGCTGAGGTTGCCGCCCTGCTGTGCGAGCAGGCGCATCACCACCGACTCGCCGAACTGCGTGGGCATGGTGGAGATGCGCACGTCGACGTTGGTGGCACGCAGCTTCACGTGGAAGCGGCCGTCCTGCGGCAGGCGCTTCTCGGAGATGTCCAGCCCCGACATCAGCTTCAGGCGCAGCGCCACCGCCACCGCGATCTTGGGGTCGGCCTCGGTCTGCACATGCAGCACGCCGTCGATGCGAAAGCGGATGCGCAGGCTGCGCTCCTGCGGCTCGATGTGGATGTCCGATGCGCGCGTACGCAGCGCCTCCTCGAACACCGAGTGCAGCAGCTTGACGACCGGTGCGTCCTCGGTGGTGGCGCTGTTCAGGCCGAGCAGCTCGCCGAACTCGTCCTGCACCTGGCCGATCTCGGTGGTCAGCGCCTGCGCCAGGCCGGCGATGGCCTCGGTGTTGTGGTACGAGCGGTCGATCGCCGCCAGCAGCTGGCTCTCGGCCGCCACCGCCAGGTCGATGTCGCGCTTGAGCAGCCGCGTCAGCTCGTCGTAGGCGGCCAGGTCGGTGGGGTCGGCCATCGCCACGCGCACGCCCTGCGGCGTGTCCTCCAGCGGCAGCGCGCGCAGGCGGCGCGCCTGCACTTCGGGCAGCAGCTTGGCCACCTCGGGCTTGAGCTTGCGCGGGTCCAGCTCGACGAAGGGCGCGTTCAGCTGGCGCGCCAGCGCCTTCGCGATCTGCACCTCGGTGACCCAGCCGCTGTCGATGAAGATGCGGCCGAGCTTGCGGCCGCTGCGCTTCTGCTCGGCCAGCGCCTGGCCGACCTGGTCGTCGGTGATCAGCTGCTCGCGGACCAGCAGGTCGCCGAGGCGCACGCGTTCGGGGCGGGCCATGCGCTCGTGCTCCTACTGTGCCGACGCGGTGGGCGGCAGCGCGGCCGCAGGCCAGGCGTCGTCGCGGATCACCGTGGGCTTCATCAGGATCACCAGCTCGCGCTTGGACATCACCTTGGCGGTCTGGCGGAACAGCCCGCCGACCACGGGCGCTTCCGACAGGCCCGGCACGCCGGTGCGCTCGTCAGTGCTCGACTGCACCATCAGCCCGCCGATGGCCACGAACTGGCCGTCCTTCACGCGCACGATGCTGTCGGTCTCGTTGACGGTGCTGGCCGCCAGCGGCAGGCGGAAGCTGCCGAGCGAGCCGAGGTCCAGGTTCTTCTGCTTCTCCACCACCGTGCTGATGGCAGGGTGCACGTGCAGCATCACCTCGCCGTTCTCGTCGATCTGCGGCGTCACGTCGAGCACGATGCCGCTGAAGAACGGCGTCAACGTGAGCGTGGGCGACGTGACGGTGTTGGTGCCGGTGGTGGTGGTGTTGCTGGTGATGCCGGTGACGAACAGCTCGTCGCTGCCCACCTTGAGCACCGCCTTCTGGTTGTTCAAGGTGGCGATGCGCGGGCTGGACAGCACCGACACGTCACCCTGCGTCTGCAGGAAGTTGAGCAGCGCAGCGAAGTTGGTGGCCTGCAGCGCCAAGCCGTAGAAGCCGCGGCTGGCCGCGGTGGTGAGCAGGCTTTGCGCGGGCGTGGAGGCGTTCTCGCCGGAGCTCAGCTGGCCGGTGTTGCCCAGCACGCTGCCGGGCGCCGCGCTGCCCACGGTGACCGCGGTGCGGCCGTCGCCGCCGAAGATGTGGCCGAAGCCGGCCCAGTTGATGCCGGTCTGCGCGTCCTTGTTGAGCTGCACCTCGACGATCTTGGCCTCCAGCATCACCTGGCGCTCGATCGAGATCTGCACCGCCTCCAGGTACAGCCGCACCTGGCGCAACTCGTTGGGCGTGGCCTTCACCACGATCACGCCGGCCGACGGGTTGAGCACCACGCTGCGGCCGCCCTCATGCCCCACCAGCGCATTCAGCGACGCGTTGACCTCGCGCCAGAAGTCGGCGTCCGACGTGGTGCGCACGTGCGCGCTCTCGTCCTGCCGCGTGTTCTGGTTGCCGTTGCCGTTGTTGTTGTTCGAGCCGTTGTTGTTGCCTGCGTTGCCGCTGCTGCTGCCGGTGCCGCCGCTGGTGCCGCCGGCACCGCTTTGCGTGATCGAGCTGGAGCTCACCCACAGGTCCGACGCGCCCTGGCGCCGGCCCGGCAGGTAGCTCACCTTGAACAGCCGCGTCTGCACCGTGTTGGGCTGCACGTAGACGCGATTGCCCTCGATGCGGTAGTCGTAGCCGAACAGCTCGCGCATCGCCTCCAGCGCCTCGGGCAAGGTGCTGTCCTTCAAGGTGATCGACACATTGCCGGCCACCTCGGGCGACACCAGCAGGTTGTAGCGCGAGCCGGCGGCCATCTGCATGAACACCTGCGCCGCGGGCGCGTTGTTCACCGACAGGTCGAAGCGGCGTTCGTTGGGCGGGTCGATGGCGGCACTGGCCTGCAGCGCGGCGCACAGTGCACCGGCGGCCAGGGCCAGGCGCAGGGCGTGGCGGGTCATGGTTGTTGTCCTCCGGCCAGCGTGGCCACCGGGGCGGGCGTGTTGCCCGCGGGAACGAGGTGTCGTTGCAGGTGCGCCGTGTCGAACAGCGACAGGCGCTCGATCCGGCCGTGCGCGTTGCGCAGCTGCAGGCCTTGCGTGTCGATCGCCACCACGGTGGCGGCGCCGAGCCGGTCGCCGACGAACAGCAGCTTGTTGTCGACCAGCGCCGAGGCAGGCCCGCTGCGCGGCACCTGCACCGACTGCACGCGCAGCGGTGCGGGCGCCGCGGGTGCCGCAGCACGTGCCACGCCGGACGCGGGCGTGGCACTCCAGCCGGGTGGCCGCGTGGGATCGGCCGGCGGACTGGCGTGGGCCACGCCTGCCCACAGCGACGCGGCAGCGATCAGGGAGCAGGGCAGGCGCAGGTTCATCAGATTTCCAGCCAGCCGCGGTCCAGGCTCAGGGTGTAGATACGCAGCGTGAGCACGACGGTGGGGTACTGATCCACCTTCATCGTCAGCCCGCCCCACAGCACGCGGCGCGGCATGCGTTCGAGCGCCTGCAGGTAGCCGATCAGCTCGGGCCAGCTGCCTTCGATCGTGAGTTCCACGCCATGTCGGTACAGCGCACCGCCCGCCGCCGGCGCGGCAGGCGCCCCGGGCTTGGCATCGGCGGGTTGCAGCAGGTCGGTCTGGCCGAGCGAGCGCAGCTCGCGCACCTTCACGCCGCCCTGGCGCGGCAGCATCTGCTCCAGCAAGCCCACCATGCGGTCGGCACCGACCAGCGTGTTCTCGTAGGCGCGCAGCGCGGCCGCACCGGCGCTCACGCGCTCGCGCACCTGCGCGGTCTCGGCCTGCAGCTGCTGGCGCTGCCCGGCGCCCAGCGCCTGCAGCCGCGCCAGCTCGGCCTGCGCCGTGTCGTGCTCGCTGCGCGCCGCGGCCAGGCGCACGGTGGCGGCGCGCGAGCGCTCGAACGCGGGCGTGAGCCACAGCTTGTCGGCAAGCCAGTACGACAGCGCGCATGCCGCCAGCAGCAGCGCGACCCGTTCGCGCCGCGGGCGTGCATCGAAGTGCCGCGTCAGCCGCGTCACGCGGGTGCGCAGCGCGGCGCGTGCGTCGTCGACCAGCACCATCGGGTTCACCGCGCGGCCTCCGGCTGCGAGCGCAACGCAAATTCGGTGAAGCTGCCGCCGCCCTGGGCATCGGCTGCCTTGAGTTTGAGCTGCGCAAAGCTGCGCCCCTTGAACTGCGGCTCGGCAGTAAGGCGGCGCAGGTAGTCCGGCAGCACCGATACGTCGGTCATGCGGCCGTCGATCTCCAGCGCATTGCCGTCCGCACTGACGCCGAAGCCGGTGATCCACAGCGACGGATGCGCCTGCCGCGACAAGGCCAGCAGATACGGCGTGTAGCCCTCGGCGCGGCCGGCCACCTGCGACTGCAAGGTGGCCTGCACGCGGCGCTGGCCGGCGTCGAGCGCGCGCAGGCGGGCCAGCTCGGCCTCGGCGGCCGGCGCGGCCACCGCATCGCTCGTGGTCTTGATCTGCTCACGCGCGGCGAGCACGGCTTGCTCCACCCGCAGCGCCTCGGCCGAGCGGCGTGCGCTGGCGGCGTCCAGCGCGCTGGCCAGCAACCAGCCGGCGAGCAGCGTGGCGCCTACCGCCCATAGGCCGTGCTGCGCGCGCCAGCGCTCGCGCTGCGCGCGCAGGCCGTCGTGATAGAGGTTGATCTGCTGCGTCATCGCGCGTCAGTCCGTGCGCAGCGCGGCGCCGATCGCCAGCAGCCAGGGCGCCAGCGCCGCGGGCTGCTGCAAGGCCGGCACACGGCTCAGGTCCAGAACCTCGGCCGCATCGGCCTCGGTGACGGGCACGTAGACCAGCTCGCGCACGTAGTCGCAGAAGGCGGTGCTGCCGCGCCCGGGCAGCACCTGCAGGCGCTCGAGCGAGGTTTGCGTGAACACGCGCTCGAAGCCGTCCAGCGTGCGCTGCAGTTCGAGGCCCGCGCGGTCGAACGCGGCCTGGCGCACGGCTTCGTCGGTATCGGCCAGCTGCGCGTCGGTGACGTCGATCTGGCGCGACAGCAGCAGCTCGCCGCCGAGCGTGATGACCAAGGTGCCGTGGCTGTCGCCCACCTGCAGCAGCGCATGGCTGCGGCCCGGCACCGCCAACAGTGCGCTGAGGTTGCGCAGCGCGGTTTCCGGCACGTCCAGCGCCTGCCAGCGCAGGCCGGCCTCGTCGGCCGCCTGCACCAGCGGGCGCAGTGCCGCATCCGGCGCCGCCACCGCGATCAGTGCCGCCTGGCGACGGTTGCTGGCCTCGGCCGGAACCTCCAGCACGTCCACGCCGGCCGTCTCGACCGGGAACTCGACCATGTCCTTCAGGCGCCAACGCACGGCCGCCCGCCACTCGACGCGCGGAACGTCCGGCGCGTCCATCGGCAGCAGCTGGTACTGCGCGCGCTGCAGCAGCGCCACGCAGCGATGGCGCCCCAGCGGCCCGGCGCGGCGCGCGTGGCGCAGTGCGTGCGCCACGTCGTCCCAGGGCTGCTCATGCACCCAACGCACCGCCGGCTTGCCATCGCCCACGCGTTCGGCCAGCGCAAAGCGCGCCACCGCGCCTTGGGGCACGCAGGCGATCCAGCCGGGCTTGGAAGAAGGTCGACGAAAGACGAGCACGCAAGGCCCTCGCAGTGTTTGCCGGGGCATGGTGCCGGCATAGCGAGGGCTTACAAGCGCGGAAAAGCGGGGGGAATGAAGCGCAAACCACGCTCGCCAGGGGGGCGCTGCCAACAAGTTGACGCAGCGGCGGCGCCAGACATCGAAACATCGAAACAACAGGGAAACCATGAACGGTGAAGAATGCGGCGATGCCCTCATTCCGATCCACGCCCTGATGGACGAGCTCGACGCCCCCGCCGTCGTGCGCTTTCCCGCGCTCGGCGACACGGTGCTGCTGACGCCGCTGCTCGATGCGCTGCGCGCGCGCTACGGCACGCCGGTCCATCTGGTGGCCTCCGGCCCCTGGGTACCCGTGCTTCTGGGCCAGCACCCCAGCGTGGCCTCGCTGCACATGGTGCGCAGCCGGCGCGCGCCCTATTGGTCGATGCCTTCGCAGTGGCGAGCCGCAGCCTGGCTGCGCCGTCACCGTGGGCCGGTGTACCTGTGCGAAGCGGACCGCTACGCCGCCCGCCTCGTGGAACGGGCGGTGCCGCCCGAGCGCCTGGTGCGCGCCTGGGACCATTGGCCGGGCGACGAGGTGCACTGGGTCGACTGGTGGCTGCAGGTGGCACGCCTGGACCCGCCGGAGCTGCCGGGGCCGGTGTCGCGAGCCATCCCGCTGGCGGCGGCGGTGCCCAGCCTTCCGCTGCCACCGGCCTGGGCGCACGATGCCTCCCTGTGGCTGCGCGCAAGGGGACTGTCAAGCCCGCCGCTGGTGCTCGTGCAGCCCGGCCACAAGAAGACGCACAAACGCGGACGCGTGGCCACCAGCGACCACAACAAGCACTGGCCCAGCGAGCGTTGGGCCGCGGTATGCGAGGGCATCCTGCAAGCCCTGCCGGGGGGCCGCGTATTGCTGTGCGGCAGCCCGCGCGAGCACGGGTTGCTGACGGAAATCGTGCAGGAGGTGCCCGCCACGCTGCGCGCCCGCGTCGTCGACGGCAGCCGCGACCTGCCGCTGCAACGCCTGCTCGGCGTGGCCGCCCTGGCGCACAGCATGGTGTCGGTGGACACCGGCCCGGCGCACGTGGCGGCCGCGATGGACTGCCCTTCGGTGGTGCTGTTCGGCCAGTTCGGCTGGCGACGCTGGAAACCCCGTGCACCGAGCGCAGAGGTGATCGCGCTCGGCCCGGAGGCACCCACGCCCGGCCGTGCCGTGATCGACATCTCGGTGGACGAGGTGCTCGGTGCCTGGCACCAGCTGGTGCCGCGCTCGCAGGTGGTGCTGAAGCGGGCGTGAGCGTCGACGCGGCGATCCGAGAGGGTCGTCGCCGCTAGCGCTTTCCTGGTCGCTCGGCTGCTTCGGCGAGCGCCTGGCGCACCAGGGCCTGCGCCGCCCAGCCGCTGGCGGCCAGTGCCTCATCGACGCTTGTGCCTGCCACGTCACGCAGCGCGAGGGCGGCTTCGGTTCCCATCAGCATGGCCAGCGCATGGGCGAGCCGTCGGCGCGCTGCGGGCGTCAGCTCGTTCTTCAAGGCCTCGACGATCGGCCCCACGTACTGCATGCGCCGAGCCGGCCGGGGTGGCCGCGACTCCGGCGGGTTGTCGAGCCAGGCGGACATGAACGACCGCTCTACCGCGTGCAGGCCCACCTCGTCGTCGAGCAGGAGCTTGTTCATGGTGCGCGCCGCGCGGGCGGCCGCTTCCGCCGGGTCATCGTGCCCCAGGCGGCAAAAGCTTTCGAGCGGGGGCACCGCGCGCTCGAACATGGCGTCGCTGATCAGATCCTCAACCGAGGCGTAGTAGCGATAGGCCGTCGCGCGAGACACCATCGCACGCTCGGCCACCTCCGGAAAGCTGGGCTTGCGGCCGCCCTCGCAGAGAGCCAGCGCCGCCTCGATGAGCGCGCGGCGGGTACGCCGCCGCTGATTGGAGCGGCCGTTGCCGCCGCCACTCGAGGCCGCGGCGGCACCCTCGCTTGACGCATCCTTCTTTGTCATTTCATAATGAGACATCTGTCTCACAAGCAGATTTAGGTCTCATTATAGGTCTTTGTCGCACCCAAGAGGAACCCATGCAAGCAATACCGAAGGAGCAGTTCGACCGGATGATCGATCGCCATTTCCGCTTTGAAGCGGAGGACAACGTCGACGGCGTGCTGAGCACGATGGTGGCGGATGTGGAGCACGACGTGGTGGGGTCGCCCACCGGCCCGCTGCGTGGGAAGCAGCAAGCGCGCACCTTCTACGATGCGCTGTTTGCGGATCTGTGCGGTGAAAAAGTGACGTCGGTGCGCCGCTACTACGGCCCGGACTTCGTCGTCGACGAGAGCCTGTGGGAGGGCACGGCACCCGGAACGCCCTTCGGCATCCCCGGCGGCGGCCGACGTTTGAGCTTTCGGCTGCTGCATGTTTTCGACATGGCGCCGGACGGCTTGATCCAGCGCGAAAACGTGTGGATCGACCTCGCGTCGATCATGCAGCAACTGGGTGCCGCACCCGCCGCCGCGGCGGCGGACACCAAGAACCAAGGAGTCCAATGATGACCGACAACGCTCGCAGCCGCGCCTGGTTGCGCGTAGCCGTCGCCTACTTTGTCGCGGCGGTTGCGCTGGGCATCGTGATGGGTGCGTCCGGCGACCACACGCTCGCTGCGGTGCACGCGCACCTCAACCTCCTTGGATGGGTCAGCATGACCTTGTTCGCTTTGGTAGGGATGGCGCACCCGGCCATCACGGAAGGCCCGGCGGCGACGGCGCAGTTCTGGTTGCACAACATCGGCGTGCCCGTGATGCTCGCCGCATTGACGCTGCGACTCAAAGGTTACGCGCCCGCAGAGCCGGTGATCGGCGTGGCCTCTGTCGTCGTCGGCCTGAGCGTCGGGCTGTTCGCCTGGCTGGTGCTCATGCGCGTCGGCGCCCGACCCGACGCGCACGCCCTTCGGCGCTCCACAGCGCGGCCGCACTCTTCGTGAGTGCGGCGTCGAAACAGAAAAGCCCCGCGCGGCGAACCGTGCGGGGCTTCCATGAATTCCTGGTGGCCAAGGGCGGAATCGAACCACCGACACGCGGATTTTCAATCCGCTGCTCTACCAACTGAGCTACTTGGCCAAGAGCCCGCGAGTATAGCAGCGCCTGCGGCGCATGCCGCTCAAAAACCGCCGTTGCGCTTGTTGCGCGTGAGGTCCACGCCGAGCTGCTTGAGCTTGCGGTACAGGTGCGTGCGCTCGAGGCCCGTCTTCTCGGCCACGCGCGTCATGCTGCCGTTTTCCTTGGCGAGATGGAACTCGAAGTAGCTCTTCTCGAAGGCGTCGCGCGCCTCGCGCAGCGGGCGGT
>CAMLIZ010000085.1 GCA_946480245.1 uncultured Pseudomonadota bacterium
CTCACCAGGGCGCGGACATGAGCACGTCGTCCTCCGACACGTCCTCGCCGTCCGCCTCAACCACATCGTCCAGCGGTTCCACCGATACCTCATCGTCCAGCGGCACATCGTCGTCGAGTGGCACCGCGTCGAGTGGCAGCACCGACACCACCAGCTCCGCCTCCGGCGCCGCACCGGTGTACGGCACCTACAGCGGCCAGGCGCCAGCGGGTTCGAGCAGCAGCTCCACCGATACCGGCAGCTCGGGCAGCACGATGTCGGGCGGCACGTCGTCGGGTACGGCGAGCGGCACCTCGCCCGACACGTCGTCGTCGGCCACCATGGGCGGCACGGCCTCCACTGCTGGCGCGGCGCAAAACGCCACCACGTATAGCGGCTCGGCCAACACGAGCAGCAACGCGGCGTACGGCAACCAGCAAAGCACCGCAGGAGCAACCGGCTCCGCGCCCACCACCACCTCCGGCACCACGATGCCCGCGGACTCGGGCACCGCCACCAGCGGCACCAGCAGCACGAGCAGCACGAGCAGCTCCTCCACGATGCCGAGCGACACGAGCAACTACGGCAACAGCTCGACGAGCGGCACCAGCACCGACAACAGCAGCAACAGCAGCTACAACAGCGGTGCCAGCACCGACAACAGCACGACGAGCGGCACCACGACCAGCGGCACCCGCACCAAGCATCGGCGTGCTGCCCGCGGCGACCGCGGCTGATATCCAGGCTCGGCCTTCAGGCCCTCACCGGCCTGCCGGGTGCGCCCGGCGGGCCGGCTTTCCTTGGCGCGCTCAGGGCTCGCGCGAAGCGGGCGTGAACTCGATCGAGCGGGCGTTCAGCTCCAGTTGCTTGTCGTCCTGCGCGCGCACCACGCGCACCGGCAGGTTCGCGTACTGGGGCGCAACCCACACTTCCGTGTGGCCGTCGCCGGCCGCGCTGCGCCAGGGATGCGCCGGCGTGTTCTGGCCGTTGACATTGGCGCGTTCGGGGCTGCCGCTGGTGAAGCTGTAGCGCGCCACCTTCTTGCCGGTGGTCACCTGCAAGGTGCCCGGCGCCTTGTCGCCGAGCCAGGCGAGCTGGAACGCAAGTGCGTTCACGTCCTGTGCGCCGGCTTCCAGCGCCGCCGTGTGGGGGTCGTTGGCCGGGCCGTAGCGCAGCTGATGCTGCGCCCAGTCGAACTCGGCCCGAACGCGCGGCGTGCTTTCGTCACCACGGTATTCGGCAAAGGTGTCCGGCACCAGGCCCTGCTCGGTGATGCGGCCCTTGCTCACGTAGCGGATGCGCGGGCCGATCACCGGCACCAGCTCGGTCTGCAATTCGTAGCGGCCGGCCTCGGCATGCCAGTGCTGCTGTGCCCGGCCCACCCTGAACGGCAACCCGCTGTAGAGCACCTCATAGCCGATGCGGGCATCGACCGGCAACGCCGCGGCAGCAGCGGCCAGCGGCAGGCCGACAGCCGCGCAGGCGAGCGCAATTCGCAAGGGATTCATCGGCATTCAACGCGCAAGGGCCCGCGCCGGCGGACCCGGATGGCAGAAAGCCGCAGTATGGCTGCTGTACAGCCCGCCGTTCAGGCGTGTGCGTGCAGGCGCTGCCAGAAGTCGAGCGCGCGCCCCACCCAGGCCTGGTAGTGCGCGTCCTGGGGCGCGTAGTAAGGCACACCGCGCGACGCGAAGGCCTCCACCTGCCCTGCGAGCCGGGCTTCGCCTTGCGCCGCCTCGCGCTCCAGCGTGTGGAGCCCGATCATGCGTTGCATCGGATCGGGGGCCATCAGCTGCGCGCGCAGCGCGGCCGTGTCCACGGTGGAGGGGGCAGATTTCATGCGGTTCTCCCAACGTCGGGTGCTCAAGGCACAGCTTCGACAGGATCAACGCATGGGTTGAGCGGCGGGCCGACACGGCGGCATCGAAGCCCGCCGGGGTGAGAACAATGCCGCGCAAACCGGCCCTTCAGGTCACTCGGCCAGGACGCTGCCGGTGACCGGCAGCACGAGCCCGGTGATGTAGCTGGAGCAGCACGGAGCGGCCAGGAACACATAGGCCGGCGACAGCTCCTCGGGCTGCGCCGCGCGCTTCATGTCGGCGCTCTGGCCGAACTTGGCCACCTGCTCGGCCGGCGAATCGGCCGGGTTCAGCGGTGTCCACACCGGCCCGGGAGCCACCGCGTTCACGCGGATGCCCTTGTGCACGAGGTTCGATGCCAGCGACTTGGTGAACGCATGGATCGCGCCCTTGGTGATCGAGTAGTCGAGCAGGTGCGCACTGCCGCGCAGGCCCACCACAGACCCGGTGTTGATGATCGAGCCGCCTTCCTTCAAATGCTGCAGTGCGGCCTTGGCCATGTGCACGTAGCCGTAGATGTTTGTGTGGATGGTTTCGTCCAGGCGCGCGTCGTCGATCTCCTCGAGCGACTCGGCGTGCTCCTGGAAGGCGGCGTTGTTCACCAGGATGTCAAGCTTGCCGAACTCGCGCACGGTTTGCTCCACGGCCTGCCGGCAGAACTGCGCGTCCTTCACGTCGCCGGGGATCAGCAGGCAGCGTCCGCCTTCGGCTTCCACGCAACGCTTGGTTTCCTGTGCGTCCTCATGTTCGTTCAGGTACACGATCGCCACGTCTGCGCCTTCACGCGCAAACAGCACCGCCACGGCTCGGCCGATGCCGGAATCGCCGCCCGTGACGATGGCCACCATGTCGCGCAGCTTGTTGCTGCCTTCGTAGCCGGGCGCCTGGAACTGCGGCTGCAGTTCCATGTCGGCTTCGTGGCCGGGCTTTTGCAGATGCTGCGCCGGCAGATCCGCCGGGTGTTCGCGCTCGCCGGCTTGCATCGGCTGCTTCTGCTTCTGCTCGCCCTTGGCCTGCGCGTGCTGGTCGCGCTGGTCCTGCTGGCGCTGGATCTCGCGCTGCTTTTGCGCCGCCGCATCGCCACCGCGTTCGGGTGAAGAGGGCTTGGAGGATGAGGGCATCGGGCTTACTCCTTGGTGTGGGGTCGACCCTCAGCGGGGCAGCACACCCCGTGCCCAACGCCGGCCGGCGCTACAGCGGCGGCGGCAGCGCCTTCAACCCCATCCACGCCACGCCGATGACGGCGTTCACCGGCACGCTGATCGCGCCGGGCACGTAAAAGAACGCCGACAGGCGCGGCGAATCGAGCAGCAGTTCCACCAGCACGCCCAGCGCATAGAGGATCAGTCCGCACACCAGCCAGCGCCGCATGTAGGTGAGCAGCCAGTGCGCCTGCGCCTGGTTGTGGCGCCAGGCGGCGTGGCGCTCCAGCCGGTTGCCGCGCGTCACGTCGCGGAACAGCCAGCCGAAGAAGAAGTACCGGTACAGCAGCGTACGAAAGGCGGGCGCTTGCACGAGACGATCTTGCATCGAAGGGACGAAGCCAGTGTTCCCCGATTCGGCAATACGCGTGCGCACTTGTGCGTTACGCGCCCTTCAGGCCCGCCTGCGCCTGCGCCGCGGTTTCGTAGATGTGCGGCGCCACGCCGCGCGCCAGCAGCGCCGGCCCCAGCTTGGCGCGCAGAAAGCCCCCCGTGCTGTAGCGCGTGACGTCGAGGTAATAGCGGTCGCACAGCTCGCGCACCATCGTGGCCCATGCATCCTCCACGTCGGGATCGAGGTGGAAGTGGTCGTAGTTGACCACGGCGAACACCTTGTGCCCCAGCGGCTGCAGGCGCTGCTCCACCTCGCGGCGCACGGCCTCCACGTCGTCGATGCTGCGGATCGCGAGGCGCTCGAAGTTGATGAACAGCGTGCGCTGCTGCGGCTGGTAGCTGAAGCGGCTGGGCAGCGGCCGCAACAGCAGGCGTGCGCGCAGGCCCATGGCACCCTCGCCGAACAGCGCCGCATCCATGGGCTCCGGCGGCGCGTCCATCACCGGCATGAAACCCATCTTCGAGAGGATGTCGCGTTCCAGGTCGAGCCCGGGCGCAACTTCCACCAGCGCCAGGCCTTTGTCGTGCAGGCGGAACACGCAGCACTCGGTCACGTACAGCACCTGCTGCCCACGCTTGAGCGCCTGGCGGCCCGAGAACGTGCGGTGCTCCACCTGCGGCACGAACTTCATCTCATCCCCCACGCAGAAGGTGCCCACGAACACCACCGCCTTCGCGTTCTGGCTGATGTTGATGAAGCCCCCCGCGCCCGCCAGCCGCGGGCCGAACTTGCTGACATTGACGTTGCCTTCGGCATCGGCTTGGGCCAGGCCGAGGAAGGCCAGGTCCAGCCCGCCGCCATCGTAGAAGTCGAACTGGTAGGGCTGGTCGATGATGGCCTGCGGGTTCACTGCAGCACCGAAGTTCAGCCCGCCCGCCGGTATGCCGCCGATCACGCCGGGCTCGGCCGTGAGCGTGATCAGGTCGATCACGCGCTCCTCGGCGGCCACCGCTGCCACGCCCTCGGGCATGCCGATGCCGAGGTTCACCACGCTGTTGGCCTTGAGCTCCAGGGCGGCGCGGCGTGCGATCACCTTGCGTGGCGTCATCGGCATCGGCGGCAACTGCGCCACGGGCACGCGCAACTCACCGGAGAAGGCCGGGTTGTACGGCTCGGCGAAGGTCTGGGGGTGGTACTCGGGCTGCTCGGCCACCACCACGCAGTCCACCAGCACGCCGGGGATCTTGACCTGGCGCGGGTTCAGCGCGCCCTTGTCCGCCAGGCGCTCCACCTGCACGATCACGATGCCGCCCGAGTTGCGCGCCGCCATCGCGATGGACAGTGCTTCCAGCGTGAGCGCCTCGCGTTCCATCGTGATGTTGCCGTCGGCGTCTGCCGTGGTGCCGCGCACCAGCGCCACATCGATCGGAAACGCCTTGTAGAACAGGTACTCCTCGCCATCGATTTCCATCAGCCGAACCGGCGTGGTCTCAGTGGACGGATGGATGCGTCCGCCGCCGAAGCGCGGATCGACGAAGGTGCCCAGCCCTACGCGCGACAGGTGCCCCGGCTTGCCCGCAGCGATGTCGCGGAACAGGTGCGTGATCACCCCTTGCGGCAGATTCCAGGCCTCGATCTGCCCGGTCACCGCCAGCTTCTGCAGCGCCGGAACCAGACCCCAGTGCCCGCCGATCACGCGCCGCACCAGGCCGGCATGGCCCAGATGGTTGAGCCCGCGCGTCTTGCCGTCGCCCTGCCCCGCGGCATACACCAGCGTGAGATCACGCGGGCCTGCGCAGTCCAGAAAGCGGCGCTCCAAGGCCACGGCCAGGTTCTCCGCGAAGCCGATGCCGACGAAGCCGCCCGTGGCCACGGTGTCGCCGTCGGCGATCAGCTGCACGGCGTCGGCCGCACTCACGACCTTGCCTTTGTCGGCGCCCTTCAGGCCTGCCAGACGTTGATGCGCATGGGGTTGTTGCACGTTGCTCGCTCCTCTCAGCCCATGGTGAGCGCAAGCAGGCCCTTTGCTTTTTCGGATAAACCCCAAAGTGAGGGATCAGCTGGGCCGGCGGATTGCCTGTTGACCCTCGACGTCCCGACCCTGAGACAAGCACCATGCTGATCGCCTGCCCCGAATGCCTGACCACCAACCGTGTGCCCGAGGAACGTCTGGGCGAGAAGCCGGTGTGCGGCCATTGCGGCACCGAGCTGCTGCCGGCGGAGCCGGTGGTGCTGACCGACGCCACGCTGCCGCGCTACCTCAGTGCCACCGAAATGCCGGTGGTGGTGGACTTCTGGGCCGCGTGGTGCGGCCCGTGCAAGACGATGGCCCCGCACTTCGCCAGCGCCGCGCGGCAGATGCCGCGGGTGCGCTTCGCGAAGGTGGACACCGACGCTGCTCCTCAGGCCAGTGCGCGCTACGCCATCCGCAGCATTCCCACGCTGATCCTGTTCCGGCGCGGCGCGGAGCTGGCGCGTGTGTCGGGCGCCATGCCGGCAGGCGAGCTGAGCAGCTGGCTGCAGCGTCAGCTGGCCATGCCGCGCTGAGCGCTAGGCCCAGCGCGCTCGCATCTGCGCCGCCAGGTCGAGCGCCGGCGCAGCAGCCGCAGAACGCGGTGGTGCCTGCACCTCGAAGTGCGGATGCAGCGGCGACGGGATGAAGCGCGTGAGCGCGGCATACACGTGCCGGTCGCCGAACGCACCTTGCTGATGCACGTAGAAGCGCTGCGGCACCACGAGGTGCAGATGCTCCTTGGCGCGCGTCATCGCCACGTAGAGCAGGCGCCGCTCCTCCTCGAGCGAGGCCTCGCCGCCGGTGGCCAGGTCGGAGGGCAGGCAGCCGTCCACTGCGTTGAGCAGATGCACCGCGCGCCACTCCTGGCCCTTGGCCGAATGGATGGTCGACAGGATCAGGTAGTCCTCGTCGAGCGACGGTTCGTCGGATTCGTCGCTGGTGGCCGCCGGCGGGTCGAGCGCAAGCTCGGTGAGAAAACGCTCACGCGACGGCTGGGCTTGCGCGATGCGCGCCAGCTGCGCGAGATCGGCTCCGCGCACCACCGCGTCGTCGTAGCGCTGTGCCAGCTGCGGCCCGTACCACGCCAGCGCGGCATCCATCTCGTCGGGCCAGCCGAGCGCGTCCATCCGCAGCTGCGCATACAGCGCGGCCAGCGGATCGAAGGCCTCACGTGCGGCGCCAGGCGCACGAAACGAGCTCATCGCGCTCACCGCGTCGCCGGCGCCCGCCACCGCCTGCACGAGCTTGCGCGCAGTGGCCGGGCCGAAGCCGGGCAACAGCTTGGCCACGCGAAAGCCGGCCTGCTCGTTGCGCGGGTTGGCGGCCCAGCGCAGCACCGCGAGCACGTCCTTGATGTGCGCCGCCTCCAGGAACCGAAGCCCACCGAACTTGTGGAACGGGATGTTGCGCCGCACCAGCTCCAGCTCCAGCGCCGCGCTGTGGTGGCTGCTGCGAAACAGCACCGCCTGCTGCTTGAGCGCCAGGCCGCTCTCGCGCAACGCCAGCACGCGGTCGGCCACCCAACGCGCCTGTGCGGCTTCGTCCTCCACCGTCACCAGCAACGGCTTGTGGCTGCCGGGCCGGTCGGTCCACAGCTGCTTGTCCAGGCGCTGCGGGCTGAGCGCGATCACCGCATTGCAGGCGTCGAGGATGGGCTGCGTGGAGCGGTAGTTGCGTTCCAGCGTGACACGGCGCGCCGGTGTGGCGAACTGCTGCGCAAAGTCGAGGATGTTGCGCACCTCGGCACCGCGAAACGAATAGATCGATTGCGCGTCGTCGCCCACCGCCACCAAACCGCAGCCATGCGGCTTGAGGCGCTGCAGGATCAGCGCCTGCAAGCGGTTCGTATCCTGGTATTCATCGACCAGGATGTGATCGAAGCGCGCACCGAGTTCGGCTGCGAGCGCGGCGTCTTCCAGCATCGCGGCCCAGTACAGCAGCAGGTCGTCGTAGTCGAGCAGTTGCTGGCGCTGCTTGGCCTTCACGTAGGCCGCGAACAGCGCCTTCAGTTCGGCCTCCCACGAGGCACACCACGGGAACTGGGCCTTCAGCAGTTCGCCCAGCGGCAGCTGCGTGTTGACAGTGCGCGAATAGATCGCAAGGCAGGTGCCCTTGAGCGGGAAGCGCGCATGCGTGGTCGACAAGCCCAGCTCATGCCGCACCAGGTCGAGCAGATCCTCCGAGTCGGCCTTGTCCTGCACGCTGAACTGCTCGCCGAGGCCGATGCGCTCGGCGTGCTCGCGCAACAGGCGCGCACCGATGCCGTGAAAGGTGCCGGCCCAGGGCAGCACCGGCGGCGGCAGCCCGGGCTGCAGGCCAAGCGCCGCATGCAGCAGGCCACCGGCGCGGCGCGTCATCTCCTGCGCCGCGCGGCGCGAGAACGTGAGCAGCATCAGGCGCTGCGGGTCTGCGCCCGCCAGCACGAGCCGCGCAACACGGCTGGCCAAGGTGTTGGTCTTGCCGGTGCCTGCACCGGCCACGATCAGCAGCGGCGGCGCATCCGCGCCGGTGGGATGCTCGACCGCTGCGCGCTGGGCCGCGTTCAGTGCGGCGAACGGGTCGGGGCGCGGGGCGTGCTGCGGAAGGTCGAGGCAGGAAGCTTCCATGCCTCGACTGTATAGGCGTCCAGCATTTCGGTGCGGTTCGTGCTGCGGTCGGGTTTCACGCGGGAGGCGTCGCAATGCGCGCACAGCAGGCGGTACGGACGCAGCAACAGCTCATCGGGCTCCAGCGCTTCGGCGCAGCTGCCGCAGTAGCCGTAGCGGCCGGCCTGTACCGCCTCGAGCGCGCGCAGCACCTGGGCGAGCTCGCGCGAGAGTGCAGCGTCGTCGCCTTCGCCATCACGGGCCTGCAGGCGCTGCTGCAAGCTGGCGGCGGCATCCCACAGGCGGCCCTGCAGCAGGGCCAACATCATCGTGTTCATCCGACGAACCTCCTGGCGGCGAGACGGCTCGCACGCTGGCAGCGTGCACCGGGGAGTGGAGCGGGGGAACCGATCCTGCGCCGAGTCGCGGGCACTTGCATGCGGGAGAACCCGGCACCCTGAAGGGTGAGGCGCGAATCGCAGCACATGTTGCGTCAAGTCAATGTCGGCTGTGGGCTGGCAGAAGCGGCGATGATTGGCACATGGAATCGTTCTTCAACCTCTACAGCCACGGCTATGCGCGCGTGGCGGTGGCCGTGCCGCGCTCCCGTGTGGCCGACCCGGCCTTCAACGCCGAGCAAACCGTTGCGCTGCTCGATGCCGCAGCGCAGCAAGGTGCCGTGCTGGTGGCGTTTCCCGAACTCGGGCTGGCGGCCTACACCTGCGACGACCTGTTCCACCAGCACGCACTGCTCGACGCATGCGAAGCGGCACTGGCGCGCATTGCGCAGGCCACCACGCAGTGCCCCGCGGTGGCGGTGGTGGGCCTGCCGCTGCGCGTCGATCACTCGGTGTTCAACTGTGCAGCGGTGGTGCACGGCGGCCGCGTGCTGGGCATCGTGCCCAAGAGCTACCTGCCGAACTACGGCGAGTTCTACGAGGCGCGCCAGTTCAATGCAGCCGCCACGGCGGTGTCGCGCGAGGTGCGCGTGGGTGGGCAGCTGGTGCCATTCGGAGCCGACCTGCTGTTTGCCTGCGAGGCGCTGCCGAACTTCATCTTCCACGTCGAGATCTGTGAGGACGTGTGGGTGCCGGTGCCGCCGTCCTCCTACGCTGCGATGGCCGGTGCCACGGTGCTGGTGAACCTGTCGGCCTCCAACATCACGGTGGGCAAGTCGGAGTACCGCCACGCGCTGGTGAGCTTGCAGTCGGCACGCTGCATCGCGGCCTACCTGTACTCGTCGGCGGGTTTGGGTGAGTCGACCACCGACCTGGCGTGGGACGGGCAAGCCCTGGTGTGCGAAAACGGCGACCTGCTGGCCCAGTCGGCGCGCTTTGCCGACGACTCGCACTTCATCACCGCCGACGTCGATCTCGACCGCCTGGTGCACGACCGGCTGCGCCAGACCACCTTCGGCCAGTGCGCAGGGCAGCACACCACCGCATTGCAGGGCTTCCGGCGCGTGCCCTTCACGCTGCAGCTGCCGCAGGCCGAGCGCCTGCCGCTGCAGCGCGCGATTGCGCGCTTCCCGTATGTGCCGGCGGACCCCGCGCTGCGCGACGAGCGCTGCAACGAGGTCTACAACATCCAGGTGCAGGGCCTGCTGCAGCGCATGGCCGCCACGGGCACGCGCAAGCTCGTCATTGGTGTGTCCGGCGGCCTGGATTCCACGCACGCGCTGCTGGTGTGCGCCAAGGCGATCGACCGGCTCGGCCTGCCGCGCAGCCACATCCTCGCGTACACGATGCCGGGCTACGCCACCGGCGAGCGCACGCTGGACCAGGCCAACCGGCTGATGAAGGCGCTGGGTTGCACGGCCCAGACCATCGACATCCGCGCCAGCTGCGACCAGATGCTCAAGGACATCGGCCACCCGGCCGCCGAGGGCAAGCCGCTATACGACGTGACCTTCGAGAACGTGCAGGCCGGCGAGCGCACCAGCCACCTCTTCCGCCTGGCCAACCTGCACGGCGGCATCGTGGTGGGCACCGGTGACCTGAGCGAGCTGGCGCTGGGCTGGTGCACCTATGGCGTGGGCGACCAGATGGCGCACTACAACGTCAACGCCAGCGTGCCCAAGACGCTGATCAAGCACCTGGTGCGCTGGGTGGCCGACACGCAGCAGGTGGGCGGCGACAGCCAGGTGCTGCACGACGTGCTGGCCACCGAGATCAGCCCCGAGCTGGTGCCCGGCCAGGCCGAAAGCCAGCCGGGCCAGAGCAGCGAGAGCGCGGTGGGCCCCTACGAGCTGCAGGATTTCCACCTCTACTACGTGCTGCGCTTCGGCTTTGCGCCCACCAAGGTGGCCTTTCTCGCGCAGCAGGCGTGGCAAGGCAGCTATTCGCTGGCAGACATCAAGCGCCACCTGCGCAACTTCCTGTGGCGCTTCTTCAAGACCAGCCAGTTCAAGCGCAGCGCGATGCCCAATGGGCCGAAGGTGGGGTCCGGCGGATCGCTGTCACCGCGCGGTGACTGGCGTGCGCCCAGTGACTCGGAAGCCACGGTGTGGCTGGCCGATCTGGAGCGGGTGCCCGATGCCTGAATTCAGTCGCCCGCGGTGCAGTACGTGGGCGGGATGACCGCCCAGTACACACGGGGGCCGTGGCCCCCGGTGCGCGCGGGGATCTTCATCGAACCCACCATCACGGCAGCCTCGGGCAGCGAATCCTCGTTGTCGGACACGTACACGGCGCCCTCCTCCTGCACTTGCCGCAGGCTCACCCAGGGCGAGGTCGAGAAGTCGCCGTTCTCCAGCACCACCGGGGGGCGCGGGCTGTAGACCGAGACCATGCCGGCCTCGAACGACGGGCCGGCCACGATCTTCAGCGGGCAGGGCGTGAAGCGCTGCCAGTCGCGCAGCACGGCCTGCGCCAGCGCGCGCGCGGGGTATAGCGCGTCATCACGGTGGCCCGGTTCGTTGCGCTGGAACGCGTTCGCACCCACCACGGCAAGAAAAGGCAACTGCACCGCGAGTGCCAGTGCCGCCAGGCGGCGTGGCGCCGGCGCCACCGAACGCAGGCGCCATGCCAGCCACAGCGACACGAACTGCAGGCACTGGAAGCCCCATTCGTTCTCCAGCGGCAGCCCGAAGGTCGGGCAGGTGAGCACGGTGACCACGAGCGGGAACGCGATCAGCGCCAGGAACCACGCCCGACGCACTCGCCCCTCGGTCTGGGACAGTTGCCCGTGATCCGGCGGAAACGCCTTCACGCCTGGCGCCGTCCACAGCAGCAGCGCCAGCAGCAGGGTCGGGAACAGCAGGCGCACCTGTTGCGCCAGGAAGCTGGCCACGCTCAAGCCGCGCCCACTCCAGGGCAGCGGCGGCTGGCCATGTTGCGATGCG
Organism: uncultured Pseudomonadota bacterium; assembly: GCA_946480245.1. The sequence continues at coordinate 11,317 of CAMLIZ010000085.1, forward strand.
TAGTGCAGCGTCGCGAAGTCGTGCCGCACCATCCACACCAGGTGCGGCAGGAACAGCAGCAGCGCACAGGCCGTTGCCCACGCCAGCCCCACGAGCACGTCGCGCCGCCGCAGTTCCCCGGTGAGCAGCAGGCCCAGCACCACGCCGGCCAGCGGCACCACCGCCTGGTACTTCGAGAGCATCGAGCAGCCCGCCGCCACTCCGGCCGCCAGCCACCAGCGCCGCTGCGAGGTGCTGCAGGCCTGCAGCACGCACCAGACCCCGGCGCTGACCGCCAGCATCATCACGGTGTTGTGGTTGTACAGCTGGGCGCGTGCCGAGAACGCCTGCTGCAGCCCCCACAGCAGCAGCGCCAGCGGCGCCAGTGCAGCAGGCAGCAGGCGCTGCGCGATCCGATAGGTGAAGAAACCGGTGCCGGCAGTGCACAGCGCGGCGAGCACATAGGTCCAGTAGGGAGACGGGCCGAAGGCGCCGATCAGCCCGGCCAGCAGCCAGGTCGGCAGCGGCGGGTGCTTGTAGTAGCCCCACTCCACCGCGTGGGCCCAGGTGAATTGCTCGAAGTGGTCGGCCCACTGCCCCGGGTTGAGTGCGGCCGGCACGACCACCCACAACGCGATCAGCGCAAAGCTCAGCGCCAGCGGCCAGTCGGGCCGCCAGCGCGAGGTGCGCGCAGGAGCAAGGGTGGAGCGAAGGACGTGCAGCATGGACTGGGCAAATTGCGCGTGAGCGAATGTAATCGCAAGCGCTTGCAGCGGTGGCGGTACAAGCGCACGTCGGGCACGGCCGTTGCACTTCGCCAACGCCATGACCGGATCATCCGACCTGCCGCCCCGCCGCCTGCACCTGCGCCTTCGCCCCTGGCTCGTCGCGCTGGCCGCCATGCTGATGCTGCTCGCAGCCGGCGCGGCCTACGTGGCCAGCGTGCTGCCGCGCGCGCCGTCGGAAAGCGACCTGCGCCAGGTGCGGGCGCCGCAACCCAGCGTGCTGCTGTCGGCCGACGGCCAGGTGCTGGCCACGTTCCGGCAGGTGCAGCAGCAGCCGGTGCCGCTGGGGCAGATCTCACCCACCGTGGTGAACGCACTCATCGCCACCGAGGACAGGCGCTTCTACGAGCACCATGGCGTGGACTGGCAACGCCTGGTGGCCGCGGCCTGGAACACCGCGCGCGGGGACACGCAAGGCGCCTCCACGATCACGCAGCAGCTGGCGCGCAACCTGTTTCCGGAGGAGATCGGCCGCTCGCGCAACCTCACGCGCAAGCTCAAGGAGATGGTGACCGCGCTGCGCATCGAGCGCATCTACAGCAAGCCGCAGATCCTCGAGCGCTACCTCAACAGCACGCCCTTTCTCTACAACGCCGTGGGCATCGAGATGGCCGCGCGCACCTATTTCGACAAGTCGGCGCGCGAGCTCGACGTGGGCGAAGCCGCCATGCTGGTGGGCATGCTCAAGGGCACCTACTACTACAACCCGGTGCTGTTTCCCGAGCGTGCCCGGCAGCGCCGCAACCTGGTGCTGCAGCAGATGCACAAGGCCGGCATGCTCAACGAAACCGACTACGCACGCTGGCGCGATGCGCCGCTGAAGGTCACGCTGAACCGGCAGGACGACGACCTGGGCCCGGCGCCCCACTTCGCCGCCTACGCGCGACGCTGGCTGCTCGACTGGGCGCAGGCGCACGACCTCAACCTCTACACCGATGGCCTGGTGGTGCAAAGCACGCTGGACACGCGCCTGCAACGCGTGGCCACCGAATCGCTGGAGAAGCAGGCGCAGGCGCTGCAGCAGGTGGCCGACGTGGAATGGAGCAGCCGCGCGCTGCCGCAGGCCTCGGGCATGGCAGCCTACGCGGCGCTGCACAAGAAGGCGGCGCCGTTCCGCCACTTCTTTGTCCAGCATCCGGAGTTGCTCGACGCCTTCCTGCGCGACACGCCCGAGTACAAGCGGGCTCGCCAGGCCGGCACGCCCGACGGGCAGGCGCTGAAGCAGCTGAAGGACGACGACGCGCTGGTGGCGCGCGTGCGCGCGGGCAAGACGCGGCTGGAGGCGGCCTTCGTCGCGATGGACCCGGGCACCGGCGAGATCAAGGCCTGGGTGGGCAGCCGCGACTTCGACCACGGCCAGTTCGACCACGTGGCCCAGGCGGTGCGCCAGCCGGGCTCGACGTTCAAGCCCATCGTGTATGGCGCGGCACTGGAGGCCGGCATCGACCCCGACCGCACCTACCTCGACGACCCGGTGGAGGTGCGCCTGGACGCCGGCACGGTGTGGCGCCCTACCGACATGCACGGCTCGACCGGCGAGATGATGACCCTGCGCGACGGCCTCGTGTATTCGAAGAACACCATCACCGCCCAGGTGATGCAGGACGTGGGCGTGCCGCGCATCGTGAGCCTGGCGCAGGCGATGGGCGTGGACCAGAGCCGGCTCGACCCGGTGCCCTCACTCGCGCTCGGCACCAGCCCGGTCACCTTGCTCGAAATGGTGGACGCCTACGCAACGATCGCGGACGAAGGCACGCGCCACAAGCCGCTGTTCATCCGCCGCATCAGCGACCACGCCGGCCATGTGCTGGCCCAGTTCACGCCGCAGGCCTCGCGCGCGATGTCTGCCGACACCGCGGTGGACCTGATCGACATGCTGCGCGGCGTGGTGGACCGCGGCACCGGCACCATCGTGCGCACGCGCTTCGGCATCCAGGCGGACGTGGGCGGCAAGACCGGCACCACGCAGAACAACACCGACGGCTGGTTCATCCTGATGCATCCCAAGCTGGTGGCCGGCGCCTGGGTGGGCTTCGACGACCAGCGCGTCACGCTGCGCAGCAACTACTGGGGCCAGGGCGGGCACAACGCCGCGCTGCTGGTGGGCGACTTCTTCCACGATGCGCTGAAGACGAAGCTGCTCGACACGCGCGCCCACTTCCCGCCGCCGCACCGGCCGGCCCCGGTGCTCACCACGGAAACGCCCGGGGAGGTGGACGACAGCTACGGCCGCATCGACGACGTGGTGCCAGGCGGCGGCGATGCGCAGTCCGCACAGCATCCCGACCCGCCGGTGCAGCGTGCGACCGGCGACAACGGCGTGCCCGTCTTCGGTGACGACGCCGGCGTTGCGGCGCTGCGGCGCAGCAACGGGTCGCCGAAGAGTGACGAGGAACTGGAGCGCGCGCTCGCCCGCCGGCGCGCCCAACCCGCGCTGGACGACGTGCTGCCCTCCGGAAGCGTCTCCACCAGTGGCACATCGGCAGCGCGGCCGGCCAGCGCAGCCCCCTCCAACCCTGCCCCGGCCGACTCGGCGGCAGAAGGCACGCCGGTTGCCCCAAGCCTGTCGGAGTGACCCGCCATGCAAACACGCGCACCGTCTCCACCATCGCCACTGCTGGAGTCCACCTTGACTCGCTACCTGTCGCTCGCGCACACCTGCCATGCACTGTTCGCGGCCACCCTGCATGACGAGAAGCATCGCGCCCAGCGCGGAGCGATGGACGCGCTGCTGCGCGCCCTCGAGGGTGCACAGGGCGAGCGCAGCGCGCTGCCGCACTGAACGTGCCAACGCCGCACTGCACGTACCGCGTCCTCGTGGCCGACGACGATGCGATGAATCGCATGGTGGCAGCCGAGGCGCTGAAATACCTGGGCGCCGACGTGTTCACGGTGGACAGCGGCACCGAGGCACTGCACGCGTTGGCCGACCAACGTTTCGATCTGCTGCTGTTGGATGTGCACATGCCGGTGATGAGCGGCATCGAAACGGCGCTGCGCATCCGCGAGCAGGAGCGCATCGGGCAGTTGCGTCGGCTGCCGATCGTGGCGCTCACGGCCAGCGCCACCGCCAAGGATCAGCAGAGCTGCCTGGCCGCCGGCATGGACGAGGTGCTGACCAAGCCCTTCCGCATGGAGCAGCTGTCGCAGGTGCTGCAGCGCTGCTGCCGCGCCTGAAGCGCCGCGCGACCGCCTACAACTGCGCCCTGCGGCGCTGTGCGCTGCGCTGTGCGGCGCTCTCGCCGCTGCGCTCGGCGATCACTGCGGCCAGCTCACGCGGGTCGGCCGGCTTCACCAGGTGGCAGTCGAAGCCGGCCTGCAATGCCTGCTCGCGGTCGCCCTTCTGCCCGTAGCCGGTGAGCGCGACCAGCATCGCGTCACGCGCATGCGGGCTCTGGCGCAGGCGGCGCGCCACCTCGTAGCCGTCGAGCTGCGGCAGGCCGATGTCCAGCACCACCACGTCGGGGTGGAAGGTGGCCGCGCTCGCCAGGGCCTGCACGCCGTCGGTGGCGGTCTGCACCACATGGCCCTCCAGTTCGAGGTACAGCGCCACCGTGTCGGCGGCGTCGACGTTGTCGTCCACCACCAGCACACGGCGCGCCACCGACGAGGGCGCGGTCGCCGGCGTGGCCGCCGCGTCGCTGGCGTCGCGCACCTCGCTCAGGCAAGGCAGCGTGACGACGAACTCCGCGCCCTGCCCCGAGCCGGCGCTGCGTGCCTCGACCTTGCCGTTATGTAGCTGCACGAGCCGCTGCACCAGCGTGAGCCCGATGCCCAGCCCGCCCTGGCTGCGGTCCAGCGAGCGCTTGCCCTGCTCGAACAGCTCGAACACCTTGGGCAGCAGCTCCGCCTCGATGCCGATGCCGTTGTCGCGCACCGAAATCTGCGCCATGCCCTCGCGCACCACCAGCCCGAGATGCAGCACGCCGCCCTCGGGCGTGTACTTGGCCGCGTTGTTCAGCAGGTTGCTCACCACCTGAGACAGGCGCGCGAAGTCGCCGCGCAGCCACACCGGCTGCGTGGGCAGCACCTGCTGCAGCCGATGCGAGCGTGCCTCGATCAGCGGACGCGCGGTCTCCACGCTGTGCGCCAGCACGGCCTGCAGATCCAGCGTGTCCTGCTGCAGCACGATCTTGCCCTGGCTGATGCGTGCCACGTCCAGCAGTTCCTCCACGAGGCGGGTCAGGTGGCTCACCTGGCGGTCGGTGACGTCGGTGGCCCAGGCCAGCTTGGGGTCGGGCGGCGCCACGCGGCGGATCACCTCCAGCGCACTGCGGATCGGCGCCAGCGGGTTGCGCAGCTCGTGCGACAGCATGGCCAGGAACTCGTCCTTGCGCTGATTGGATTCACGCAGCCGCAATTCGGCCTGGCGCCGCTCATCGATCTCGACCTGCAAGCTGCCGTACAGCCGGGCGTTTTCGAAAGCGATGGCCGCGCGGCCCGCCAGCTCCTCGTACATCGGCCAGTCGCGCGTGTCGCTCTTGCCCGCCACGAGCAGGGCGCCGAGCACGCGCTCGCCATGCACCAGCGCAAACACCGGCCCGGCCGGCAGCGGTTGCGCCGGCACCACCGCCTCGGCATCGAGAGCGTTGTACGCGCCCTTCTCCGGCTGGTGCAGGCCGATGCGCACGCGCCCGCCCAGCACGTCCTCGAAGGCCTCGCGAGCCGGCGCGCGCAGGTCGTCGAAGGCTGCGGGCTGCAGGGAGCGGCCGCTGCCACGCTGGCGGCACAGCAGCACGCGCTGCGGCGCTTCGCCCGGGTCCACCACCACCAGTGCGGCGCTGTCGGTGACCTCGGGCACCAGCAGCTCCAGCAGCTGGCGCATGCCCACCTCCACATCGAGCGAGCCGCCGAGCACGCGGCTCACGTGCGACAGGAAATTGGAGCGGCGCGTGTTCTCCTCCGCCGCGCGCCGCGCCGCTTCCGAGGCAGCCAGCGCCACGCGCTGCTCGGCCTGGCGGCGTACGCGGCGCTGCATGATGTGCAGGTCCACGAACACCTTGACCTTGCTGCGCAGCATCTCCGGCACCACCGGCGACAGGATGTAGTCCACCGCGCCGAGCGAGTAGCCGCGGTGTGTCTGCATCTCGTCGGCATAGGCGGTGATGAAGATGATCGGCGTGTGCGCGGAGCGCTTGTACTGCCGGATCAGCGACGCGGTCTCGAAGCCGTCGATGTCGGGCATGTTCACGTCGAGCAGGATCACCGCGAACTCGCGGTGCAGCACCTCGCGCAGCGCCTCCGCGCCGGAGTTCACGAACACCAGGTGCTGGCCCAGCTCCTCCAGCACGGTGCCGAAGACGAGCAGCTTCTCCGGCAGGTCGTCCACGATCAGGATGCTGGCCCTTTCGTCGGGCTCGGCATCGGTGATCGGCTGCAGCGGCATCGGAACGGAGGTCATGGCAAGGCTCAATGGGGGGTCGCTCAGCGGCACAGCCAGCCGCGCAGCACGGCCAGCAGGTTGCTCGGGTCCACCGGCTTGGACAGGTAGTCCCAGGCACCGGCCTCGATGCACTTGCGGCGATCGCCCTTCATCGCCTTGGCCGTCACCGCCACCATCGGCAGCTCGCGCCCGCGCGGCAGCTTGCGGATCTCCTGCATCGTGGTCAGCCCGTCCATCTCCGGCATCATGATGTCCATCAGCACGATGTCGATCGACGGATCCTCCTGCACCAGGCGGATCGCCTCGCGGCCGTTGTCGGCCGACACAATCTGCATGCCCTCGTCGTCCAGCACGGTGGCCAGCGCGAAGATGTTGCGCATGTCATCGTCGACGATCAGCGCCTTGCGGCCCTCCAGCGCCCGGTGTGCGGTGCGCACCGCATCCACCGCCGAGCGCTCGGCCTCCGACATCGCGCCCGGATGCCGATGCAGGAAGAACGACGCGGCGTCTAGCAGCGCCTGCATCGAGCGCACCTCGCGCAGCGCATGGCTGCCGGGCCCGCGTGTCCACGGCATGCCGTCGGCCGCGGCGGTGTTGAGCACGATCACCGGCAACTGGCCACGCTGCGACGGGCGCTGCGCGGCGGCCTCGTGCACGTCCTGCGGATTGAGGGCGGGGAACGCGGCGTCCACCACCAGGGCATCAGCCTCGGCCAGCGCGGCACGCGCCGCCGCGCCGTCGTCCACGACCACCGGCTGCACGTCCTGCTCCAGGCTGGCGAGCAGCTCGCGCCGCGCATTGCCGGGAGGCAGGGCCACCACCAGCTTGCGCGTGCGGCGCTCGGTGTAGTCGGCCAGGCCAGAGAGCGCGGCGGCTACTTCGTCCTTCGACTGCAGCGGCTTGGCGAGGAAGCCGAACGCGCCGGCCTGCAGTGCCCGCTCGCGGGCGTCGTCGGTGGAGACCACGCACACCGGCACGTGGCGCGTGTCGATGTCGGCCTTCAGCCGGTCGAGGATGCGCCAGCCCTGCATGTCGGGCAGGTGGATGTCGAGCGTGATCGCGGCCGGATGAAACTCGCGCGTCATCGCCAGCGCGGCGGAGCCGGTACCGCTGACCAGGCCCTTGAAGCCGCTCTCCCGCGCGCATTCGAGCAGCACCTTCGCAAACGCGAGGTCATTCTCGATGATCAGCAGCACGCGGTCGCCGCTGGCGATGTCGGCACGGTCGTCGTCGGCGACGTTCGTGAACGCGCCTTCGTCCAGCGCCTGCGTGTCGTCCTCCTGCGCGGCGGCCTCCTGCGCCCGCGCTTCGGCACGCCTGAGCACGGTTTGCGCGCTCGGCTCGTCCACGCGCTCCACCGGGCTCGGCCGCGTGCCACGCAGGCCGCGCGCCGGCATGTAGCTCACCGGCAGGTAGAGCGTGAAGGTCGAGCCCTTGCCCGGCGTGCTGACGAGCTTGATCTCGCCGCCCAGCAGCTTGGAGAGCTCGCGGCTGATCGCCAG
>CAMLIZ010000086.1 GCA_946480245.1 uncultured Pseudomonadota bacterium
TAGATTTTTAAAGAACTTGCCACCGAAGTGACTGCTGAAGTTGTGTTCAGCGAAGAGATGGGATTATGACGCTACTTCTAATCCCCTGTCAAGCAAATCGTCTCTTCACCGATTTGTCTGTCGTTCACCGCGGCGCCAGCTTTCCAGCGCAATGCTCTTGAGCAGAGCGATCAACGAAGCCAATGACTATAGCATGGTTCGAGGGCGCTTGTGAAGCTTGCGCTCAACCAATGGCGAGCGGGACGGTTTCCGGCGCTCGAAACGCCCGGTGTGCCTCGGCTTCCGGATCATCCGACGTCAGAACCCGGGGCAGCGCGTTGCCCTGGCGTCGAGCATCGGAGCGAAGCACTCGCTGCTTGACCGAGGCGATCTGCGCGGGATGCATGGAGAACGAACGCAGACCCATGGCCAGCAACAGTTCGGTGAAAGCCGGGTCCCCAGCCATCTCACCACACACGCTGACATGCTTGCCCGCAGCGTTGGCATGTGCGATCGATTCCGCGATCAGGCGGAGGACCGCCGGGTGCCAAGGATCGTAGAGATGTGACACCGCTTCATCTGCGCGGTCGATCGCAAGCGTGTATTGAATCAGGTCGTTCGTGCCGATCGATATGAAGTCGAAGTGCCGCAGGAATGCGGGCAAGGTCAGTGCAGAGGCCGGCACCTCGACCATCGCCCCGACCTCGACGTCGACATAGGGCAGTCCTGCTTCGGTGAGCTGCTGCTTTGCGCGCGCCAGCGCTTCGAGCGTGAGGCGCACCTCGCTCAGGTGCGCGACCATGGGGATCAACAAACGCACCTTGCCGTATGCGCTGGCCCGCAGAATCGCACGCAACTGCTGCCGGAACATCGCCGGCTCCGCCAAGCTCCAGCGGATTGCGCGCAGCCCGAGCGCCGGGTTAAGCGCGTGCTCGTGACGCAGCTCCTGCACCGTCATGCGGTCCAGCGGCTTATCCGCACCGACGTCGACGGTGCGTATCGTCACCGGCAGGCCCTTCATCGCCTGGACGGCCGCGCGGTAGCACTCGAACTGCTCCTCCTCGTCGGGGAGATCGCCACTGCGATTCATGAACAGGAACTCGGTGCGAAACAGCCCGACACCCACCGCGCCCGCTTCGAGTGCCGCGGCCGCATCCTCGGGCAACTCGATGTTGGCCATCAGTTCCACCGCCTGCCCATCGAGGGTGACCGCTGGCGTGTTGCGCAGCCGGTGAAGCCGTGCGCGCTCGAGCTCGCTCTGGCGCTGCCGGAAGCGATATTCCTCCAGCACGATGGGGGACGGATCGACGATGACGATGCCAGCGTCACCATCAATGATGACCCAGTCATCCTGCCGGATCAGTCGACTCGCTTCACGAGCGCCGACGACGGCGGGAATGTCCATGCTGCGCGCGACGATCGCCGTGTGCGATGTCTTGCCGCCGACGTCGGTGATGAAGCCAGTGAACACGCTGCGCTTGAACTGCAGCATGTCGGCGGGCGAGATGTCGTTCGCCACCAGCACCAGCGGGTCTTCGCCGCCGAAGTCGCGCAACTGTGCGGCCGCATGTGCGGCCAAGGTGCCGTCGCCGCGAGCCAAGGCGCGCTGCAAGCGCTCCGCCACCTGCTCGAGGTCAGCCTTGCGCTCGCGCAGATACTCATCCTCCATTTCGTCGAACTGACGTGCCAGGACCTCGAGCTGAGCCGCCAGCGCCCACTCGGCGTTGTAGTGCCGTTCACGAATCCAGTGCTTGGTGGCGCCGGTGAGCGTTTCGTCGTGCAGCAGCATCAGGTGCACGTCGAGCAGCGCCGACAACTCGGCCGGCGCCTCGGGCGGAAGGTCGCGCTGCAGCACGGTCAGTTCGTCGGCTACTGCATCGCGCGCCTTGCGCAGGCGTTGGATCTCGGCCTCGGCCTCGCTCTCACTGACAAAGTAGTGCGCAACATCGACGCGACTCGATGCCACCAGCACAGCGCGCCCGATCGCTACACCGCGTGATACGGGCAGTCCGAACACCTGGATGCTCATGCGGAGAACTGTAGCAGCGTGCGCCTACTCGCCTTCGCCGAACTTGTCGTGGATGAGCGCAAGCAGTGCGTCCATCGCAGCCTGTTCGTCAGGACCGTCGGTCTCGATCTCGACCTCCGAGCCCATGCCGGCCGCCAGCATCATCACGCCCATGATGCTTTTCGCATTGACGCGCCGGCCATTGCGACTCATGTGGATCTCGCTGCGGAAGCCGCCAGCGAGCTTGGTGAGCTTGGCCGACGCCCGTGCGTGCAGGCCGAGCTTATTGCTGATGGTGGTGGTGCGCTTGATCATGGGCTCCCGGGGGATGGGCCTGGTTCTGCGGGCGCGACACGGCCAATTGCATGACCCCCTGCGTGGCGCCCGCCACCGCCCGCGCGACCACAGCGTCAAGAGGCTCGGCCGCGTAGCACAGTGCGCGCCACAGCATCGGCACGTTGACGCCGGTGACCACCTTCACCAGTAGCCCATCGGCCAGGCGCTGGGCCACGTTGCAGGGCGTGGCACCGAACACGTCGGTGAAAATCAGGGCTTCCGGCTGGCGCACCTGCTGCAGCAGCGCCTTGGCCTGCAACTCGATGTCCTCGGGGGTCATGGCCGGCAGTACATCGAGCGCCTGCAGCGACGCCCCGCAGTCGGGGAAGGCATGCTCGGCGACCGACTTCAGCGACGAAGCCAGGGGCGCGTGGGCGATGATCAGCAGGCCGGTCATGGTGCGATGCAGCGAATTATGCGGCCGCGGTCGCCGAGTGCAGGGTCAGGGCAGGCGGACGCCGCTGAAAAACGTCTCGCTGGCTTCTGCGTCCAGTTGCGGCCCGAACATCGTGGCCTGGAACACGCGCGTGCCTTTGGAGAACACCGCCACGCGCTCCTGCACCGGCCGGCCGTCGGGCAACCGACCCTTCAGTTCGAGCAAACGGGCCAACGGATGCGGCGTCATGCCTTCCACTTGCGCGGCGCGGTCGGTCGCCACGCTCGCGCGCATGTTGCCCACCGCCGATTCGCGCAGGGCCTGCAGCGCAGGGCCAACGCGCGTCGGATCCCCAACGTCGGCGGTGGTCAGCGCGTACATCACGCCGCCGGTCTGGCAGGCGCTGATCGCCAGCGCCACGGGCGGCCCGGCCAGCGGCACCGCACGGGTTTCGTGGCTCGGTTTGCAGGGAAACATCGCGACTGCCGCTCCTTCGGCTGGGCGCACCTCGCGCCAGTTCAGTGCAGGAGAGCACGCGGCCAGCAGACAGGGCCACAGCCAGCAGGCGAGTCGGCGCATCGGGCCATTCATCCGCCCGATTATCCGGTGCCACCATCGCACAATCGCGGGATGACGCCATCCGATGCTTCCTCCGCCGCCCCGGCCGCGCTCGCCGGTGTGCGCGTGCTCGACCTGTCGCGCGTGCTGGCCGGGCCATGGTGCACGCAAACGCTGGCAGACCTGGGTGCCGATGTGATCAAGGTGGAGCGACCGGGCAGCGGCGACGACACGCGGGGCTGGGGGCCGCCCTTTTTGCGCGATGTCGCGGGCGCCGAGACGCCGGAGGCCGCCTACTACCTGGGCACCAACCGTAACAAGCGCTCGATCACCGTCGACATTGCCAAGCCGGCCGGGCAAGCGCTGATCCAACGCCTGGTGCAGCAGTGCGACGTGTTCGTCGAGAACTTCAAGGTGGGAGACATGGCGCGCTACGGGCTCGATGCAGCCACCTTGCGCGCGCTCAACCCGCGTCTCGTGTACTGCTCGATCACGGGCTTCGGCCAGACCGGGCCGTATCGCGAGAGGGCTGGCTACGACTACGCCGTCCAGGGCCTGGGCGGGCTGATGAGCGTGACCGGCGAGCGCGACGACCTGCCCGGCGGTGGCCCGCAGAAAGTCGGTGTGGCCGTGGCCGACCTCTTCACCGGCATGTATGCCACCGTGGCCATCCTGGCAGCGCTGCGCCATCGCGACGCGACCGGCGAGGGCCAGGTGGTCGACATGGCGCTGCTCGACAGCCAGGTGGCAATGTTGGCCAATCTTGGAGCCAACTACCTGGTCACCGGCAAGGCGCCGGGGCGCATGGGCAACGCGCACGCCAACATCGTGCCGTACCAGGTGTTCGAGGTGGCGGACGGACACGTGATCCTGGCGGTCGGCAACGATGGCCAGTTCGCCAAGTTCTGCGAGGTGGCGGGCTGCCCGGAACTGGCTACCGATGACCGCTTTGCCACGAACGCAGGCCGCGTGCGCCATCGCGAGGCGCTGGTGCCACTGCTTGCAGAGCGCATGAAGACGCGCGCCAAGGGCGACTGGCTGCGCGCCCTCGAAACCGCCAAGGTGCCATGCGGCCCGATCAACGACCTGCATGAGGTGTTCAACGATCCGCAGGTGCGCTCGCGCGACATGACGGTGGAACTGCCTCATCCGCTGGCCGGGCAGGTGCGGCTGGTCGCCAGCCCGCTGAAGCTGTCAGGCACGCCGGCGCAGTACCGGCGCGCGCCGCCGCTGCTCGGTGAGCACACGGTGGAAGTGCTCGGCGAGTTCGGCATCGGTGCGGTCGAGCAGACCGCGCTGCGCGCGCAAGGAGTGCTGTGAAAGCGGCCTCCCCGGAACGCGGCATGGCGCTTGCCGCGCCCCCGACTCGGGGGATGGACGCCCCCCTACCCCACCGGGAGCATCGGCCCGCTTGCCGCCGCTACCGGGGCATGCGCCGTACCCCTTCGATGCCGGCCTTCGTCGCCTGAAGTGGGGCCGCGCCAGCAAGGCTCATGGACATGTCCGACATCGACCGCAGCGATTCCGCGACGCCGGCCTCATGGGCCGACGGCGGCGCTGCGCTGCCCGACGACGTCGAACGAAGTGCGCACTGGCGTGCACTGCTGACGCAGGTGAGCCGCGAGATCGCAGGGCCACTGACATCGGCGATGGAGCGCATCGTCACGCTCGCCACCACCGGCAAGATCGACAGGCAGAGTTTGCGCGCCCTGCGTGAAGAGGTGGAGGCGGCGCGTCGTGCGGGGCTGGTCGGCCAGCAACTGTCGCGTTTCGCGTCCGGGCGCGTGCGGCAAAGCCACGAGCGGCTCAACCTCACCGTCCTGCTGAAGGACGTGTTCGTGCAGCGCGGGCGCGACCTGCAGGCGCGCGGACTGCCGCTGCGTCAGGTGCTGAAGCCGGCCGAAGTGGTGGCCGACGCATCGCTGCTGTTCGCACTGCTCAACGCGCTGCTCGACTGGTGTGCCGAACACGCGCGCTCGGCCATCGACTTCCGCCTCGAACACACAGCCTGGCCGGTGCGGGCGCGCTTGGTGTGCCGCTTCGCCTATCGCGCCCCCCGGGACCTGCCGGCCGGTGCTGCGGCGCCGTCGCTGGACACGCTCGCCTGGCGCTTGGTGCAGCAGAGTGCGTGGACCATGGGGCTGCAGGTCGAGCGCGAGGAGAGCGGCATCGAGACGGTCGCCGCCCTCACCTTTCCGCGCACCCTGAACCACGAGGTCGACGGCGCCAGCGCACTGGAGCTCGACGCGGGCTACCCATCGTCGCTGAACTCCAAGCCGCTGGCCGGCAGCCATGTGCTGGTGCTGGCGTCGCGGCGCGAGATGCGCATGCAGGTGCGCGAGGCGCTCGCGCACATGGGCCTGATCCTGGACTTCGTCACCTCCATCGACGAAGCGCGCGAGTTCTGCAGCACCGGCATGCCGCATGCGCTGCTGTACGAGGCCGTGCTCGACGGCGAGCGCGTGGCCGGGCTGCGCGAGGAACTGCGCGCCGAGGTGCCGCAGCTGGTGCTGGTCGAGCTGGTGGAAGAAGGCGACGTGTTCGAGATGGCCGACGCCAACCCGGTGCAGGTGGCGCGCGTCGGGCGTGAAGGGCTGGCCAGTTCGCTGCCGTCGGCACTGGTGTACGAGCTCTCCAAACACCTCTGACGCCGCAGCGGCTTTGGGGCCGCGCGTACACTGGCGCGCCATGAAGTCCGCGCCCCGCCTCCTCGTCTCCGCTGCGCTCGTGCTTGCGCTGGGCATCGGCGGCGTGCTCACCTACCAGTCGTTCAACGGCCGCGCGGCGGTGCCCGACGTGCACTACACGCTGCTCGACGGCAGCCAGGGCAGCACCGCGCAGCTGCGTGGCAAGGTGACGCTGGTGAACTTCTGGGCCACCAGCTGCACCACCTGCATGCACGAGATGCCCAAGCTCGTGGCTACGCAGCAGAAGTACCAGCACGACGGGCTGCAGACGCTGGCCGTGGCGATGAGCTACGACCCGCCGGCCTACGTGTCCAACTACGCCGAGACGCGCAAGCTGCCGTTCATGGTGGCCATCGACAACACGGGCAGCATCGCCAAGAGCTTCGGCGACGTGCGGCTCACGCCGACGACGTACGTGGTGAACAGGCGCGGCGAGATCGTCAAGCGCTACGTCGGGGAACCGGACTTCACCGCGCTGCACGCGCTGCTCGAGCAGTTGCTGGCCGAGAAGGCCTGAGTCGCCGTCTTCATTCGGCCTTCAGGGCCAGCAATGCCCCGCCCACGATGAGCGCCGCCGCACCGGCCAGCGCCGGCGTCAGCGCGCGGCCCGTCACCACCGACAGCAAGGCGGTGGAGGCCAGCGGCGTCACGTAGCTGAGCACGCCGATCGTGCGCGGATCGCCGCGCTTGAGCGCTCGGTCCCACAGGAAGAACGCGGCGCCGAGCGGGCCGAGGCCCATCACCAGCAGCATCAGGCCGTCGCGTGCGGACAAGGTGGCCGCCGGCTCGAGCAGCGCGTGCGCCAGCAAGGCCAGCAGCCCCGAGACCAGCCCGAACAGCCCGATCGCGGCCGTGGGGAATGCGTGATCCCGTTCGGCCAGGCGCCGGCTGCCCAGCGAGTAGGTGGCCCAGATCAAGGCGGAGCCGAGCGCCGGCAGGTAGCCCCAGGCCAATCCGCCCTGCCAGCCGCGGCCGCCGAGGATCGCCAGCGCTGCGCCGGCAAAGCCGAGCGCGGCGGCCAGCAGGTGCACCGCGCGCAATCGCACCTCGAGCAGCAGCGGCGCCAGCACCACGATCAGCAGCGGCCACAGGTAGTTGACGAGGTTGGCCTCCACCGCCGGCGCGTGGCGCAATGCCACGAAGAGCAGGAAGTGGAAGCCGAAGAGCCCGTACACGCCGAGTGCCAGCGCCGAGGGACGTACCCGCCATTGGCGCCAATGCCGCCACGCCGGCACGCTGCCCACCAGCAGCGCCAGACCCGTGAGCAGGAAAGGCGGCACATGCGACAGCGCCACACCGAGCGAGGCCAGGCAGGACCACAGCGCGATCGCGCCCAGCGCGAGCAGGTTAGCATGCGCCTGTGCAGGGGACGACGACGGGGAATCAGGCATACCGCGAGGGTAGCGCGCTCCTGAAGACCGCCGCCAGCGTGGGCGCGGCAGGCTACTCGCCCCGCTTGGCACGCAAGTGAACCCGCGCCACGCGGCCGCGCGCCTTCCATTGCGCGCGCAGGTCGCGCCGCTCGAGTGCGGTGAGCGCGTCGCGCTGCAGTTCACGCTCCAGCTTCTGGAAGTTGGCGATGCGGTCCGGCTCCACGCCCTCGCGTACCGCGCACCCCGGCTCGCCCTCGTGCCGGCAGTTGCGGAAGCGGCACTGCGAGGCCAGCGTGGCGATGTCGTCGAAGCCAGCGGCCAGCGCACGGGCGCCACCGTCGGGGCGCAGCGCCCGCACGCCCGGCGTGTCGATCAGGCAGGCGCCGCCGGGCAGCCGGTGCAGCGAGCGGGCAGTGGTGGTGTGGCGCCCGCGGCCGTCGCCGTCGCGCGTGCCGCCGGTGGCCTGCACTGCAGCGCCCAGCAGGCTGTTGGCCAGCGTCGACTTGCCGGCCCCGCTGGACCCCAGCAGCACGAGGCTGCGACCCGGTATGAGCCAGGGCGCCAGCGCGGCCACCCCCTCCGTGCTGCGTCCGTCCAGCGCCAGACAGGCCGTGCCAGCCGGCAGGCGCGCCTGCAGCGCGGCGGCGGCCGCCTGGGGGTCCGGGTGCAGATCGGGCTTGCTGAGCACGACCACCGGCTCCACGCCGCTACTGTGCACCAGCGCCAGAAAGCGCTCCAGCCGGCGCGGGTTGAAGTCGGCGTCCAGCCCCATCACGAGAAGCGCGGTGTCGACATTGGCGGCCACCACGTGCCGGCTGCCGTCGGCGTCGCGGCGTGCCAGCAGGCCGAAGCGCGGCAGCAACCGCGCCAGCCACCAGCCGCCGTGCTCGTCGGGCTGCGCCAGGCCCCAGTCGCCGACGGCGATGGCGTCGCGCTGGTCGGCCAGTGCCAGCGCCAGACGTGGCAGCGGGCGCGCCGTGAAATCGGCATCGCCGTCGTCCAGGCGCAGGGTTTCGCGGTGCACCTCGGTCACGCGCACCGGGCGCGCGAGCGGATGCTGCGGAAGTTGTTGGATCAGGTGTTGCACGGTCGGCAGCGTGAGGCCGATGGCGCGCAGCGATTCGAGCTTGAGTTTGTGCATCTCGGGAAGAGTTCGGAAGGTTCCATCGCGCTGCACGCTCTGCATGCAGCGACACGAGCGGCGCGGCGCACGAGGCGCACGCGCAGCAGCGGCGTGTAGGGACGGAAGGCTCCCGGGCGCGGCCCGAGAAGATCGGATTCAGGTGGCCCGTGTCACGGGCCGGGGCTCATCGAGGCGCGTGGCCGAGAGCGTTCCGCAGGCAGAGGGCGGGCTGTGCAAATTGATCCATGGTCGCCTCCTGAAGTTGCGGTTGGGGAAGGTGCGCAGTGTGGCAGCGCAAGCCCCCGTCGGTCAATGGCGACAAGGCAACAGGGCCGCAGCAACATCGCGGCAACGTCGTCGCGCTGCAATCCGTGCTGGCTTGCCCGGTGCGCCGATTGCCTTTTCCGCCGGGCGCACATCGCCTCGTCGAGCTCACATGAACAGCAACAACCCTGAGCCCACTGCCACGCCCGCCGGGCCTGGCGCGCGCCGGCGCCGCCACTGGCTCGGCACCCTCGTCGCCCTGCTGGTATTGCTGGCGCTGGCTGCGCTGGCGTGGCACCTGACGCACCGCGCGTCGACCGCAGGCGCGCGCTTCGGCCCGCCGGGTGCACGGGGTGGGCTACGCGGCGGCCCCCCGGTGACGGTCGGCCTGGCCACGGCTGAACGCAGCGACATTCCGGAGTGGCTCGAGGCACTGGGCACCGTCACCCCCACCGCCACCGTGACGGTGCGGCCGCAGGTCTCCGGCGTGCTGACGCAGGTGCTGTATCGCGAGGGCGAGATGGTGCGCAAGGGGCAGCTGCTGGCGACGATCGACCCGGCACCGTTCCAGATGGCGCTGCAGCAGGCGGCCGGGCAGCGCCAGCGCGACGAGGCACAGTTGGAGAACGCACGCCTCACGCTCAAGCGCTACCAGACGCTGCTCGCACAGGACTCGATCGCGCGCCAGGACGTGGACACGCAGGCCGCGCTGGTGCACCAGCTCGAAGGTGCGACCACCGCCGATCGCGCCGCCGAAGGCAGCGCCCGCCTGAACCTGGCCAACACGCGCATCACCGCGCCGGTGGGCGGGCGTGTCGGCCTGCGACCAGTAGATGCCGGCAACCTGGTGAGCAACGGCGAGACCACCGGTGTGGCCGTGATCACGCAGGTGACCCCGATCGACGTGAGCTTTGCCGTGCCGCAGGACCGCGTGCCCGACATCCAGGCCCGCACGACGCAAGGGGCCGCCCTGCCGGCGACGGCGCTCGATCGCAGCCGCAGCAAGGTGCTGGACAACGGGCGCTTCCTCACCTTGGACAACCAGATCGACACGCAGACCGGCACGGTGCGCGCGAAGGCCCGCTTCCCCAATGCCCGGGGCGTGCTGTTCCCGAACCAGTTCGTCAACGTGCGGCTACTGATCGACACCGTGCAAGGCGCCGTGACGGTGCCGGTGACGGCCGTGCGCGAGGGCCCGAAGGGCGACTACGTGTACGTGCTGAACGACGACCACACCGTCTCGCAGCGGCCCGTCACACGTGGCCTGGCCACCGCCGACCGCGTGGTGCTGCGCAGCGGCCTCCAGGTGGGCGAGAAGGTGGTCACCGAGGGCGCGGACCGCTTGCGCGACGGCGCCCGCGTGGCGCTGCCAGGCGAACGACCGGCCAGCGGGGCGTTCGGTGCCGGCGGCCGCCGTGCGGCGTCTGGCGCCTGGGGCGGCCGGCGTGCCGCCTCCGCACCGGCCGGCCGATGAGCCCATCGCGCCCGTTCATCCAGCGTCCGGTGGCGACTTCGCTGCTGATGCTCGCGATCGTGCTGGCCGGCCTGGTGGGGCTGAAGTTCCTGCCGCTGTCCGCGCTGCCCGAGGTGGACTACCCGACCATCCAGGTTCAAACGCTGTACCCCGGCGCCAGCCCCGAAGTGATGTCGCAGACCGTGACCGCGCCCCTGGAGCGCCAGTTCGGGCAGATGGCCGGGCTGGCGCGCATGAGCTCCAGCAGCGCGGCCGGCGTGTCGATCATCACGCTCCAATTCGGCCTCGGCCTCGCGCTCGACGTGGCCGAGCAGGAGGTGCAGGCGGCCATCAACGCGGGGGGCTCGCTGCTGCCGGCCGACCTGCCGTCACCGCCCGTGTACGCCAAGGTCAATCCGGCCGATGCACCCGTGCTCACCCTGGCCATCACCTCCAGCAGCCTGCCGTTGCCTGACGTGCAGAACCTCGTGAACACGCGGCTGGCGCAAAAGATCTCGCAGGTGTCGGGCGTGGGCCTGGTCACCCTGAGCGGCGGGCAGCGGCCTGCCGTGCGCATCCAGGCCGACACGCAGGCACTGGCCTCGTACGGCATCGCGATGGACACGCTGCGCACGGCGATCAGCGCGGCCAACGCGAACGGCGCCAAGGGCAGCATCGACGGCGCCACGCGTATGTACACCATCAACGCCAATGACCAGTTGGTGACGGCCGACGACTACCGCAACCTGATCGTCGCGTATCGCAATGGCGCGCCGGTACGCATGGCGCAGGTCGCGCGCGTGGTAAGCGGCGCCGAGAACGTGAAGCTCGGTGCCTGGGCCAGCCTGACGCCGGCGATCATCCTGAACGTGCAGCGCCAGCCGGGTGCCAACGTGATCGCCACCGTCGACGCGATCAAGCAGCGCCTGCCCGAGCTGCAGGCCTCGCTGCCCGCGTCAGTGCACGTGAACGTACTGGCCGATCGCACCTTCGGCATCCGCGCGTCGGTGGAGCATGTGGCGATCGAGCTGGTGCTCGCGGTGGTGATGGTGGTGCTGGTGATCTTCGCGTTCCTGCACGACCCGCGCGCCACCGTGATCGCCAGCCTGGCGGTGCCGATCTCGCTGGTCGGCACCTGCGGCGCGATGGTCCTGCTGGGCTACAGCCTGAACAACCTGAGCCTGATGGCGCTGACCATCGCATCGGGCTTCGTCGTCGACGACGCGATCGTGATGATCGAGAACATCGAGCGTCACATCGAGAACGGTCAACGGGCGCTCGACGCCGCGCTGGAAGGCGCCACGCAGATCGGCTTCACGATCATCTCGCTCACCGTCTCGCTGATCGCGGTGCTGATCCCGCTGCTGTTCATGGGCGACGTGGTGGGGCGGCTGTTCCGTGAGTTCGCGGTGACGCTGGCGATCACGATCCTGATCTCTGCGGTGGTGTCGCTCACGCTGGTGCCGATGATGTCGGGCCGCTGGCTCAAGCCCCATGCCAAGGCCGCGCGCAAGGCCGGGCGGCTGCAGCAGGCGTTCGAGCGTGTGAACCGCGGCTACGACCGCGGCCTGCACTGGGTGCTGGACCACCAGCCGCTCACTTTGTGGATCGCGCTGGCCACCCTGGCGCTCACGGCGCTGCTGTACGTGGCGATCCCCAAGGGCCTGTTCCCCGTGCAGGACACCGGCCAGCTGCAGGGCCGGGTGGAGGCGGCGGTGGACGTGTCCTATGCGCGCATGGCGGCCTTGCAGCAGGACGTGGTGCAGGCGCTGCTGGCCGACCCGGCGGTGGACAACGTGGCCTCGTTCGTCGGCGTCGACGCGCAGAACAACACGATGCTGCACACCGGCCGGCTGCTGATCCAGCTGAAGCGCCCGCGCAGCGGTGCACAGGAAGACATCATGCAGCGCCTGCAGCAGCGCGCCGCGCGCGTGGCCGGCGTCACGCTGACGATGCAGCCCACGCAGGACCTGACGATCGATGCCGAAGGGGGCCCGACGCCGTACCGCGTGTCGATCGAAGGCGCCGACGACGCCACCGTGCGCGAATGGTCGGCCAAGCTGGCGGCCGCGATGCGGGCCGAGCCGGCGCTGCGCCACATCGTGTCCGACGCAGGAGCGATGGGCCCCGCTGTGCAGGTGCAGATCGACCGCGACACCGCATCGCGCCTGGGCATCACCGCCTCGGCGGTGGACGACGCGCTGTACAGCGCCTTCGGCCAGCGCATCGTCTCGACGATCTTCACCGAGACCAACCAGTACCGCG
Organism: uncultured Pseudomonadota bacterium; assembly: GCA_946480245.1. The sequence goes on from CAMLIZ010000086.1 coordinate 12,423, forward strand.
TGATCCTGGAAGCGCGGCCCGACCTGCTCGTCACGCCCGAAGGCCTGAAGCTGCTGCACCTGCGCACCAGCAGCGGCCAGGCCACGCCGCTGGCGGCGATCGCGCGCATCGAGGAGGTGCAGGCACCGCTGCAGGTGACGCACGTGGCGCAGTACCCAGCTAGCACGATCGGCTTCGACACCGCAGCCGGCGTCGCGCTGGGCGATGCGGTGAAGGCGGTGCGCGCGGCGGCCGCGCAGGTGCAGCTGCCGCCCAGCGTGAGTCTCACCTTGCTCGGCGCGGCCGGCGCCTACCAGGCCTCGCTGGCCAACGAGCTGTGGCTGATCCTCGCGGCCGTGGTGTGCGTGTACATCGTGCTGGGCGTGCTGTACGAGAGCTACGTGCACCCGGTGACGATCCTCTCCACCCTGCCGTCGGCCGGCGTGGGCGCGCTGCTGGCGCTGATGCTCACCGGCAACGACCTCGGCGTGATCGGCATCATCGGCATCATCCTGCTGATCGGCATCGTGAAGAAGAACGCGATCATGATGATCGACTTCGCGCTCGACGCCGAACGCATCGAAGGCAAGCCGCCGCGCGAGGCCATCCACCAGGCCGCGCTGCTGCGCCTGCGCCCGATCCTGATGACCACCGCGGCGGCGCTGTTCGCCGCGCTGCCGCTGATGTTCGGCTGGGGCGAGGGCGCCGAGCTGCGGCGCCCGCTCGGCCTCGCGATCTTCGGCGGGCTGGTCGTGAGCCAGATGCTCACGCTGTTCACGACACCGGTGATCTACCTCGCGTTCGACCGCCTCGGCCGGCGCTTCGGCCGCAGCCCCGCGCGCGCTCCGCTCGACTACCGCGGCCCGCAGGACGCGGAGGGCGGCGTGTGAATCTGTCGCAGCCGTTCATCCGCCGCCCGGTGGCCACCGTGCTGCTGACGGTGGGGATTGCGCTGGCCGGCATCGCCGCGTTCTTCGTGCTGCCGGTGTCGCCGCTGCCGCAAGTGGACTTCCCGGTGATCTCGGTGCAGGCACGCCTGCCCGGCGCCAGCCCGGCCACGATGGCCAGCAGCGTGGCCACGCCGCTGGAGCGACGGCTGGGCGTGATCGCCGGGGTCAACGAGATCACCTCGAACAGCGGCAACGGCAGCACGCGGGTCACGCTGCAGTTCGACCTTGAGCGCGACATCGATAGCGCAGCGCGCGAGGTGCAGGCGGCCATCAACGCGTCGCGTGCCGACCTGCCGGCCACCCTGCGCAGCAACCCGACCTACCGCAAGGCCAACCCGGCCGACGCGCCGGTGATCATCCTCGGGCTCACCTCGGCCACACGCTCGCCCGGGCAGATCTACGACGCGGTGTCCAACGTCGTGCAGCAGAAGCTGGCGCAGGTGTCCGGCGTGGGCGACGTGGAGATCGGCGGCGCCGCGCTGCCCGCCGTGCGCGTGGAGCTGAACCCGCTGGCGCTGGCGCGCTACGGCGTGGCCCTGGAGGACGTGCGTGCCGCGCTGCAGTCGGCCAGCGCCAACCGGCCCAAGGGCGCGCTCGACGGGCCCGAGCGTCGGCTGCAGATCTACACCGGGCTCGCGCACGACCCGGTGGTCACCGGCAGCGGCTCGGCCGCGATCTCCAGCACGGTGGTGCAGGCCGCCGCCGAGGACCGCAACCTGATCGTCGCCTGGCGCAACGGTGCCCCTGTGCGGCTGGGCGATGTGGCCAACGTCTACGCAGGGCCCGAGGACCGGCGCACGCTGGGCCTGTTCAATGGCGAGCCGGCGGTGATCGTGCTGATCACGCGCCAGCCAGGCGCCAACATCATCGAGACCGTGAACAGCGTGCGCGCGCTGCTGCCGCAGCTGCGCGCGCAATTGCCCTCGGACATCAAGCTCGAGGTGGCGAGCGACGCCACCAGCTCGATCCGCGCCTCGCTGCACGAGGTGGAGATCACGCTGCTGATCTCGATCGCGCTGGTGGTGGGCGTGGTGAGCCTGTTCCTGCGCAGCGCACGCGCCACCTTCGTGCCGGCCGCGGCCACGGTGGTCAGCCTGCTGGGCACCTTCGGCGTGATGCACCTGTTCGGCTTCAGCCTGAACAACCTGAGCCTGATGGCGCTCACCGTGGCCACCGGCTTCGTGGTGGACGACGCGATCGTGGTGCTGGAGAACACCAGCCGCCACATCGAGCAGGGCATGGGCCGCTTCGAGGCCGCGCTGCGGGGTGCACGCGAGGTCGGCTTCACGGTGCTGTCGATCTCGCTCAGCCTGGTGGCGGTGTTCATTCCGCTGCTGTTCATGGGCGGCATCGTGGGGCGGCTGTTCAAGGAGTTCGCGCTCACGCTGTCGGCCTCGGTGATGATCTCGCTGGTCATCTCGCTGACCACCACGCCGATGATGTGTGCCTGGCTGCTGCGGCCCGAAGTGCACCGCGAGCCCGGCCGCCTGTCGCGTTGGGTCGAGCGTGGCTGGCAGCGCGTGCTGCGCGCCTACGAGGCCAGCCTCGATTGGGCGCTGCACGCCAAGGCGGTGGTGATGGTCGTGCTGCTGGCGGTGGTGGCACTCAACGTGTACCTCTTCATCGCCGCACCGAAGGGCTTCTTTCCGCAGCAGGACACGGGCCGCATTTTCGGCGGCGTGCGCGCCGACCAGAGCATTTCGTTCGAAGCCATGCAGAGCAAGCTCAGGCAGCTGGTCAACATCATCCGGCGCGACCCCGCGGTGGACACGGTGGTCGGCTTCACCGGCGGTGCGCGCGCGGGTGGCGGTTTCATGTTCGTGAACCTGAAGCCGAAGGGTGAGCGCCACGAGGGCGCGCTGGCCGTGATCGCGCGGCTGCGCCCGCAGCTGCAACAGGTGACCGGCATCAGCCTGTTCCTGAATCCGGCGCAGGATTTGCGCATGGGCGGGCGGCAGAGCAATGCGACCTACCAGTACACGCTGAAGAGCGACAACGCAGCCGACCTGAAGCGCTGGGCCGCGCGGCTGGCCGCACAAATGAAGCTGCACACCGACGTGATCACCGACGTCGACACCGACCAGGAGGACAGTGCGGTGGAGACCTACGTGGACATCGACCACGAGAGTGCCGCGCGGCTGGGCTTGAGCTCGCGCGATGTGGACAACGCGCTGTACGACGCCTTCGGCCAGCGCCAGGTGGCCACGCTGTACAACGAGCTGAACCAGTACCACGTGATCCTGGAGGCGGCGCCGCCCTACACGCGCAGCCCGCTGGCACTGAACGACGTGCAGGTGCCGACCAAGGGCAGCGCGGGCGCCGCCGCAGCCGGTGCGGCAAGCGGCGTCAGCGTGAACCCCGCGCTGCGCGACGCGTCCGGCGGCCAGGCGCTGAACACCACGGCCAGCGCGATGGTGCCGCTGCCGGCCGTCGCCAGTTTCAACGAGCGCCCCGCGGCCGCCTCGGTGAACCACCAGGACGGCGAGCTGGCCACCACGGTGTCGTTCAACCTCGCCGAAGGCCGCAACCTGGGCGACGCGCAGGCCGCCATCGCGCAGGCCGAGGCCGAGATTGCGATGCCGACCAACGTGCGCGGCAGTTTCCAGGGCACGGCGCGCAGCTTCCAGCAGAACCAGGGGCAGCAGCCGTTGCTGATCGTGGCCGCGCTGGTGGTGATCTACCTCGTGCTGGGCGTGCTGTACGAAAGCCTGGTGCACCCGATCACAGTGCTGTCCACCCTGCCTTCCGCCGGCGTGGGCGCGGTGCTGGCGCTGCTGCTGTTCAACATGGAGTTCTCGATCATCGCGTTGATCGGCGTGTTCCTGCTGATCGGCATCGTCAAGAAGAACGCGATCCTGATCATCGACTTCGCGCTCGAGGCCGAGCGTGGGCGCGGCCTGAGCGCGCTGGAGGCCGTGCGCGAGGCCTGCCTGCTGCGCTTTCGCCCGATCCTGATGACCACCTTGGCCGCCGCACTGGGCGCATTGCCGCTGGCCATCGGCTTCGGCGAAGGCGCGGAGCTGCGTCGGCCGCTGGGCGTGGCCATCATCGGCGGGCTGATCGCGAGCCAGCTGCTCACCTTGCTCACCACGCCGGTCGTCTACCTGCTGCTCGACAAGCTGCGCCGGCGCAGCCCGAACGAGCGCCACCTGGCGCGCAGCACCGCACTGCCCGACCCGACATGACAAGACCGCTGACGCTTCTGCTTTCCCTGCTTGCGCTGGCCGCGTGCGCCAGCGGGCCGCAGCCGACGCCGAGTGTGGCCACGCAAGCGGTGTTCAAGGAGGCCCCTCCCGGCTGGGTGACGGCAGCGCCGGCCGATGCGCTCGACCGCGGCCCCTGGTGGCGCCTGTTCGGCGACGCGCAGCTCGACGCGTTGGCGCAGCGCGTGCAGGTGTCCAACCAGAACCTCGCTGCATCCGCGGCGGCCTATGCGCAGGCGCAGGCGCTGGTGCGGGAGCAACGAGCGTCGCTGTTCCCGGCGCTCACTCTGGACGGCAGCGCCACGCGCGCCGGCGGCGGCGGCACGGGCAACCGCTACCAGCTGAGCCTGGGCGCACGCTGGGCGCCCGACCTGTGGGGCCGCATCCGCGGCGGCGTGAACGCAGCCGAGGCGCGCGCCCAGGCCAGCGCGGCCGACCTGGCATCGGCGCGGCTGTCGCTCACCGGCGAACTCGCCACCGACTACTTCAACCTGCGCGAGACCGACGCCGAAGCGGCGCTGCTGCGCGACACCATCGCCGCCTATGAGCGCTCGCTGCAGATCACGCGCAACCGCTACGCGGCGGGCGTGGCGCCCAAGAGCGACTTGCTGCAGGCCGAGACGCAGCTGGCCAATGCGCAGGCCGACCTGGCCGGGCTGGAGCGCCAGCGCGCCACGCTGGAGCACGCGATCGCGGTGTTGGTGGGCGAGGCGCCGGGCAACTTCACGCTGCCCGCGGCGGCATGGAACCCCGACCTGCTGCCGGCCGTTCCGCTCGGCCTGCCGTCCACGCTGGCCCAGCGCCGGCCCGACGTGGCCGCCGCCGAGCGGCTCGTGGCCGCGGCCAACGCGCAAATCGGCGTGGCGCGCGCGGGCTACTTCCCGGACCTGTCGCTGAGCGCAAGCAGCGGCTTCAGCGCGGCGCGGCTGGCAGACCTGTTCAGCGCCAACGCCTGGTCGCTCGGCCTGACGCTGGCACAGACGGTGTTCGACGCGGGCGCCACCGGCGCACAGGTGGACCAGGCGCGTGCGGCCTGGGACCAGGCGGTGGCGCAGTACCGGGAGACCGTGCTGGAGGCCTTCCGCGACGTGGAGGACCAGCTGGCCGCCGCGCGCGTGCTGGAGCAGCAGTACGCGCTGCGGCGCCAGGCCTCGCGGGCAGCCGACCTGGCCGAGCAGCAAGCGCTGAACCGCTACCGCGCCGGCTTGACCAGCTACACCGAGGTGGTGTCGGCGCAGGTGACGGCGCTGTCGGCGCGGCGCGCCGTGGTGCAGCTGACGGCCAGCCGGCAGGCGGTGGCCGTGGCCCTGGTCCAGGCGCTCGGCGGCGGCTGGCGTGCCGAGGTGCCGCCGGGTTGAGCTCGCGCAACGTTTCTTTGCGCCAGCGCCACAGAGCCTCACATCGGCGGTCGCACACTGCGCGCATCTGCCTGCCGGAGTTCGCTGCCATGACGTCCCTCGGATCCCCGCTTCGCTCCCTCGTCGCCGCGCTGCTGCTCGCGGCAGCAGGCCTGGCCCAGGCTCAGGCGCATCACCCCGGCCCGAGCCATGAGCGTGCGCCCTGGCGCTACGACGACCGCTACCACCACGACCACTACTACCCGCGCCTGGGCTACGCAGCCCCCGCGCTGCCCGGCGGTGCGGTCAGCATCCGCTTCGGCGGCGGCAGCTACTACTACCACGGCGGCGTGTGGTTCCGCCCCGTCGGGCCGAGGTTCGTGGTGGTGATGCCGCCGATCGGCATCGTGGTGCCGCTGCTGCCGCCGGCCTACGTGACGCTGCGCATCGGCGGCGCGCCCTACTACTACGCCAACGGCGTGTACTACGCCGTCGTGCCCGATGGCTACCGCGTGGTCGAGCCACCGCCGCGCGCCGACGAGGCCAAGCCGGCGCCGGTGCAGTCGCCGCGGCCGGCGCCCGACCCGATCATCTACCCGCGCAACGGCCAGAGCGCCGAGCAGACCGAGGCGGACCGCCGCGAGTGCAACCGCTGGGCCACGACGCAACCGAACGCGATGGCCGACGCCAGCGTGTTCCAGCGCGCAGTCGAGGCCTGCCTCGACGGCCGCGG
>CAMLIZ010000087.1 GCA_946480245.1 uncultured Pseudomonadota bacterium
GCCGCTGCTGGCGGAAGTGGGCGTGGGGGCGAACTGGGACAAGGCGCATTGAGGCCGCGTCTTGCCGGTTGCTCTCGCCACCCGACCCGCTACTTGGACATCCAGCCGGAGACGCGCTGACGCATGCGCTCGAAGAATCCCGCGCGCTCTACGGCAGCGAGCGCGACGACAGGGGCCTCTCCGAGCTGCTTGCCGTTCGCCGTGGCGACGATCTTGCCGATTAAGGCTCCTTTGGAGATCGGCGCCGTCAATTCAGGATTCAGCGAGATCGAGGTCTTGACGGCGGCAGCCTGGCCCTTTGCGACCACAAAGGTCCAGGGCTGTGCAATGCCCGCGGCAACCGTGGGCGCCACTCCGTAGAGGACCTTGGCGTTCGTCAGCGTGGTGCCGGGCTGCGCGGGAGTTGCTTCCTCGAAGTTGCTGTAACCCCAGTTCAATAGCACGCGGGTCTGATCCGCTCGGGCTTGTGCGCTGTTGGCGTTCATGATGACCGAAATCAGGCGCATGCCGTTTCGCTTCGCCGATGTGGCCAGGCAGTAGCCGGCTTCCTCCGTGTGACCTGTCTTGAGCCCGTCGACCGTTGGATCGGTATACAGCAGCGCATTGCGATTGCCTTGCTTGATGCCGTTGTACGTGAACTCGTGCTCCGCGTAGATGGGGTAGTACTTGGCGCTGTTGCGGATGATGGCTTGCGCCAGCACGGCGAGGTCGCGGGCGGAGGCCTTGTGACGGGGGTCGGGCAGCCCAGCCGCATTCTCGAAATGGGTGTGGGTCATTCCCAGCTTCGCTGCTTCGGCGTTCATCTTCGCGACGAACCCGGCTTCGGAGCCGCCGATGTGCTCGGCCAGGGCCTTGGAGGCGTCGTTTCCGCTGTCGATGACAACCCCGCGAAGCATGTCCATCAAGGAAGCTTGAGCGTTCAGAGGAACGAACATGCAGCTGTCGCCCTGCTTGCCTCCGCGGCACCAAGCGCTGAGGCTCATCGTGACGGGTTCATCGGGCTTCAGCTTGCCGCTCTTCAGCCCCTGTTCGACCAGGTAGCTGGTCATCAGCTTGGTCAGCGACGCAGGCGGTAGAGGCTCGTCCGGGTTGGAGGAACCGAGAATTTGCCCTGTGTTGAAGTCCATCAGGACCCAGGCCTTGTTGGCAAGCACCGGCACTCCGTTGGCGTCGGTGGTCGCCGCGGCTGCGGTGGATGCAGCGGGCTTGTGTTTGTGAGCCGCTGCGTGCGGCTTGTGATGCTGTGCGGCGATGGCTGCTGGAGCAGCGGCAAGAATCGCGCTTGCAAGGATGGAATGAAGCAGTTGCGTGGAGGAGAAACGGGGATTCATCGCGAGGAGCTTTCGGCAATACCTTTCATCATGTTAGCGGTCCGATCGGCGGCACCGGCCAGGAGCGGTTATTGGCGAATGCCGGCTCTGCACCTTGCAATCAATGGGGCCGTGCAGTCAATGCCGGTGTGTGTGGTGCGCGTCGGGCACATGTGGGTGGGTATGCCGGACGGTCTCGTGTCGGTGCCAATGGCTGTGCGTCCCTGCGGGAATCGGGTCATGCGCGTGTTGATGGTGGCCGTCGTCGTGCGTATGCGCATGCTCGTGCTCCATGGCTTCATGCAAGTGCTCGTGAGCATGCGACTCGGCCAGGTGCAACGCGACGCCGGCGAGCATCAGCGCGCCCCCTGCCGCCATGCCCCAACTTAGCGAGCGGTCACCGAGGAAGATCGCAAGCAGTGCGCCAATGAAGGGCGCGAAGGCGAATACCGAGCCGGTTCGGGCCGCGCCGAACGCCCGCTGTGCCAGCAGGTACAGCCGCAGGCTGAGTCCGTAGCCACTGGCTCCGATCGCCAGCAGTGCGAGGGCGGCGGCCCAGCGGGGAACCGGCTCGCCGGAGGCGAAGGCCAATATGGCGGTCGCGGCCGCTCCAAGCAGCGACTTGCCAAGCACCACCTGCCCAGGATCGCGTTCGGCCAGCGCCCGCGACAGGGTGTTGTCCACCCCCCAGGCCGCAGTGGCACCGAGTACGGCCAGGAGCCCCAGCAACTGCACGGAGCCGCTCCGGCCTCGGTCGAGCACCAGCACCATGCCGCCGGCGAGGAGCAGCAGCATCGCAGCCCAGATCCGGCGGTCCATCACTTCGCTGTACAGCGTGCGGGCCAGCAGCGCGGTGAACAGGGCCTCCAGTGCCAGCATCAGCGAGCCGCTCGTCCCGCTGGTGTGCTGGAGGCCCCAGGCAAGCGCCACCGGGCCGATGCCGGCACCGAACACTGCCATCCAAGCCAGCCGGCGCCAGTCGGAGGGCCGCACGGCCGCCTCCCGCTGGAGCGGCCGGCGCAAGATTGCACCGACCAGCGCCGCGCCTGCATACAGCAGCGCCGCGGTCTCGAAGGGGCCGAGCCCCTCGCCCGCGCGCTGGACCAGCGGGGTACTGATCCCGAACAGGGTGGCCGCGGACAAGGCGAGCACCGCTCCTCGCAGCGCGGGCCAACGCCGGCGCATCACGATCATCGGACGGCCACCTCTTGCCGCGCATCCAGCGCCGCATTCACGCCCTTCGCCAAGTGGTCCGCCTTGCCCTTGCCCCAGCAGTGCAGGAACAGGGTGCGCGGCTCCTGGTGCGTAATGTGCTGATGGATCGCGACGATGTTGATGCCGGCGATTCGCATCGCCTTCAACACAGCCTGCAGTTCGCCCTCGTGCATCGCGAAGTCGCCATCGACGATCGTCACCTTCATCATGCCGTCCTCGGATTGCGCCTTGCCCAGGACCTGCTCGATCGGCCCGGCACTGACGCTGCTCGGGCTGGCAATGTCGCCCTCGAGCGTGGCCCCCGGCGCCGCGTGGCTGGCGCGAACCTGGGCCACCTTGTCATAGACGGCCTTGATGCCCTCGGCCAGCTGGTGCACGTCACCCATGCCGCCGATGTGCATGAAGTAGACCTTCGGCTGATCGAAGAAGAAGTGGTTGTGCAGCGCAGTCACTTCAAGGCCGTGATCGAGCGCGGCGCTCGTCGCCGGGTTGACCTCGTCCTCGAACATCGCGGTGTCGCCCATCAGCATCACCATGCCGTGCCGAAACTACTCCTTGGGGACGATAGGCACGCCTGCCGAGCGGCAAGCTTCCAGGCCCCCTGTGACGAAGCGTGCCTGCAATCCGCGGGCGCGCAGCGCCAAGGCCGCTGACCGGCCGATGTCCAGGCCATGGAAGCAGTAGACCAGCACCGGCTTCGACCGATCCAGCTCGGCGCTCCAGCCCGCCAGCTTTGCGGGGTCTTTCCAGCTCGCACCGGCGAGTTGGTCGGCGGCCTCGGCATAGGTGGCCGCGCGGCGCACGTCGATCAGCTGCGGCGCACTCGCCACGTCGGCCGGTCCTGCACTCAAGCTCATCGCATCGGCCGCGACCGCAGCGCCGTAGCGCAGGTACACCTCATCCCAATCGATGTTGTTCATGAAGGCGTCGACGTAGGCCGCCGCCTTGGCGCCGAAGTCCATGTGGTATGCGTGTTCGTACATGTCCAGCGCGAGGATCGGCATGGCGCCCGCCAGCAGGTGCGTGTGGTCGGCTGCCCAGTGGTTGACGAGCCGCCCCTCGCGCGGCGACCACGAAAGCAGCGCCCAGCCGAACCCGCCGCCCATCGCGTTGGCAAGCGCCGTGAACTCCGCGCGCCAGCGGTCCACCGACCCGAAATCGCGCTCAAGCGCGATCGACAGGCCGCAGTCCGGCAACACGCCGTGGCCGCCGAGGCTGTCGAAGTACAGCTCGTGCAGCCAGGCCGAGTTGGCCGCAATCAGTTCTTCGCGCTTCAGGCCATTGACGGTGAACACCGGCGCGGCTGCCCAGTCAAGCTGAGCGAGCTGCTGGCGGATGGCGTTCAGCCGCTTCACCGCCCCGCTGTAGTTGTTCTGGTGGTGGCTGGCGATCAGCCGCTGTGACAAGCCTTGCAGCTTGGCGAAGTCCAGTGTCAGGGGGCGCAGTTGCAGGTCCATGAGGTGTGTCCTGTCGAGTGGGATGGGTCAGGCGTGTGCGACCCGCGGATAAACCACCAGGCCGATCAGGGCGGCGGCGACCACGATCACCGGCTCCGGCAGCTTCTTGAACCTCCACAGCACCGCTGCGGTCACGAGCGAGAGTCCCGCGGTGACGGCGTCGGTGATCGAGCGCTGGCCGATGACCACCACCGCGCCCGCGATCGCGCCAATGGCGGCGGCGGTGACGCCATCGACGAAGGCGAGGATGGCGGGCCGTTTCCCGTACTTCTTGAAGTAGGGCGCGGGCAGCACAGTGAACAGGTAGCACGGCAAGAAGGTGCCCAGCGCCGCCACCACCGCGCCCCAGAAGCCTTGCACCAGGAAGCCGATGAAGCCCGTGGTGATGACCACGGGACCGGGCGTGATCATGGCCACGGCCACCGCGTCGACGAACTCGCGGTCGGTCAGCCACGCGTACTCCTTGACGACGCCGCCATAGAGGAAGGGCACGATCGCCAGGCCGCTGCCGAAGACGAAGCTTCCGGCGTAGGCGAAGTAGCGCGCGATCTGGCCGAGCTTGTGCCAGCTGAGGGTGTCGATCGCAAGGAACGCGACGATCGGCGCAGCGAACGAGTGGACTGTGTCGCTGCCGAGCTTCGGCCGGGCGCGCGCAAGCCACACGAGCACGCCGCCGCCGAGGAAGACGAGGACGTTCTCGGTCTGCGTCACCACCGTCAGCACCGCGCTCACGGCGAAGATGGCCCACAGCAGCTTGTCTCTGCCGATGTTCTTCGTGGTCAGCTTCCAGGCGCTCATCGCGAGGATGCCGATCACCGCCGCGCCGACGCCGTAGAACACCGACTGCATCCAGCCTATGCCGCCGCAGGCGACATAGGCCGTTCCGATGGCCACCACCATCAGGAACGACGGCAGCACGAAGGCGATGCCCACGAGCGTGGCGCCGAGAATCCCGTAGTGCACATAGCCCAGGTAGATCGCCAGCTGTGCGGCCAGGGGCCCAGGCATCAGCTGCGCGAGCGCGAGGCCCTCCTTGTAGTCGGCCTCGGTGACCCAGCCTCGCTTCTCCACCAGGTCGCGGTACATGTAGCCCACCAGCGCCACCGGGCCGCCGAAGCCCCAGGTGCCCAGGCCTAGCATGTAGGCGACCAGCCGCCACAGGGTGTAGCGCGCCGCGGGCAGTGCCTCCGGCGCACCTGCCACGGCGCTGTCGTTCATAGCTTGTTCTCCTTGTCTCAAGTCTTGTGGCTCGCCTGGCGCTCGAAGTGCGCGTACAGCGAATCAAGCACCTTGCTCATTTCGGCAAGCAGCGCGTCGTCGTCGTCCAGCCGCTCGCGAGCCCCGGCCAGCACGGCCTCAAAGCCGACGGCTTCGGGCACCGGCTCGCCGCCCACGTCGAGCTGATGCACCATGGCCGCCAGCCGCTGCAGCGCCGGGTCTTTGTCCAGCCCGAAGCTCGCCATCAGGGTTTCGAAGGTGACTAGGTTGCCCACGTGGCTGAACGCCGCACCGTCGAAGTCGAAGCCCAATGCGTTCTTCGAGCAGTCCGAGGGCTTGGCCAGCCACTTGAAGCGCGCCTTCGGGTCGATGAAGCGGCGGATGAGCCACGCGCTGGCCACGCGGTCCACCCATAACCGCCGGCGGGTTGCCCAGGTACGACCCTGGTAGCCCTCCCTATCGAGGCGCTGGATGCCGCCTTCGACTTCCTGCGGCTCATCAGGCGACACGAGCTGCTCGATGCGCTTGTTCAACTCGGTCCACGCGGCCTGGGCTTCGGTGCCCGAGTCGTTGGGGAAGAAGTCGATCGAACGCAGCGCGTCGTACTCGCGCTGCAGCTTGCGTTGGAGACGAATCAACTCGGCGGTGGACAGGGAGCCCATGCCTCGATTGACCTCTTTCCACGTCCGGCGCAGCTGGGCGTAGTCGTCACCGCGATCGAACAGCTGACGCCAGGCCAGCGCTTCGTCGTTGCTCAAGGGCTGAACGGCCATCAGCCACGCCACGCCGCCTTCGCGAATGCAATCGTCGCCCAGCTCGCGCAGCGCGTCGATGCGCTCAGGCGCGTTCGGTAGCAAGTAGGCGCCATCGCGCAGCGCCATGCAGCCTAGTGCCTTGAGCCCGCGCCAAACGCGCATGCGGGCCGTCGCGCTCGGGGTCGGCAAGGACAAGACGAGGAGCAGCCAGGCTGTTTCAGCGTCAGCGTCGAAGGTTGTCACATCGCGACTATAACAACGATGTTATGTATTCTACAAACTTGTGTCGCAACCGACCTACCTGCCAACCGGGCGTGGTCCACTCCACGCGACCGCTATGGGTCCATCGCGGGCACCCCTCGCTGCCTCGCAAGCACTCCTTGCCGCTCGCCGCTGCAGCGCTTCCGCCACGACCTCAGCTTCCCTTGGCCGGTCGCATGCCCGACGGGTTCGGACTCTCGCTGTGTCTCAAGTCAAGACCTGAGGGAAGCGATGGAACCACCGCTCAGCCAAGGCGTTTGATCGCGGGTGATCGAGTAGAGAGTGGTCAGCAGCTTGCGCATGCAGGCGACGACTGCCAGCTTCTTGGCCTTCCCGGCGGCGACCGGGCGCGTGTGGAACTCTCGGATCGAAGGTAACTGCTCGCGGTGTGGCTCGGGGGGCGGGCGTCACGAACTTGTGACGCTCTTTGTATTCAGCCAGCAGATCACCAAAGCCTCTAGGCAGCGCGCGTCGACTTCATCGGTCTTGGCCAGCGCTCCCATCGACTTCGCGGAGTCCCTCGCCTGGCGTGGGTTGACCCGGGCCGCTACCACCCCCGCTTGGTGCATCGCGCACACCGCGCATCGCTCATATCCGCCGGTGGCCTCCAACACCACCAGGTCCGCGGCTCTCATCTTCGAAACCCGCACCCCGGGTATGAAGGGGTCGCCCCAACGGCCTGCCCTCCTACACTCCTGCTGCCAAATCGGAGCGCCTGAACCACAGGCGCCATCTTCGCTTTGAGGGAGATTCTCATGTCCATCGCGCGCGATCTCGCGATCCTTGCCACATGTGTTGCAGCCCTGGCCGGCTGCGGCGGTGGTGGGGGCGGAGATGGCACACCCGGCCCGGCGCCTGACAGTCCAGGTTCCACGCAGACGGCGGTCGCGATCAGCGCCCAGCCGCAAGATCAGCGTGTGCAGCTCGGACAGGAGGCCCGGTTTAGCGTTGCCGCATCAGGCGCCACCGCTTACCGATGGGAATCGAGCGCAGACCGCGTGGACTGGGCGCAGTGGCCGGGAGCGACGGGCGATCACCTCAACGTCTCTGCTGCCGAACTCGCCCTGAACGGCCGGCGATTCCGCGTGGTGGTCGCCGGCGACGGCAGTAGCGTGACGAGCAATACGGCGACGCTGTTCGTGACCGAGGCGCCGGTACAGCTTGACACCCAACCCTCGTCGACCGTTGTCATCCCCGGCGCAGACGCCGTCTTCTTCAGCTTCGCCAACACGGCAGGCGCGACGGTTCAATGGGAAATGAGCACCGACGGGGGATCGAGCTGGGCCGCGATCCCCGGCGCGTCGAGCCCCACGCTGACCCTTGCGGCTGTGAAACTGTCGGACGACGGGAAGTTGGTGCGTGCCGTCTGGGGCAACTCCACGGGTGAGGTAGCCTCTGACGCGGCTAAGCTGGGCGTTCTGAACATCGCCGGTCTCGCGATCAGCGCCGAGCCGGCAGACGCGACCATCGCAGCCGGCACGACCGCCCGCTTCTCGGCCGAAGGGCCACCCGATGCCAACTGGCAATGGCAGGTGAGCGGCGATGGCGGCTCGACCTGGGCGAACATCACGGGGGCGAGGTCGACCTCGCTCTCCTTGCCGGCCGTAGCGATGAGCGACAACGGCAAGCGTTACCGCGCTTCAGTCTCCCTCGGGGTGTCATCGACCACCACCCGGGTCGCGCTGCTCACCGTCGTTTCCGCAACCTCCCGCAACTTGTCACTCTTGGCAGGACAGCCAGGCGGGCCCGGCTCCGCCGACGGCTTTGGGTCTGACGCGCGGCTGAACTGGGCGAACTGGACCGCCAGCGACGCTGCGGGGAACGTCTACGTCACCACCAGGTGCGCGGTTCGCAAGATCGACGTCACCGGGTGGGTGAGCACCATCGCGGGGTCGCGGGTCTGCGGCGGGGAGGATGGTGCGAGCACGATGACTCTGCGCGAACCTGCGGGCATCGTGGCCCTGCCAAACGGGCAGCTGGCCGTTGCCGATTCCGGCACGAATTCGATCCGGCTTATCACGACCGACGGCGTGGTCTCAACGCTTGCTGGAACGTTCACCGTCGACGGCGGCGCTGCAGACGGTCAGGGTGCGGCCGCCTCCTTCCGGCGACCCACTGGAATCGCGCGAGACGCCGCAGGCAACCTGTTTGTGGCCGACTCCGGCAACCACACGATCCGCAAGATCACTTCGTCGGGCGACGTCTCGACTTATGCCGGGCGCGCGGGCGTGAGCGGCGAGGTCGACGGACCTGCCGCCACCGCGACGTTCACGAGCCCTGAAGGGATTGCAGTCGACTCCTCCGGCGCGGTGTACGTCTCGGAGCCTGGAAGCGCTGTCGTTCGGAAGATTTCACCCAGCGGCATGGTCACCACCCTCGCGGGGTCGGCCGGCAGCAAGGGCAGCGTCGATGGCGCGGGTTCGGCCGCACGGTTTGCCTATCCCGCTGGCCTCGCTGTCGACGCTTCTGGCGTCCTGTACGTCGGGGACTCGGCCAACCACACGGTGCGCAAGGTCCAGTCCGACGGCTCCGTCACGACCTTGGCCGGCACGCCGGGCGTCGGCGGCAGCGTGGACGGCGACTTGGCATCGGCCACGTTCACCAGCCCCACGGGCCTTGCCGTCGGCCCTGCCGGGGATCTCTACGTTGTCGATTGGTGGGAGCAGACAGTCCGCAAGATCAGTGTTGGCGGCAATGTGACGACGGTGGCCGGCAAAGCCGCGCACGTCGGCCAGTACGATGGCACAGGGGCCAGTGCCGCCTTCGACCATCCTCACGGCTTGGCCAAGGATTCGCAGGGGAACATCTACGTGGGATCCTCCGCCAATGCCTTAGTCCGCAAGGTGACACCGGCGGGCGCGACCTCGAGTTTCTTCACTGGCAACGACTATCCGAAGCAGGCGCCATGGGGCGTGGATGTAGACGCGGCCGGAAATGTGTACGTGGCTGACTATGGCGCGCAGGTAGTGCGCAGAATCTCCCCGACCGGGACGATGACCATCCTGGCCGGGCAACTCGGCGTCGCCGGCTATGCGGACGGGAATGGCGGCGCGGCGACCCTCTATTACCCGACGGACGTCGTCGTGGATCCGCAAGGCAACCTCCTTGTGGCCGCGGGAACCACGATTCGGAAGCTGACGCCCGCCGGCGAAGTGACCACGTTCGCCGGACGCGCCGCGACGCCGGGGAGCGCAGACGGTCCTGCGGCTACAGCTACTTTCAGTGGCATTGGTGGCCTGGCCCTTGACTTCGCCGGCAACCTCTACGTCGCAGACTTCTATTGCGTCCGGAAGATTGCTGCGGGCGGAGTGGTATCGACACTCGCCGGCGATTGCGACACCGGGGGCCGGGTGGACGGCATCGGCGCCGCTGCCCGATTCGATGGCCTGTGGGGCCTCGACATCGACGCGAGCGGGAATCTGTACGTCGCCGATTCCAACAACAACGCGGTCCGCAAGATCTCCTCGTCCGGCGTCGTCACGACGGTGATCGGCACGCCCGGCATCGCAAGTGTCGTGCTTGGCAGCAGCCCCCTCTTGAATGTCCCGAGCGGGATCGTCGTGCTCGATGCGGCCAGAGTCGCAGTCAGCTCAGAGAACTCGGTACTGATCTTCACCCTACCGTAGGATCAGTAGCGGCAGCGCCTGCGTCGACAAAGGCCGCCACCTTCCGGCGCAGGTCGGGAACTCCTGGGGCGACACGTCGTTCTTGGCGTCGTTCACACCGCTCATATCGGGCGTTGACTGTCCGCATTCGGGCTGTCTACCGGGAAGCTTGGCCGAACTGCAATGGGTGGATTGCAGGTGCCCCGTCGCTACCTTGCCAGCACTCCTTGCGCCGGCACGCGCATGCGCTGCCCGTCGCACCAGGCGCCGGCGCCGCGCTCGGCCATGCAGAGGGTGCCGCCGATCGGGTCCAGCAGCCAGGCGGCCGCCGTCTCGCCGTGGCGCAGCAGCGCTACCAGGATGCCGAAGTCCGGGCGGCCCGCGATGAAGTTGTTGGTGCCGTCCAGCGGGTCGAGCAGCCACACGTCGCCATCGTCCAAGTCCTGCAACAACGAGGGCTCGGCGCTCGCTGCTTCCTCGCCGACCACGCGCGAGCCCGGCTGCAGCGCGCGCAATGCGGGGGTGAGCAGCGCTTCCACCTCGCGGTCGGCGATGGTCACCATCTCGCCGGGCGACTTCTCCTCCACCTCGTGCCGCTGCAGCTGCCGAAAGCGCGGCACGATGCAGCGCTCGGCGGCGTCGCGCAGCAAGGCGGGCAGTTCGTCGAAGAGGCGGGGGCTCATGGGTGGGATTGTCGGCGCAGCGTGCGCCGCGTCGCGGTGGCCGGTGTTGTCAACGCCCGAGCGCGCCTGGGATGTGCAGCACCAGGTGGTCGATCAGCGCGCGCACCGCCGGCAGCAGGCCGCGCCGGCTGACGAAGACGAGGTGGATGTCCTGCTCCGGCGTGGCCCAGTCGGTGGCCACGCGCACCAGCGTTCCCTCTTCCAGGCGGCGCCATGCGACGCGCAGCGGCAGCAGTGCGATGCCGACGCCGCCGATGGCGGCTTCGAGCTGCACCGTGTAGTCCGAGCACAGCAGCCGCGGCCGGTGCACGACGCGCGCGTCGCGGCCATCTGACGCGGTCAGCGTCCAGCTCTGCTCCGCGCCTTCGCGCTGGCCGCCAATGGTGTCGAGCGTGCTCACCTCGGCCGCATCGACCACCGGTGCACGGCCCTCGAGGTAGGCCGGGCTGGCCACCAGCACCATGCGACCGGATGCGATGCGGCGCGTCACCAAACCAGGGTCTTCCAGACCCGTGGCGCGTACGCGCACCGCCAGGTCGATGCGTTCCTCGATCAGGTTCACCGTGCGGTCGGTCGATTCGATCTCGACGCGCACCTTCGGATGCTCCCGCATGAAGTCGGCCACGATGCGCGCGACGTAGAACTGCGCGATCGCCACCGGGCAGGTCAGCCGTACGGTGCCCGACGGCGCCGAGCGCAACTGCTCCACCGCCTGCTGCGCGGCCTCGGCCTCCACCAGCATGGCCGCGCAGTGTTCGTGGAAGGCGCGCCCGGCCTCGGTGAGCGACAGGCGCCGCGTGCTGCGCTGAATCAGGCGCACGCCCAGGCGTTCCTCGAGCAGCGCCACGCGCCGGCTGAGCTTGGACTTGGTGAGGTGGGTGGCCCGCTGGGCAGCGCTGAAGCCGCCGTGTTCGACGATGAGGGCGAAGTAGCGCAGATCGTTCAGGTCCATGCGAATCGTCCTATCGATAGAACAATGTGTCGCCATTCTGCCGTCTTATCGAGCATTGGATTCATTCGTATCGTTGCGCCACTCACCACCTCACAAGGAACACCTCGATGGAACCCCGCCTGAACTTCTACAAGGCCAACCCCGAAGCGATGAAGGCCTTGGGCGCGCTGGAGCAGCGCATTGCCACGTCCGGCCTCGAGAAGCCGCTGGTCGAGCTGGTGCGGCTGCGCGCGTCGCAGATCAATGGCTGCGCCTATTGCATCGACATGCACAGCAGCGACGCGTTGAAGGCGGGCGAGCGGCCGCGCCGCCTGCTGGCCCTGACGGCCTGGCGCGAAACCCCCTTCTTCACCGAGCGCGAGCGCGCCGCGCTGGCCTGGACCGACGCCGTCACGCGGGTGGCCGACACGCAGGTGCCCGACGCCGCATGGGAAGGCGCGTGCGCGCACTTCACGCCGCAGGAGCTGGTGGACCTGACGCTGCTGGTGAGCACCATCAACACCTGGAACCGCTTCGCGATCGCGTTCCGCAAGCAGCTGGACTGAGGCGCGCCTGTGGCCGGCCGTGGAGCTCCCATGAACAAGACACCTGCGAACCGCTTGCTCTACGCCACGATCTTCGTGCTGTCGCTCACCGAGTTCCTGCAGGCCGGCATGACCGCCTTTGCCGCGGCACCGCTGATGGGCGAAGTGTCGATCGGCCCGGACGAGTTCAGCCTGGTGGCCGCGGTGTACGCGAGCCTGGCCATCCTGGCCATCTCGATGCAGCGCTGGTGGGTCGAGCGCATCGGCGGGCAACGGTTCGTGCAGGCGTCGGCGCTCGTCTCGGTGGCCGGCTCGCTGCTGTGCGCGAGCAGCCATGGCTTGACGGGGTTCCTGTTCGGGCGCGCCGTGATGGCGCTGGGCGGCGGCGCCTTCTTCACGGTCAGCCGCATGCTGATTCAGCACCGGCTGGCCGGGCGGGAGCGCTTTGTCGGCATCCGCTGCCTGGCCACCGGGCTGGCGCTCGGCATCGCCGCCGCGCCGTGGCTGGCTTCGATCGCGGTGAGCAACGACGGCTGGCCTTCGATGTACCTGCTGGTGGCGGGACTCGGCGCGCTGGTCATCGTGCTGGCCTCGCTGGCGCTCGACGGTGGCCCGCGCGACGTGCCGCAGCGCCGCTCGCAAGTGCGGCCGTGGCACCAGCTGCTGCTGGTCGGCGCCAGCTTCGCGCTGCTGTATGCGCTGCAGCGCCTGTACTACGACTTCTACGCCGACACGCTGGCCCTGGTGCTCATCCTGGGCGGTGCGCTCGCCGGGCTGGCGGCCTACCTGCACCAGCAGCACCGCCACGCCGATCCGCTGCTGCGCGTGCGCGAGATGTGGAGCCCGCGCTACTTTGGCGGCCTGGCGCTGTTCGGCTTCGCTTACGTGATGTTGGGTGCCAACAACTACATGGTGCCGGTGCTGCTGCAGCGTGCACTTGGCTTTGGCTGGCAGACGGTCGGGCAGGTCGAGGCGCTGGGCCTGTCCGCTGCGTTGATCACCTGGTTCGTGATGGTGCGCCTGCTGCCGCGGCATCCGTCGCCGCGCAAGTTCTTCGTGGCCGGCTTTCTGGCGCTGGCGCTGTCGGGCGCGCTGCTGGCGCGCATCGACGCCGGTGTCGACTTGTGGCGCCACGTGCTGCCGGCGCTGGCGCTGAACAGCGTGTTCCTGCTCACCGTGCTGCCGGTGTCGGCGATGCAGACCTTCCGCGGCGTGGAGCACGACGAATCGGTGTTCTCGCACGCCCAGCAACTGAAGAACATGATGTCGCAGGCCGGCATTGCGCTGGGCATCACGCTGGCCACGATCGGCCAGCAGTGGCGCAGCGCCGTGCACTACGAGGCGCTGGCAGCGCAGGTCAACGACTACAACCCCGATTTCGTGGCCACCGTGCAGCATCTGCAGCAGGTGTTCAGCGCCGCCTTGCCGGCCGGCGACGCGGCGAAGGCTGCGCTGGCGCAGGTGGCGCAGATGGTGGCGCAGCAGGCTGCGCTGCTGGCCGGCATCGACCACTTCCGGCTGATCGCCTTGCTCGGCGTGCTGGGCATGCTGGCCGCCGCGGTGCAGCGCGTCTTGCGCTGAACAGCAGGGCGGGCGGCAGGGGCAAGCGTCGCGCCCCGTGAGCACGGCATCGTGTACCGTCGCGCGATGGATGCTCTTCGCATGTCGATACCGCGCATGGCTTTGGCGCAGACGCTGCGCGATTTGCGCGCCGGTGAGCTGCGCCTGCTGGTGCTGGCCGTAGTGCTGGCGGTGGCGGCGCTCAGCGCGGTGGGCTTCTTTGCCGACAGGCTGAAGGCCGGCCTCACGCGTGATGCGCGCCAGCTTCTGGGCGGCGACGCCTTGGTGGCCAGCGACCAGCCGCTGCCGCAGGCCTTTGTCGACAAGGCGGTGCGCCAGGGCTTGCGCACCGCCACCAGCGCGGGCTTTCCGAGCATGGGGCGCGCGCCCGACAGCAAGGGCGGCGCCGCGCGCCTGGTGGCGGTGAAGGCGGTGAGCGACAACTACCCCCTGCGCGGCCGGATGCAGATCCGCCCGACGCTGCAGGCCCCGGCGCAGGCCGCCGTGGGTGCACCGGCGCGCGGCAGCGTGTGGGTGGATGCCGGCGTGCTGGAGGCGCTGCAATTGCAGCCGGGCGACCCGCTGCTGCTGGGCGATGCGCAGCTGCGCATCGCCGCGGTGATCGCGCTGGAGCCGAACCGCGGCGTCGGCTTCTCGGCCTTCGCGCCGCGCGTGCTGCTCAACGAGGCCGACCTGCCCGCCACCGGCCTGGTGCAGCCGGCCAGCCGCGTGAGCTACCAGTTGCTGGTGGCCTCGCCCGCGGGTGACGACGCGCGCGTCAACGCCTTCGTGCAGTGGGCCGAGCAGCGCATCGCCAGCGCCGGGCTGCGCGGCATGCAGGTGCAGAGCTTCGAGCAGGGCCGCCCCGAGATGCGGCAGACGCTGGACCGCGCCTACAAGTTCCTCAACCTCGTGGCGCTGCTGGCCGCGCTGCTGGCGGCAGTGGCGGTGGGCATTGCCGCGCGCGACTTTGCCGATCGCCATCTCGACGATTGCGCGGTGCTGCGCGTGCTGGGCGCGCCGCAGCGTGCAATCGCCGGCATCTACCTGCTCGAGTTCGGCAGCATCGGCGTGCTGGCCAGCGCGCTCGGCGTGGCGCTCGGCTTTGCGGTGCACTACGGCTTCGTGTGGCTGCTGGCCGGCCTGGTGGAGACACAGCTGCCGCTGCCCGGGCCGGCGCCGGCGCTGTTCGGCTTGGGCGTGGGGCTCACGCTGCTGCTCGGCTTCGGGCTGCCGCCGGTGCTGCAGCTGGCACGCGTGCCGCCTCTGCGCGTGATGCGGCGCGACGTGGGCGCGCCCAAAGCGGCGTCGCTGGTGGTGCTGGTGGCAGGCGCCATCGGCTTTGCGGCGCTGCTGCTCGCGGTGGCGTCCGACCTCAAGCTGGGCCTGATCACGGTGGGTGGCTTTGCCGGCGCGATGCTGGCGTTCGCATTGCTGTCGTGGGGGGCGGTGCACCTGCTGCGGCGCACGGTGCCCGAGGCGCGGGCGCCGCGCTGGCTGGTGCTCGCCACGCGGCAGATCGCGGCGCGCCCGGCGTTCGCGGTGCTGCAGGTGTCGGCGCTGGCGATCGGGCTGCTGGCGCTGGTGCTGCTGGTGCTGCTGCGCACCGACCTGATCGACAGCTGGCGCCAGGCCACGCCGGCCGATGCGCCCAACCGCTTCGTCATCAACATCCAGCCGGACCAGGGCGCGGCGTTCCAGCACGCGCTGCAACGCGCGGGCGTGCAGCGCTACGACTGGTACCCAATGATCCGCGGCCGCTTGATCGCGGTGAACGGCAAGCCGGTGACGCCGGCCTCGTATGCCGACGACCGCGCACGGCGCCTGGTGGACCGCGAGTTCAACCTGAGCCACAGCGCCACGCCGCCGCCGCACAACCAGATCGTCGCCGGCCGCTGGCTACCCGACGCGCCGGACGCGCTGAGCGTGGAGCAGGGCCTGGCCGAGACGCTGGGCCTGAAGCTGGGCGACCGCCTGCGCTTCGACATCGGCGGCCAGCTGCGCGAAGGCCGCATCGCCAACCTGCGCAAGGTGGACTGGAGCTCGATGCGCGTCAACTTCTTCGTCATGTTCCAGCAGGCGGACATGCCTGACCTGCCGCTGACCTACATCACGGCGTTCCGGGCGCCGCCGCGGGCCGGCTTCGACAACGCCCTGTCGCGCGAATTCCCGAACATCACCGACGTGGACGTATCGGCCACGCTGGCCCAGGTGCAGGCGGTGATGGACCAGGTGATCCGTGCGGTGGAGTACCTGTTCGGCTTCACGCTGGCCGCCGGCATGGTGGTGCTGTTCGCCGCGGTGGTGGCCACGCGCGAAGCGCGGGCGCGCGAGTTCGCGGTGATGCGCGCGCTCGGCGCCAGCGGCCGGCTGCTGCAGCAGGTGCAGCGCGCCGAGCTGGCCGGCGTGGGTGCACTGGCCGGGCTGCTGGCCTCGGTGGCTGCGGTGGGCGTGGGCTGGGCGCTGGCGCGGTATGCGTTCGAGTTCGAATGGCGCGCCTCGCCCTGGGTGCCGCTGGCGGGCATGGCCGCGGGCGCACTGCTGGCCTGGCTGGCGGGCTACTGGGCGCTGGCCGGCGTGCTGCGCCGGCCGGTGGTGCAGACGCTGCGGCAGGCCGGCGAGGGCTGACGGCCGACCTGGGCCCGTTCAACGATCGGGCGACACCAGCCCCATGCGCACGGCATACAGCACCAGCCGCGGCAGGTCGCGGATGTTCAGGCGCTCCATGATCTGCGCGCGGTGCGTCTCCACGGTCTTGGCGCTCAGGCCCAGCTCGAACGCGATCTCCTTCGTGCTCTTGCCGGAGGCGAGCAGCTTCAGGATCTCCACCTGCCGCGGCGTGAGGGGCACCGCGTGCGGCTGCACCTGCGGAGGCGCCGGCGCCGCCGCCGCCGCGGTGGCGGTGGCGGTGGCCGAGGCGATGGCGCGCTCCACCACGGTGGACGACACCGCCGGGCTCAGGTACTGCCGGCCCGCCCACAGCGCGTCCAGCGCCAGCGTGAGCTCCACCGCGGCCGCGTCCTTCAGCAGGTAGCCGTCGGCACCGGCGCGCAGCGCGCGCATCACGAAGTCGCCGCTGTCGTACATCGACAGCATCAGCACGCGGGTCTGCGCACTGGCCTGCTTGATGCGCGGCAGCGCGTCGATGCCGTTGAGCCGCGGCATCGTGATGTCCAGCACCATCAGCGCCGGCTGCAGCTGCTGCGCCAGCGCCACCGCCTGCTCGCCGTCGTCGGCCTCGCCGATCACGCGGTAGTCGTCGTAGTCGTCGATCAGGCTGCGCAGCCCGGCGCGCACCAGCTGGTGGTCGTCCGCCAACACCACGGTGCGGCGTGCCGCCACCTCACTGTTCACTTCCATGGCAGCACGGCCGCAACGCGCGTGCCCGCACCGGGCAGCGAATCCACGATGAACTCGCCGCCGAGCAGGCGGGCGCGCTCCTTCATGCCGAGCAGCCCGAGACTGGGGTGCTCCGTGCTGCGCTGGCGCACGCGCTCGGGATGAAAGCCCCCGCCGTCGTCCACCACTTCCACCTGCAAGGCACTCGGAGTGCCGGTCACATGCACGGCCACGCGTTGCGGACGGCCGTGGCGCAAGGCGTTGGACAGCGACTCCTGCACGATGCGGTAGGCCGCAATCGCCAGGTCCGGGTGCATCTGCGCCGGCAGGGCCGCGGCCAG
Source organism: uncultured Pseudomonadota bacterium (assembly GCA_946480245.1). The sequence continues at coordinate 17,221 of CAMLIZ010000087.1, forward strand.
CAGGTCCATCGGCAGGTCGTGCAGCTGGCGCAGCTCGCCGATGTGCCAGCGCAGCGCGGCCTCCAAGCCCAGCGTTTCCAGCTGCGGCGGATGCAGCATCAGCGACAGCGAGCGCACCCGGCCCAGCGTGCGCTCGGTGAGCTGCCCGGCGGCGCCCAGCAGCTCGTTCATCTCCGGCGCCGTGGAGCGGCGCTGCAGCTTGGCGAACTGCACGCGGATCGCGCTCAGGCACTGGCCGATCTCGTCGTGCAGCTCGCGCGCGATGCTGCGGCGTTCGCGCTCCTGTGCGTCCATGAGGCGATGCGACAGCGCCGCCATCTCCTCGCCCGCCCGTTCGGCCGCGCGCTGTGCGCGCAGCAGATGGCCCATGTCGCGCACGATGTGCAGCACGGCCGGTCGATCGTGCCAGTGCGCCACGCTCAGGCCCTCGGCGGCCTCGATGGTCACGCCGTCCAGCCGGATCATGGTGCGCGGAAGAAAGGCGACGTCGCGCAGGCCCTGCGCCAGCGCTTCGTGCATGCGGTGCTGCGCGGCGTCGCGGTACTGCGGCGCCAGGCAGTCGAGCACCGGGCGTCCGAGCAGCGCGGCCTCGTCCGGCGCGCCGAAGAGCTCGACCGCAGCGCGGTTGGCCTGCACCAACACGCCATCCTGGCTGATGAGCATGGCTTCGGGCAGCATCCTGAGCAGCTGCCGCAGGTGGTCTGCCGTGCGCTGCGCCGCCGCCTCTGAGGCACGTGCCGCATGGATCGCATCGCGCAGCCGGCACACCATGGCGCGCAGCAGGGTGAACAGCAGTGCGCCCGTGCACAGCAGGAACGCCAACTCGCTGACGACCAGCGCCGCCTGCCGATGCTGCAGTTGCACCTGCGATTGGATCCACCAGTTGGCCAGCTGCAGCGGCAACAGGCTGGCGAGCAGGTACAGCGCAGTCACCTGCAGCGGGCGCAGCCGGGGCAGGCACGGAGCGGAGGGCAGCGACTGCAGGAACATCGAGGCAGGGCCGGTGGATGGCACACCAGTGTGCGGCCAGACGCTGGCACACACTCGCCGAAAAGCGCGCCTGCACGCGCGCTTTTCGCTCGGCTTACGCGAGCGCGTGCTGCAGGCGGAACGTGGCCACCACGCCGGCCAGCTTGTGCGCCTGGTCCTTCAGGCTCTCGGCGGCGGCCGCGCTCTGCTCCACCAGCGACGCGTTCTGCTGCGTCATCTGGTCGAGCTGGGTCACGGCGGTGTTCACCTGGCCGATGCCGCTGCTCTGCTCGGCGCTGGCTGCGGTGATCTCGCCGATGATGTCGGTCACGCGCTGCACGCTGGCGACGATCTCGG
>CAMLIZ010000088.1 GCA_946480245.1 uncultured Pseudomonadota bacterium
GACGCCCGCGCCGCCGCCACATTGGACGGCGAGTCGTCAATGAACAGTGTCTGCGCCGGATCGAGCTGCAGGCGTTCGCGCGTGAGTTCGAAGATCGCGGGGTCCGGTTTGATCAGCTGAACACGCGACGAAAAGACGCCGTCGCGGAACCAGTCGTAGAACGGGTGCGCCGTTTCCAGGTGCGCCGCATACGGCAGCGGCATGTTGGACAGAAAGTACAGCCCGTGCCCCACCGCCTGCAGGCGCTCGATCAGCGCCACCGTGTGCGGCATGGGCTGCAATTCGTCGGGCACGGCGTGCACCACCTGCGCCACCTCGCTCGGGTGCAAGCCGCTGCGCGCGGCAATGCGCGCCACCAGCTCCGGCACGTCCAGCATCCCGCGGTCGAACTCGCCCCAGTCGCCGCGGTAGTCGCCGAAGAAGGCGTCCACCAGCGGCTGGGCATCAGCCGGCGTGGGCGCATGTTGGGGCAATACGCGCGACAGCAATTGCGCCGGGCGCCAGCGAAACACCACGGCGCCGAGATCGAAGACGATGGCCATGCCGGATCAGGCCGTGCGCAGGCGCTGCAGCAGGCCGGCGGTGGAGGGGTCCAGCCCGGCGGTATCGCCCGAGGCCAGGCGCGGCAGCAGGTCACTGCACAGCGCCTTGCCCAGTTCCACGCCCCACTGGTCGAAGCTGTTGATGCGCCACAGCGCGCCGCTGGTGAACACCCTGTGCTCGTACATCGCAATCAGTGCGCCGAGCGCACGCGGTGTGAGACGCTCAATCAGCAAGGTGGTGCTGGGCCGGTTGCCGGGGAAGGTGCGGTGGCGTGCGATGGTGGCCGCGTCCAGCGACTTCGATGCGGTGGGCGCGCGCTCGCCCAGCGCCTGCTCGGTGCTCTTGCCCAACATCAGCGCTTGCGCTTGCGCCAGGCAGTTGGCGATCAGTTTGGCCTGCAGGTCGGCCTCGCCGTGGGTCGGGTGCTTGACCGCGATGAACTCCACCGGGATCACGTCGGTGCCCTGGTGCAGCATCTGGAAGAACGCATGCTGGCCATTGGTGCCGGGCTCGCCCCACACCACCGGGCTGGTGCCGTAGGGCACGGCCTGGCCGTCGAGATCCACACGCTTGCCGTTGGACTCCATCTCCAGTTGCTGCAGGTAGGCAGGCAGGCGCTTCAGGCCCTGGTGATAGGGCGCCACGCCGCGGCTGGTGAAGCCATGGAAGTTGCGGTACCACACGTCCAGCAGGCCCAGTTGCACCGGCAGGTTGCGCTCCAACGGCGTGGTGCGGAAATGCTCGTCCATCGCATGCGCGCCGGCGAGCAGCGCGCGGAAGTTGTCGGCGCCGATGGCGATCGCGATGGGCAACCCGATGGCCGACCACATCGAGTAGCGGCCACCCACCCAGTCCCAGAAACCGAAGGTGGTGCTGATGCCGAAGGCGGCCGCCGCCTGCACGTTGGTGGTGGTGGCCACAAAGTGCTTGTGGGTGTCGGTGCCGCCGCTGGCAAGGAACCACGCCTTCGCGACCTGCGCATTGGCCATCGTCTCCTGAGTGGTAAAGGTCTTGGAGGCGATGATGAACAGCGTCTCGGCGGGCTTCAGGCGCTGCAGCACGGGCACGATGTCGTGGCCGTCCACGTTGGAGACGAAGTGAAACTCGAGCCCCGGGTGCACGAAGGCCTGCAGCGCGGGCACGGCCATCTGCGGCCCGAGATCGGAGCCGCCGATGCCGATGTTCACCACGTGCCTGATGCCGCTTGCCGCGCTGTCACGCACCTGCTCGGCGTAGGCCAGCATGCGCTCGAGCACGTCGTGCACCTCGTCGCTGTGCGGGCCCTGCCCGCGCGGAGCGCGCAACGCGGTGTGCAGCACGGCGCGGCCTTCGGTGTGGTTGACGGCAAAGCCGGCGAACATTGCATCGCGCCGTGCCTCCAGGTGGCATTCGCGCGCCAGGTCCTGCAGCAGCTTGCGGGTGGCCAGGTCCCAGCGGTTCTTCGACAAATCGGCGAACACCTCGGGCCCCTGCAGCGAGAAGGCGTCGAACCGTGCAGGGTCGCGCGCAAAAGCTTCACGCAGGTCGAGATCGCGGCCGTGCGCTTCGTAGTGGCCCCGCAACGCCGTCCAGGCGACGGTGCGGTCGCAGCGCGGCACGTCTTGCCAGTTCGTTGTCATTTCAGTGCTTCGATCATCTTGTCGAGCTTGACCGCGTCGGCGGCGAAGGCGCGGATACCTTCGGCCAGCTTCTCGGTGGCCATCGCGTCATCGTTGAGCGCGTAGCGGAACGCCGGCTCGTTGAACATCACGCCCGGCTGATCGCAGCGCTGCGCGTCGTCCTCGCCCAGCACGCGCGGCAACGGTTCGTCGCTGCCCTGCAGCGCAGCCAGCAATTCGGGGCTGATCGTCAGCAGATCGCACCCGGCCAGCGCGCGGATCTGCCCGACGTTGCGGAAGCTCGCGCCCATCACCTCGGTGCCGACGCCGAACTTCTTGAAGTAGCGATAGACCCGCGCCACCGACTGCACGCCGGGGTCGTTGAGGCCCGCATTGGCGGCTTCGTCCCAGCCGGCGCCCGCGGCCTTCTTGTGCCAGTCGTAAATGCGGCCCACGAACGGCGAGATCAACGTGACGCCGGCGTCGCCGCAGGCGACGGCCTGGCAGAAGGAGAACAGCAAGGTGAGGTTGCAGTGGATACCTTCGTGCTCCAGCGCACGCGCGGCCTGGATGCCCTCCCAGGTGGCGGCGATCTTCACCAGCACGCGCTCGCGGCCCACGCCCGCCCGCTCGTACAACTCGACCAGGCGCTTGGCACGCGCGATGGTGCAGGCGGTGTCGAACGACAGGCGCGCATCCACCTCGGTACTCACGCGACCCGGAACGACCTTCAGGATCTCCAAACCGAAGCGCACGATCACCTCGTCGACCACCGCCTCCAGCGGCTTATCGTGGTGCGCAGCCACCGTCTCCTGCAGCAGCGGCGCGTACTCGGGCTGCTGCACCGCCTTCAGGATCAGCGACGGGTTGGTGGTGGCGTCGCGCGGCGCGAAGGCCCCCAGCTGCTTGAAGTTGCCGGTGTCGGCGACGACGATGGTGTATTGCTTGAGCTGGTCGAGCTGGTTCATGGCAGCACGGGAAGGAACACGAATGCCGATTAGAACCCGAGCTTGGGCAGGCACCGTTTCAACCCGGTACAGAGCTCGGGGCACGCCCCTTGCCGTTGACCAGGGGAAGAAACTCGTGCATTATCGCCAAAGAAACTAAGTTACACCGCGACCTCGCAGCATGTCTTTCGATCTCGTGTTTTTCGGTGGTACCGGCGACCTCACGTGGCGCAAGTTGATGCCGGCGCTGTTCCAGGCCTTCCGCCACGGCAAGTTGCCACCGAACGGCCGCATCCTGGCGGTGGCGCGCGACGAGCAGTCCGACGACAAGTACCGCAACTGGCTGAAGGAGCGCTTCCAGGAGGTGGACACGCCCAAGCGTCCCACCGACGAGGAATTCGAGCGCTTCGCGCAGCTGCTGCACTACAAGCGCATGGATCTGTCGCAGCCGGAGCACTACACACGGCTCAAGGAGTGGCTGGGCGAGCGCAGCGCCGACACCGTGGTGCTGTACCTGGCTACCAGCCCACACCTTTTCCCGCAGATCTGCGAGCAGCTCGGCCGCGCCGGCCTCAACGGCCCGCACATCCGAGTGGTGCTGGAAAAGCCGCTGGGCCATGACCTCGAGAGCGCCCGGGAGATCAACCGCGTCGTGCGTTCGGTGTTCACCGAGCAACAGGCGTTTCGTATCGACCACTATCTGGGCAAGCCGTCGGTGCAGAACCTGATGGCGCTGCGCTTCGGCAACGCGCTGTTCGAACCGCTGTGGCGGCGCGAGAGCATCGCGAACATCCAGATCACGCTGGCAGAAGGCATCGGCGTCGGCACGCGCGGCGACTTCTACGACCGCACGGGCGCACTGCGCGACATGGTGCAGAACCACGCACTGCAACTGCTGACGATGATCGCGATGGAGCCGCCCTCCACCAACGACGCCGACGCGATCCGCGACGAGAAGCTGAAGGTGTTGCGTTCGCTGAAGCCTTTCACCGACGAGAGCGTGCATCGCGACGTGGTGCGCGGCCAGTACCGCGCCGGCGTGGCCGACGGCAAGCCGGTGCGCGGCTATCTCGAAGAGGCCAAGGTGCCGCCAGGCAGCCGTTGCGAAACCTTCGTGGCCCTGCGAACCGAGGTGCAGAACTGGCGCTGGGCCGGCGTGCCGTTCTACTTGCGCACCGGCAAGCGCCTGGCCACGCGCAATGCCGAGATCGCGGTCAACTTCCGCCCGGTGCCGCACCCGATCTTTCACGGAGCCGCGCACGCCAACAAGCTCGTGATCAAGCTGCAACCCGAGGACGGCCTGGAGCTTCACCTGCTGGCTGCCAAGGGCACGGGGCAGTTCGAGACCCTGTCGCCCGTGTCGCTCGACCTCGACTTCGACAAGGCCTTTCCCGCTGAGCGGGTGGGCGCGTACGAGCGCCTGCTGCTCGACGCCATCGCAGGTCGGCTGAACCTGTTCGTGCGCAGCGACGAACAGGAGCAGGCCTGGCGCTGGGTGGAGCCGATCCTCGACACATGGAAGCACGACAGCAACCCGCCTCGGCCCTACGCCGCCGGCAGCTGGGGCCCGCCGGCCGCCAGTGCGCTGGTCGCGCGCGATGGCTACGTGTGGGACGAAGAACAGTGACCCGCGCCGAGCGCTGAGGGACCCGAGATGAGCATGCTGGACCGCATTCGCGCGTCGATTCCGGCGCTGCCGCCGGCCGAGCAACGCGTGGCCAAGCTGGTGCTGAACGACGCACGCACCTTTGCCAGCCTGCCGGTGAGCGAACTGGCCGAGCGCGCGCACGTCAGCAAGCCCACCGTGGTGCGCTTCTGCCGCAGCGTGGGCTATGACGGCCTCGCCGACTTCAAGCTCAAGCTTGCAGGCAGCGTGAACGAAGGCGTGCCCTTCGTTCATCGCGCTGTCGATGAGGACGACAAGCCCGGCGAGCTGATCATCAAGGTCACCGACAACGCCGTGGCGGCACTGCTGAAGTACCGCAACGATGCCGCCAGCCACGCATTCGAGCGCGCCATTGCAGCGCTCACGCAAGCCTGTCGCAATGGGCGACGCATCGAGTTCTACGGGGTGGGCAACTCGGGCATCGTGGCACTGGACGCGCAGCACAAGTTCTTCCGCCTTGGCGTCAACGCCATTGCCTGCAGCGACGGTCACGTGCAAGTGATGAGCGCCACGATGCTGCAGCCCGGCGACTGCGCGGTGGTGATCTCCAATTCAGGCCGCAGCCGCGACCTGCTCGACGCCGCCGACATCGCCCGCCGCAAGGGCGCCACGGTGATCGTGATCACGTGCAGCGGCTCGCCGCTGGCACAGATGGCGCAGGGCAACAACCAGGTGCTGCTGGCGGCCGACCACCCCGAGGACTACGACCGCTACAGCCCGATGGTGTCGCGCCTGCTGCACCTGGTGATCATCGACATCCTCACCACCGGCGTAGCGCTGCGCATCGGCCAGCAGACGCTGCGACCGATGCTGCAGGAAATCAAGAAGAACCTGCGCAGCAAGCGCTACGCCCAGCCGGAGTAGCGGCGCACTCAGCCCAGGGCGAGCAGTTGGTCCACGCCGTATAGCTTGGCGAGTTCCAGCAGCTTGGGCGGTGCGCCGTGCACGGCAAAGCCCTTGCCCCAGGCCTGCGCCAGCCGCTTGCACTCGAGCAGCACGGCGAGCGCGCCGCTGTCGAGCTCGCGCAGCGGGCTGGCATCCAGCGTGAGCGCCTCGCCACCGTCACGCTGCAAGGCTTGCGAGAGCATGCGCAGCGTGTCCTGCGCTTCGCGCAACGTGACGGTTTGGGGCAGCATCAGCACGGCGTTCAGCCCTTTGCCGAACGGGCGGCAGCAGCCTTGTTCTTCTCGGCCAGCTTGCCGATCAGCCCGTCGATGCCGTTGGTGCCGATCTCCTGTGCGAAGCTGTTGCGGTACTGCTCCACCAGCCAGATGCCGCCGACGTTGATGTCATAGACGCGCCAGCTGTCCGCTGCTTTTTCGAGCCGGTAGTCGAGTTGGATCGGCTCGCCGCCGCTGTTGTGCACCTCCGTGCGCACCACGACCTCGTTATCGGTCGGCTGCGAGCGCATCGGCTTCAACACCACCGTAGTGGACTCGCGCACCTGCGTCAGGGCGCCCGCGTAAGTGCGCACCAGCAGCGTCTTGAACTCGTCCTGCAGGCGGGTTCGTTGCTCCGGCGTAGCGCTGCGCCAGTAGCGGCCCACTGCCGCCGAGGTCATACGCTGGAAGTCGACGTGTGGCATCACCTTGGCATCGACAAGCGCATTGATACGCTGCACGTCGCCAGACTGGATGGCCTTGTCGCCCTTTACCGCGTCGATCACGTCGTTGGACACCTGCTTCACCAGGGCGTCGGGAGCGACGACATCGGCGCGCGCCGTACCGGCGACGAAAGCACTGGCGATCACCAGCGCGGAACAGAGACGTTGGAACCACATGGGGCAAGACTCCTTACATGTCGTTGTGCAGCCACGGGCTGTGCCGCCGCCACGATGATCGGGTTCGAGCGACGAACCCGCTGCTGAGTTCAACGCGCCGGGGCGCTCGCCGGTTCACCGGGCTGGGCTGGTGAGGCCGCCGGTTCCGGCGGCTCCGGCTCGGCGTCGTCGTGCATCTCCGGTTCCGGTGGATTGCCGTCGTAGACCTGGCTGCGGCGACGCGCGAGGTAGCCGTCGCGCACGAAGCTGTACTTGTCGAGCGCGATGTCGTCGATCACGCGCGTGGCGCTGAGCAGGCTGGCTCGCGTGTCCACCAACTGCAAAGTGTAGATGCCGAGCTGATCCGCGCCGTTATTCATCAGCAGCGCCGGACTGGCCGCGCGATCCACCGGCAGCGCCAGCGAATCTCGCAGCGAAGACGGCCCGAGCACGGGCCACACGATGTATGGGCCCGGCGAGAAACCCCAGCGCCCCAGCGTCTGGCCGAAGTCCTCCGGTTGGCGCTCGATGCCGGCCTCGCTGGCCACATCGAGAAGGCCACCCAGGCCGAAGAACGAGTTGGTATTGAACCGCACCATCATCTCGAACGCCGAGCCGAATTTGCCCTGCAACAGGTGGTTCACCGCGGACCAGGCATCCTGAATGTTGGCGAAGACGTTGTGCACTCCGGTGCGCACGAACGACGGCACGACGTCCTGATAGGCCGTGGCCACCGGCTTGAGGACGTGCTGGTCCAGTCCCTCATTGAAGGAGAAGACCTTGCGGTTCCAGTGCTCCCACGGGTCCATCTTCTGGCCCGCGCTCTGCTTCTGATGGCCGTCGCCGCCCGTGGTGGCGCAGCCCGCCGCCGCCAGCAACGCCAGCAACGCGAGCAGCCGCCTCAGGGTCAAGGGCATGTTCACTTGCCGCCCCCGTTGGCCCCGCTGCTGCCGGCCTCAGCCGCCTTGTTGAACAGGAATTGGCCGATCAGGTTCTCCAGCACGACAGCGGACTGGGTCTGCTTGATCACGTCGCCCGCCGCGAAGTTCTTGTCGTCGCCACCCGGCTCGATGCCCACGTACTGGTCACCCAGCAAACCCGAGGTGAGGATCTTGGCCGACGAGTCGCGAGGAAACTGGTAGCCCTTTTCGATGTCCATCGTGACCACACCCTGGAAGGTCTTGCCATCCAGCGAGATGCCCGTCACGCGGCCCACCGTCACGCCCGCACTGCGCACGGGCGAACGCACCTTGAGCCCGCCGATATTGTCGAAGCGTGCCTGCAGTGTGTAGGTATCGCCGGCGCCGAAGCTGCCCAGATTGGCGGCCTTGAGCGCGAGGAACAGCAGCCCTGCCATGCCGAGCAGCACGAACAGGCCCACCAGCGTCTCGATTCCCTTCTTGCTCATCGTTGTGATTCCCTTGCGTTCACGGCGTGGAGAACATCAGCGCCGTGAGAATGAAGTCCATCGCCAGCACGCCGAGCGACGCCACCACCACGGTGCGCGTGGTGGCGTGTGCCACGCCTTCCGGCGTGGCCTCTGTCTCGTAGCCTTGATAGAGTGCCACGAAGGTGCAGATCACGCCGAAGACGAAGCTCTTGACGATGCCGTTGCCCACATCGCGCCACACGTCGACCCGGCTTTGCATGATCGACCAGAAGTTGCCCGCGTCCACCCCGATCAGCAGCACGGCCACCACGTAGGCGCCCAGGATGCCGATGGTCGAAAAGAGGATCGCGAGGATGGGCATCGCGAAGATGCCGCCGAGAAAGCGTGGCGCCAGCACCCGGCTCCTCGGGTCGATGGCCATCATCTCCATCGCCGCCAGTTGCTCCCCTGCCTTCATCAGCCCGATCTCGGCGGTGAGCGAGGTGCCGGCACGGCCGGCGAACAGCAGCGCGGCGACCACCGGCCCCAGCTCTCGCACGAGCGCGAGATTGACGATCAGGCCCAGCGACTCGGTCGCGCCGTAGGTGACCAGCGCGTAGTACATCTGCAGCGCGAGCACGAAGCCGACCGCCATGCCGGAGGCAAGGATGATCACCAGCGACAGGTTGCCAATGGCATGCACCTGCGCCACCACGAGCCCGAAGCGGCGCAGCGCCGCCGGGCTGTGGCGCAGCAGATCGCGAAAGAAATACGCCGCAGCGCCCAGCGAGCGCAGCCGCTGCAAGGTGTAGGCACCGAGCAAGGTGATCGGGTTGGTCATGCTCAGGCGTTCACCTGCAGGTCTTCAGCGAGCGGGCGCGCAGGATAGTGGAAGCGCACCGGACCGTCGGGCTCGCCGCGGATGAACTGCCGCACTTCCGGCAGGTCCGAAGCATTCAGCTCCTCCGGCCGGCCGTGCGCCACCACCTTGCCTTGGGACGACATCAGGTAGGCGTAGTCGCAGATCATGAAGCACTCCTGAACGTCGTGCGACACGATCAGCGACGTGGCGCCAGTGGCGTCGTTGAGTTTGCGGATCAGGTTCGCGGCCACGCCCATCGAGATCGGGTCCAGCCCCGCAAACGGCTCGTCGTACATGATCAGCTCGGGATCGAGTGCGATCGCGCGCGCCAGCGCGATGCGCCGCGCCATGCCGCCCGATACCTGCGCGATGCGCAACTCCGCCGCGCCACGCAAGCCCACCGCGTTGAGCTTCATCAGCACGATGTCGCGGATCATCGACTCCGGCAGGCGGGTGTGTTCACGCAGCGGGAAGGCGACGTTCTCGAACACGGTGAGGTCGGTAAACAGCGCGCCGAACTGGAACAGCATGCCCAGGCGCCGACGCAGCTGGAACAACTGTTCCTTGTCGCGCGCATCGACCGTCTTGCCGTCGAACACCACCCGCCCGGAATTGGCCGAGTACATGCCGCCGATCAGGCGCAGCAGCGTCGTCTTGCCGCAGCCCGAGCCGCCCAGGATGGCCGTCACCTTGCCGCGCTGGAACTGCAGCGAGACGTCGTTCAGGATCGTGCGGCTGGCGTCGTAGCCGAAGACGACGTGGTCGATCTCGATGAGGTTGTCAGATTTCACGCAGTGGTGGAGCCGGCATGGCAGGGCGCCCGGGGCCGGGAAGCGCGAGTTGTTGCGGCGCATTCTCGCATGCGCTCAGGGTTTACGCTGGGAGCCGTCGCGGGAGAACGGATGCGGCGAAGCTCAACGCCGCGGTAGGCCCGCGTCGAACTTCACCTCGATGCGGATGCGAGAGCGAACTGCCCGGCCGTTCAGTTGCCCCGGTTCGAACCTCGCCGCGAGAAAGGTCTGTCGGACCGCCGCTTCGAGCGGCGGCGGAAGTTCGCCTTGGTCCACCTCGACGCGCTGGACGACGCCCGCCTCGTCGATGAACAACCAAAGTCTGCCCACGTAGTGCCCCTCGTCCCCATCGAAGGCCGGGTACGGCACATCCGCGCCTTCGAGCGCGACAGGCGGCACGGTCAGCTCAGATCGGGAAAGGTAGGCGTCATCGCCGTTTTCGCCCGGTGGCAGCGCGGTCTGCTGTGGGCCAATCGCTGCAGTCGCCGCCGGGCCGCTGGCGGTTTGCGCCGGAACCGGCGGGGCGTGCCCCTGCGTCGACCGGACGGCCACGTTCGATGTCATCCCATCGGGATGCAGCGAAGCGGCCGAAATGCTGCGCACATGCAGAACCAGCTCGGGAGCCGGCGGGCCGGAACGTCCCGGCTTGGCTCGGGCACCGCCACTGCTTGCGGCCCAACTGAGCAGCGCAAGGTGCAGCGCAATCGCGACAAGCGTGCACCACTGCAGCGCGCGACGGGTCGACGCCCCCGCCGCGCGACTCGTTGTCGGACTCAGTTCACCAGTTCGCGCCAAGATGTGCGACGCGGGACAGCCGCTCCGGGGGGCGGCGGGCTGCCCGGAGGTGCGATATCGGGCCCGCCCTTGGTGCCGAAGCTCTGGTCACTGCCGGTCCACACGGTCACCATCTTCTGGCTGTCCGTGCCTGCGTTTTGCAGCACGTTGAAGACGCCGACGAGCACGACATCCATCTTGCCGACCGACAGCACCTTGCCGGAATCGACAGAGAAGTAGTACAGCCACGAGGTTCCGCCCGGTGAACAAGGGGTGGGTGTCGGCACGGTCGTCGCAACGGTGATCACGCCCAGCTGCAGGTCCATCTCCACGTTGACGCGCTCGCCGCTGCTCTGGTCGAGATCGACATACCACCCATTGTTGGTCGCCCAGTCAACGGAGGAAGGCGTGGGGATGACGTGGCTCGAGTTCATCTGCTGACGCACCATGCCTGCGTCGCCGCGAAGGCCGGCGCCGCTGCTACCAATGGTGGTTGTGCCCAACGTGTCCTTCACCGAATAAATGGACTGGACGTCTGTGTTGCCCATGTCCGACTGGCCGAGGTATCGGCCTGTCCCCACCGTCACCACGGGAATGGAGGCAGAGTTGGTCCCCACATCAGAGAGCAGCGGCGGTACCGAGATGGGCTGCGGCAGGCCGGTCGGACCCTTCGCCGTGCCCAGCAGCAGCGCCTCCTTGCCGGAAGGGGCCACGTTGTCGTCAAAGTCGAAGCGCCAGATGTTCCCCAGCAAGTCGCCGCCATAGATGCGCAGCGCTGTGTTGTTTTCCGCCTTCTCGACCCAAGCATTGATCTGACCCAGGTTGCTGGGCGTGCTGGCCGAACCGGCCTTCGCACCCGACGGCAGCAGCGTCGGGATGGGCGAGCTGACCGGCGCCCCCGTGATCGCGTTCACCGTGTAGAGCCAGCCGTTACCGTCGCCGCTGGTGTTGTTGTACCCCGAGGTAAACGCCACCAGCCAGGTGCCGGCCTTGTTCTTGGTGACCACCGGGCGCCCGAAGCTCAGGCCCATGTTGGTGTCGTTGAACTCCCACAGACCCACCGGCGAGGTGGGATCCGTGATGTCCAGTGCATAGTAGCCGCGGCCACCGGCCGCGAACCCGCCGACCAGAATCGTGCGCCACTTGCTGCCGTCGTAGACGTCAGCCACCACCGGCGTGGCATCCACGAAGTAGCGGTGGGTCGTGCTGTAGCGACTGTCCGCCAGCGTGTACATGTTGGGCATCACCTGTGAAGGCACATAGGCCCACTGCTCGACGCCCGTATCGGCGCTGAAAGCGTGCAACATGCCGTCGTTGGCGCCCACGTACACCATTCCAGCGCGCGAGCCCTGGGCAGCCTTGAAGTCTGCGTAGCCGGTATCCGCATACTTGAAGGGCGGTACCCGCACATACACCGGCGCCGAATCGATCACGTCGCCCAGCGGCGTCCAGGCGCCCTTCTGATTCAGCCGCGATCGAAACACGCGATCGTCGATCGACGACTGCAGCATCTCGTACTGCTTGTTGCCCCGCAGGTAGTCAACCACGTTGGCGCCTGTCACGCGAGAGAGCTGATTGGTATTCAATTCAGCGCACTGCGACAGCTTGAATGCGCCTGCCAAGCAGAGGTTGTCGAAATAGCCCTTCTGGGTGGACGACAGGTTGCTGTAGTTGAAGTCGTTCAAGTTGTTCGAACGGCTTCCATCGAAGAACAGGATCCTGCGCGAGCTTTGCGCCGCCAGCTGTGTGGCAGCACTCCACACCACGGTGGACGACACCGAAATGGCCCCGGTGTTGTCGATCTGGAAGTGGTAAGCCGCAATGTCGCCCACCCAGGTCTGGGTTTCGTACTTTGGCAGGAAGACCCAGTCATCGCCCACCACCGGCTGCAAGGTGCTGGTGGCTGCACCGGCGCTGGACCCCGCCTCCACGTTGATCTTCTCCAGCGCGTCGGTCAAGCCGAGCACGAGTTGGTCAGGATCGCCCGCGCTGTAGTAGTGCCCGCCAGCATTGACGGCGGCGTGCCAAAGGTCATCAATGCGCGAGGTGACGGTGTTGTTGGGATCTGCGTATCCGCCGTTCGAGGAGCTCAGCGGATCGGGCCAGTCCTTTGCGCCGGTGACGATGTCATGAAAGTCCCCGGACGTCGCGGTGTCGTAGTTGCTTTGGTAGTTGAGCATGCCCGGCACGCCGAGGCCCAGCGTGAAGGTGCTCATGTTCTGGTAGGCCAGAACATCGCCCGATTGCGTGGTCTTGTTCGTGCAGACGTTCTGCCCGGCGATCGCGCCATCGCAGTTGCCGAGCGCCACCGTGCGCAAATCGGTGTCGAAGTAGTACTTCGTCATGTCGGACAGCGAGTTCTTGGCGTGCGCCGCGTCGTACATCGGGCGCGCCACGCCGGAGACGCCATCGACATCGTCGATGGGCGTACCGTCGAGCCGCTTCGGAACATAGGGCGTCCCATTGACCACCGGCTCGGCCGCCGTATTCCAATAGCCGTCGGTCGACAGCAGCGTGAAGTTGCGCTGGCAGGAGTACTGCATCGGGTCGATCGTCTGGTTGCTCACCTTGCGTGCGAAGTACTTACCAGCCTTCTCCAGAGCCGGTCGCAAGGGCGTCGAACCGCTGGGAGTCTGGGTGTATAGCTTGCTGAAGAAGTTGATCTTGTGCGTTGACCCGTTGGAGTCGTTCGCGTCGAAATCGGCGACGTTCAAGAAGTCACTGCTGCTGTCGGACACCCCCGCGTAGCTGATGGTCGAGAAGCCAACTCGGAAGCGCGTCGGGTCGATCGCATCGAACACCCGGCCACTGGCCGACCGCATCATCAGCATGCGGTAGCGGTAGTACTGGTACCAGTTCGCGTAGTTCTGCTGTTCCGCAGCCGTCATCCCGGTGGAACTGATCACCGCCGTGTAGTGCGTGTCCGTGCAGTCATTCGTGAAACCGGAATTCAGCGTCGCGTAGTAGAAGTGTTGGTAGGTCGTTTTGGTCTTGGTGCAACTGCTGTTCTTGCTGCAACTCACCGATATCACCGTCTCCAGGCCGCTGCTGTCTGTGGTGCTCGAGCCGCTGCAGCCGCTGGTTCCTTTCGTGCAGTAGCCAATCGTCGTCGGCCCGGACGCGACGTACTTGTGCTTCAAGTTCGCCGGCTTCGACAGGTCGACGGTGCCTGAACTCGAATTGAAACCATCACTCTTTGCGCCGGTGAAGCTCGCCGCGGCGTAATCCCCGCCCCTACCGTCACGTGGCACCTTGTAGTTAATGGCGGGGTTGTAGAAGATGCGGTTGTAGCCGTAGTAGCCGAAACACTTCAATCCGTCCTTGTAGGTCACATCGTCCGGCAGGTAGTCATTGCCCATGCTCCCCGAGTCGTCGAGGACGAACATCAGGTTCGGTCGCACCACGCTCGAGGTGAGCGTGGACGGTGGCACGTTGGAAATATCCGCCGCAGCGGCAAGCGCAACTTGTGCCGCCCCGAACAGCGCCAGACACGCGAGCCATCGAAGGATGGCAGCCGGTTTGATCGACAGAAAGGTCTTCATGGCTTACCTCTTCGTGGCATCCGTCAGAAGTGCACAACGGCATCAGTGAACCCCACCGCATTCTTCGCGCCGGCCGTGCGCACGATGATGCGGAAGTAGACGCCGATGGCACCGCCGCCGGGGGTGGAGTTGGGCGTGAAGCGCCCGTAGCGCCGATAGTCGAATGCACCGCGGTTGGCGCTTTCACCGTTCGTGCCGCTCGTGACCCCACCCGCGATCGGGCTGGCGCAGTCATTGCCCGCGGTGTTCGCGGCACCCGTATTCGGGCACAGCCGCATCATCACGAACTGCACGTGGTTGCCGTTCACATCGGCGCCGGGCTTCGGAGTGATACAGCCCACATAGGTGCCGCCTGGGTAGCTGGCGCAGTTGTCACCGTCCCAGTCCACCACCGTGCGCGCCGCATTGCTGCTGTGGCTACCCGTTGCGTCAAGGGTAGCGACGTAGCTGGCCAGATAGCCCGGCGCGTTGTTGTCGGTCGCCGCAATGTTGGCCGCCAGCCAGGTGATGGCCTGCTCCACCCCTTGATCCGCGGCCGCCACCGCATCCTGTTTGAAGCCGAGATTCCCCAGCACGACGGTGCTGGTGTCCACCGAACGCACGAGCGCCACTGCGGCCAGCGAGAGCACCGCCAGCGCGATCAGGGCAAAGATCAACGAGACGCCACGCTGGTGGCCCTGACGAGCCCGGCGACGGAGGTTGCACAACAGGGCACTCATCATTGGCTCCACAGCACGTTGCGCAGGGGCACGACCGCGTCGTACACCTTGTACCGGTAGTGCTTCCAGTCGGCCAGGGTGTCGATCTTCAAGGTGACGCATTTGCTGGCGCCGCAGGCCGTGGCGGCAGGAATCGAAACCGTGGTGCCCGCTCCCAGGTTCCAGATGGGCTCAGAGCTGGTCACCTCGTCCTTTTCGTACTGCGCGCTGCGGGCGACGACGGCAAGCCGCACGGCGCGCACCTGTGCCCACTCGGCCGCTGTCGCAGGCGTGACGTTGTCGTACAGATCCACCACCGTGTCCCCGTTGGTGTCTTTGCCGTACATCGCCTGCAAATTGACGATCTCCGGATACAGCTCGGTGGCGGCAGCCATGGCCGTGCCGGTAGCGGTCGTGCGAATGGCCTGCGTCAAGGTGTGGTTGACAGTGTTCACCGTGTACCGATGCAGCACGAGCTGGCCGGCGTCGATCAGGTAGCTGCCAACCGGATACCCCCCCACCGGAAAGTTGCTGGCAGCCGGTGCAGTGTTCCAGGGTCCGGCCGCCCCGGTGGCATGGGCGATGTGGTGCCCAGCCGCGTCGTCCACGATCGAGGTGGCGTTCAGCACGGTGCACCAGTTGAGCGCGTCGATGGTGGACGGCACGGCGATGAGCACGTCGCCCGCTGCGATCCCGACTGACGTAGCCACCAGAAACTCGGTATCGGCCTGCAAATGGGTCTTCGTCACCTTCGCCGCCAGCGAGGCGTTGTCCTTGTCGCTGTACAGCACGTCGATGGTGTCGGGCGCGCCGCCTGCACCATCGGTGATGGTCAATGGCGCCAAGCTCCAATTGACGGCCACGCCGCCTTGCTGCGCGTGCGTGTCGCAGCCTAGCGCGGGCTGCTCGGAGCTGAAGCCGTACCCCGCCATTTGCACGTCACGTCGTACGGCGTACAGGGCGAGCGCGCCGTTCACCTGAGCGTCGCTGCCGGTGGTGGTTGACCGCTTCTGCCCCTCTGCAACGGAGAGCACCTGCGTGATGATCAAGGTGGCGATCAGGCCGATCACCAAACCCACCATCAGTTCGACCAGCGTTACGCCGCGATGCCAGCGGCGCGGGGTGTGCAAGCGTTGGGGCTTTCGTTCAGAAGTCATCGACGCCCCCTCAATTCGCGATCGCAGTGGCGGTCACGTAACGGGCCTGAACCGCCTCGCCCGGGATGGTCCAGCTCAAGGTCACCGTGACCGAAGTGCCGTTGACGACAACGGCCGGTGCACCGCCGGGCAACACCGCGGCGACCTTTTCCGCCCACGTGCGGCAGGGCTCGTACGAATCACAGTTGCTGCTGTCGTACTGGCTCAGGTTCGTCAGATCGGACCACATCGTCCCCACCAGGTCCCCCGCCAGCGCAGCGGCGTTGGCACGGTAGCGCGACTGGGTCTGCGCCTTCGTCATCGACGCCTGCAGCCCCACCACACCCAGAATGCCGAACGAAAAGATCAGGATTCCGATCAGTGCTTCGAGCATCGCGAAGCCGGCTTCGGCTCTGCGGCGGCGAAATGGTGTGAGTGGTTTCATGGCTCAGCAGTGGCGCGGGTCGGTGGCGTCGCCCATGTTGGGATCGCAGGTGCGAATGCTCCCGCTGGCGGTGAGCACGATGCGCAGCGGCCGCGTGCCGGCAGAGGCATGCGTTACGTCGATGCTTGCAATCGGTGCTGCAGAAACGATGCGGCCCAACCCGTCGAAGGTGACGCTCGAGGCGGCAGTGGCGCCGTCCGCCTGCACTGCGGAAACGGAGACAGTGCTCGACCCGTCTGCCATGGCATGACTGTCCACAACGAACGGGGTGACGTTGTTGGCGGCTCCGCAGTTGCCCGTGGGATCGGCCAAGCTGATCACCCACGATGCAGCGGTCGACGACGGCGCACAGCTGTTGTCGATGTTGGCGGGATCGGTCAGCGACACCAGGGTGAACTGAACCGTGCGATTGCGATGCACCGCCTCGTTTCGCGCGCGCTGCAGTCCGGCTTCGATCGACTCGGCCGCGTTGCGAATTTGCGTATTGCGCATCCACGAGCCGATGTCAGGCAGCACGGCGAAGACAACGATCGCCACGATGGCGAGCGTCACCATCAGCTCGATGAGAGTCACACCGCGTTGCCGTGCCATGGGATTGTCCGCGTTCATCAGCACTCGTCACCCTTGACGAGCCAGCAGTTCTTTGCAACACCCGCGCCTTTGAACAGGGTCGTCTGCCGGGTGTTGTTGGTGTCGATGGTGTAGACGTATCCCGTGGTCAGGCCGCCATTTCCCGTTGCGGTCAGCAGATAGCCTTGATCCACGTTGGTCAGGGCACAGCTGAACGTGAAGTACTTGGCACTGGGCGCAAACGTGTTCCACGACGGCCCGGCGCCGCCGGCCTGGGCGCAGGAGCCGCTACCGTAGTTGCGGTTGTCCTGGTAGTACTGCTCCATCTTGACCCGGTAGTCGGACAAGAAGGTGAACGCCTCGGGCATTTGGCCGCGACGCAGGTAGTCGGAATAGGCGGGCAGCGCGATCGCGGCCAGGATCGCGACGATGGCCACCGTGATCATCACCTCGATCAAGGTGAAGCCGTGCTGGGCGGCAGCGCGACGGGCGGCAGATGTGAATGGAGTGGGCATGCGGACACCTTCTCGATGCCCGATTGTCCAAGGCGAAAGCGCGACGGAGCTCGCCGCTCGTCTGCGGCGACGTGCCGCTCGTCCGCGTGGCCGGTCAGCGCGGCAACGCGCTCTCCCCCATCAGGAACTCATCCACCGCTCGCGCCGCCTGGCGCCCTTCCCGGATCGCCCACACGACCAGGCTTTGCCCACGCCGCATGTCGCCGGCCGCGAACACCTTCTCCTTGGAGGTACGGTAGCCGCCGAGGAGGTCCGTGCTCGCCCTCGCGTTGCCGCGCCCGTCCTTCTCGACGCCGAAGGTGTCGAGGATCGAGGCCACCGGGCTCACGAAGCCCATCGCCAACAGCACCATGTCGGCCGGCAGCACCTGCTCGCTGCCAGCCACCTCGACCATCTTGCCGTTCTTGGCTTCCACGCGCACCGTCTTCAGCGCTTTCAGCTTGCCCTTCTCGCCGATGAACTCCTTGGTGGCGATCGCGAACTCGCGTTGGCAGCCCTCTTCGTGGCTTGAGGAAGTGCGCAGCTTGTAGGGCCAGTACGGCCAGGTGAGCGGCTTGTCCTCGAGCTCCGGCGGCATGGGCATCAGCTCGAACTGGGTCACGCTGGCCGCGCCCTGGCGGTTGCTGGTGCCCACGCAGTCGCTGCCGGTGTCGCCACCGCCGATCACGATCACGTGCTTGCCATCGGCGCGCAGCTGGCCCTTGAGCTTGTCGCCCGCATTCACCTTGTTCTGCTGCGGCAGGAATTCCATCGCGAAATACACGCCTTCGAGCTCGCGGCCCGGCACCGGCAAGTCACGCGGCGCTTCGGCACCGCCGGCCAGCAGCACGGCGTCGAACTCGGCCTGCAGCTGCTCCGCGCTGATCGTTTCCTTCGCGTGGCTGGTCACCTTGCTGCCTTCGGGCAACTGGCCCACCAGCACCTTGGTGCGGAACACCACGCCCTCGGCCTGCATCTGCTCGACGCGGCGATCGATGTGGCTCTTCTCCATCTTGAAGTCGGGGATGCCGTAGCGCAGCAGGCCGCC